>NZ_DATELG010000243.1:0-3192 GCF_035276905.1 Phenylobacterium sp. | reverse complement strand
CGGGTAGTCCTCAGGCAGGCCCCATTTCCTCCGATAGTCTTCGGGGGACATTCCCCGCGCTCTGAGATGTCGCCGCAAGGTCCTGTACGGCTTGTTGTCCTCAAAGCTGATCAGAGCGTCGGACGTAATGGATTTCCGAATCTCTGCCTGACTAAGCTTCGGCTGCTGGGGCTTTTCCGGCGCTGGTCCGAATGCGGGAGCGGCGATCGCCGAGAAGCTCGCGGCGATCTGACTTATGATCGCGGGTATTTCCGACGGCCTGACGTGGTTGTTCCTGAAATATGCGGCGGCGGCATCGGCAACGAGGTTGCGAAGTGTAATGTCCTCGGACACGGGAATTCTCGTATACGCTTCGGGCAGCTGAAGCTGGGCTTTGGAAGCCGACAACCGTTCGGCAGTCAACGGCGAAAATGGCGCAGGTCGCCGAAACCGCGGTGCTCGCCCGGCTCGGACGTTCAGACCTGCCGGTGAATGCGCGAGAGCCCCTCGATCAGCGATTTCAGCTCGGCCGGGCTGAAGCGCTCGGTAAAGCGGCGCTCGTGCATTGCGATCGCCCGATTTGCGGCCTCCAGGACGGTGGCCCCGCGCGCGGTGAGGCTCAGCTCCTGGCGCCGCCGGTCGGAGGCGGACCTCCGCCGCGCGACGAGATCGCGCTCGTCGAGCCGATCGACCAGCGCCATCATGGTGGCCCGGTCGCTGCCGAGGATCGCGGCGAGGTCGACCTGGGACACCCCCGGATTGGCGGCGATCAGTTGCAGCACGGCGCACTGCTTCTGGGTGAGTTCGAGCTCCGCCAGCGTCTCGGTGAAATCCCGGTACATGGCGACGTGGGCGAGCCGCAGGTGGAAGCCCAGCAAGCTCGGCAGGTCCCCGAGGTCAAACCGGGGCGCTTCGGCGGCGGCCACGGGCCTGCTGTCAGTCATGCGCCCTGACATAGCTCAAGCGAAGGAACGGAACAAACAAACGGCTCCGTTCTCCGCGCACAGTTCGTGAATGAACCGCAAAGGCGTCAGCCCGCCTGCCGATCCTTGTCGTAGGCGCCGAGCCCGGGCTTGTAGGTCTTGTCGTCGATGAACTGCCGGATGCCTTCCTTGCGGCCTTCGCCGTCGAAGCTGTTGGCGGCCTCCTGGGCCCGGATCAGATAGTCCTCGGCGTTGTCATAGGTCATCTCGCGGACGCGGCGGATGGCGTCCTTGGTGGCCTTCAGCGCCACCGGGTTCTTCTTCAACAGCACCTGGGCGACCTCGCTGACGCGCGCCTTCAGCTGGGCGGCCGGCAGGGCCTCGTTGACCAGGCCCCACTCGGCGGCGGTCCTGCCGTCGATGTTTTCGCCCATCAGCGCGTGGTACATCGCCTTGCGGAACGGCAGCAGCTCGCTGGCGACCTTCGAGGCCCCGCCGCCCGGCAGGATGCCCCAGTTGATCTCGGACAGCCCGAACTGCGCCGCCTCGTCGGCGAAGGCGAGGTCGCAGCCGAACAGCGGGCCGTAGCCGCCGCCGAAGCACCAGCCGTTGACCATGGCGATGGTCGGCTTCTGGAACCAGCGCAGGCGCCGCCACCAGCCATAGGCCTCGCGCTGCGCCTGGCGCGTCGCGCCAAGTCCCCGGGCTTCCGTCTCGCGGAAATACTCCTTCAGGTCCATGCCGGCGGACCAGGAGGCGCCCTCGCCCGTCAGCACCAGGACGCCGACGTCATCGCGAAACTCCAACTCGTCCAGCACCCGGCCCATCTGCCGGTTGAGCTTGGGGCTCATGCAGTTGCGCTTCTCCGGGCGATTGAACTTCACCCAGGCGACGCCGCCTTCGATCTCAAAGGCGACGGTGTCTTCTTCGCGGCGTTCGCCGATCATAGGTTCCTTCCCGCCGGCGGTCCCGCCAGCCATTGTGATTGTTGTCGAATGAGGGGCGTGGGCGGGCTCAGATCGGGAAATGGCCCGGCTCGGTCTCCACGGTGATCCAGCGCAGCTCGGTGAAGGCCTCGATGCCGGCCTTGCCGCCGAAGCGGCCGTAACCGGAGGCCTTGACCCCGCCGAACGGCATTTGCGCCTCGTCGTGCACGGTCGGGCCGTTGACGTGGCAGACGCCGGACTTGATCTGGCGCGCGACCTTCAAGCCGCGGGCGATGTCGCGGGTGAAGACCGCCGCTGAGAGGCCGTACTCGGTGTCGTTGGCGAGTTCGATGGCGTGCGCCTCGTCGCGCGCGCGAACAAGGGCGACCACCGGGCCGAAACTCTCGTCGCGGAACAGGCGCATGTCGGGGGTCACGCCGTCGATGACATGGGCCGGCATCAGCACGCCCTTGGCCTCGCCGCCGACGAGCTGCCTGGCGCCCTTGGCGAGCGCGTCCTTGATCAGGCCCTGCACGCTGGCGACGGTCTTCGCGTCCACGACCGCGCCGAGCGGCGTCTTGCCCTCGCGAGGGTCGCCCACGGCCATGCCGCGCACCTTCTCGGCGAACTTGCGCGCGAACGCATCGGCCACCGCCTCGACGACGATGATGCGCTCGGTCGACATGCAGATCTGGCCCTGGTTCATGAAGGCGCCGAAGGCCGCCGCCTTGACCGCCTCGTCCAGGTCGGCGTCCTCCAGCACGACCAGCGGCGCCTTGCCGCCGAGCTCGAGCAGGGCGGGCTTGAGGTTCTCCGCCGCACGCTTGGCGACGATGCGGCCCACCGCCGTCGAGCCCGTGAAGTTGATGCGCCGCACCGCCAAATGATCGATCAGAGCGCCCACTACCTCGCCCGCGTCCTCGGGCGCATTGGTGACGATCTCGACGACTCCCTCGCCCAGGCCCGCAGCCTGGAAGGCTTCGACGATCAGGGCGTGCGTGCGCGGGCACTGCTCGGAGGCCTTCAGCACGACGGTGTTGCCGCAGGCCAGCGGCGTGGCGATCGCGCGCACGCCCAGGATGATCGGCGCGTTCCACGGCGCGATCCCCAGCACCACGCCGGCCGGCTCGCGCACCGCCATGGCCAGGCAGCCCGGCTTGTCGGAGGGGATCACCTCGCCGCCGATCTGGGTCGTCAGCGACGCCGCTTCGCGGATCATGCCGGCCGCGAGCATCAGGTTGAAGCGCGCCCAGCCTTCGGTCGCGCCGATCTCGCTCATCATCGCCTCGACGAAGGCGTCGGCCCGCGCCTCCAGCGCAGCTGCGGCCTCGGCGAGCTTGGCGCGGCGCGCGTTCGGCCCCAGC
>NZ_DATELG010000242.1:0-9990 GCF_035276905.1 Phenylobacterium sp. | reverse complement strand
GAGAGGGGAACCGTCCGCCGAGCGCAGCGAAGAGCGGATGGTGGAGAGGGCAGGCCGCCGGCAATGCGTCTCCGCCTCGTCACCGCAGCTGAAGGGCGCGCACCGGTCGCCCGGGGGAGCTGTAGAGGCATGTTTGGGTCGAAAGCGGACCGGCGAGCATCGCCAAAGACCGCACCTCGTTGAAGGACGCCTCCGAAGAGGACCCCCGTCCTTGACCAGGCTCGACCGACAGCAGAATGCTGGCCATGACATTCAAGCCCAGGTGAGCGCTGGCGCGCGGGGATGGAATGCGGGCGCTGCGGCGTGCAGAGTGGCGGCCATGGTAGGCAAACCCACAGCAGAATCTGCGAAGCCCGCCCTCCTCTCCGGCGGCAACCCGCAGATCGCCAAGGGCGATGGCGACGGGCCCGTCCAGGCCTACATCGCCGCCATGCCCGGATGGAAGAGCGACCTCGGCCGCCGGCTCGACGCCCTGGTCGTGCGCACCGTGCCTGGGGTGCGCAAGGCGGTGAAGTGGAACTCCCCCTTCTACGGCGTCGAAGGTCAGGGCTGGTTCTTGAGCTTCCACTGCTTCACCAACTACGTGAAGGTGACCTTCTTCCGCGGCGCCTCGCTCGATCCCATGCCTCCGGGCGCCTCCAAGCAGCCGGATGTGCGTTACCTCGACATCCGCGAGACCGAGCCCGTCGACGAAGCGCTCGTGGCAAGCTGGATACGCCAGGCGTCCGAAATGCCGGGCTGGGCTCCTTAGCCACGGTAGAGGCTCGACCCGACGCGCCATGCGTGCTCAGCTTCGCCGAAAGTGACAGGAGACTTCGCCATGAGCCGCCTCAACCCCGCGTGCGCCTTGACGCTCGTCGGTCTGGCGGCGCTCGTCGCCGGCTGCGCAGGCCCCGGCAAGCAGCCGCAGGCCACGATCCCCGAGATCCATGACCCAGGCCCGTCACGGACGACTCCCATGCCGGGAACTTCGCCCGATCCGATCGCGCCGGGTCCGCAAGGGACCTTGCCGAACCCCTATGTGAACCCCCGGTGAGGACGCCAAGCGCCCGTCCTACGCCAGCACGATCGATCCCGCCGGCAGCGACGCGGCGTCGACGCCCGCGAGCGTGATGGTGTCGCCGCTCGCCAGGGCGATCACTGCGCCGGCGGCGTTCTGGCCCAGGGTGTAGGTCGCCCCCCCGTCCAGCTCGATCCGGTCCCCCTCGGCGGCGTTGAAGTCGGTCACCAGGTCCTGGCCGCCGCCCGCCTGGAAGTGGAAGGTGTCGGCCCCGCTCCCGCCGCTCAGGGTGTCATTGCCCAGGTCGCCCAGCAGGTGGTCGTTCCCGGCCCCGCCGTTCAGGGAGTCGTCGCCCTGGCCGCCGCGCACGGTGTCGTCGCCGGCGCCGCCGGTTTCGATGTCGGCGCCCAGGTTGCCGTTCATGATGTTGACGCCGGCATGGGCGGTGATCAGGTCGTTCCCCTGCCCGCCCAGCAGCCAGTCATTGCCGCCCGGGCCGCCGTCGATGGTGTCGTCGCCCTTGTTGCCGTTGACGATGTCGAAGCCGGCGCCGCCGGTGATCGCGTCGCTCCCGTCGCCGCCGAGCAGCTGGTTGCGCGCGCCCGAGCCGCCGACGATGGTGTCGGCGCCGGCGCCGCCGTTGATCGTGTTTCCCGCCGCATTGCCGTAGATGATGTCGGCGCCTGGCCCGCCGACGGCGTCCTCGATGGTCACGTTCTGGGCGATGGCGACGTTGCCCGCCAGTCCGCCGACGTTCGAGAAGTTGCCGGGCCGCAGGTCGATGAGCTGGTTGCTGCTATAGCCGGAGAAGTCGAAGGTGTCGGTCCCACCGGCGTCCCAGACGGCGAACACCAGCTTGCTCGAGCTGGAGCTGGCGACGAACCACGGCTCGTCGGCGTTGGAGTTGAACCCGTAGACCGTGTCGCCCGCGCGGGTCGCCATGTTGGCGCCGTAGGCCCTTTGGACCGCGGCGATGTCGTCGAGCATCGGCGAGGCGGCGTAGACGCCCCCGAAGTTGGCGCCCGTGCTGGTCTCGCCGAAGTAGCTCATGATCGTGTACTGACGGTCGTCCTCGTAATAGCTGGCGTCCGTCCCGTAGCTCAGGCTGGTGTTGGCCGAGGCGTTGTAGTCCGAGGGGTGCTCCAGGCCGATGGCGTGACCGATCTCGTGGACGAGGGTCATGCCGCCATAGTTCCCGATGGTCGGAGCAAGGTTGTAGCTCAGGGTCCCGTTGACCCAGACATCGCCCGCCGAGGACGAATAGGCCGTCGAACCGGGAAAGAAGGTGAAGGCGGCCGAACCGGCTTCTCCCGTCGTGTAGTCGCCGAACAGGATGGTGGCGTTGTCGGAATAGGCGGCCGGGCCGCTCGTGCCGACGCCGATCCGCACGAAGCGGATGTTGGCGACGTCGGACCAGGCCTTCAACGCCAGCTCGGCCTCCTTGATCTGGGCGGCGTTGAACTGCGTGAAGCCGCCGGTGTCCGACGGCATGGTCGCGGGCGCCGACGCCCGGAAAGCGTAGGTGACGGTGAACGGCTGGCCCATCGAGGACCAGGTGTCGTCGTCGCGCAGCAGCTGCGTCGCGGCCTGGTCGATGCTGTAGCTCGACTTGCCGTTGTCGGCGAGGACGCCCGCGCGGGCGTCGGCGTCGAGGAACGCCTGCGGCTCGACCGGGAAGGCGTCGGCGCTCAGGGAGGAGGCGTCTAGGGACATGCCGGTACTCGCTTACGCAACCGATTCAAGCATCTAAGCACGATAGGCGTCGGCTTCTGTCGCGCGGGCGATCCCCGCACCCGCAAGCCGCGGCCTAGCACCGATCTGCTTCACACACGGTGAAGACGCGTCGTGCCTCATGCTTAAGGCTTCGAACGGTCAGGCCGTTCCCGCGGTCAGGCGTTTAAGCGCGAGCGCGTCCAGCGGCGCCGCACTTTTGATGTCGTTGTCGAAAAACGCGTAGACGTCGCGACCCTGGCTTCGCCATTCGTCGATCACGCTGGCCCAGCGTTCCAGCGATAGCGGCCGGCGTAGCGCCCGCCGGGCCCGTGGCCGCGCACATAGACCCAGGAGGCGGTGACCTGCCAGGGCGAGGGCGCGGCGTGGTGATCGGAGATGCAGAGCGCCGCGTCGAAACCGGCCAGGACCTCGAAGACCTCGGGGCAGTACCAGCTCTCGTGCCGGAACTCGACGGCGAGCCGAAGCCCCTTGGGCGGAAGCGCGAGAAAGGCGGCCAGCCGGCCCTCGTCGCGGCGCAGCTGGGGCGGCAGCTGCACCAGGGCCGGCCCGAAGGCGTGGCCGAGGGCGGCCATGCGTCCGAACACCAGGGACACGGAGTCCGCGCAGTCGTTCAGCTTCTTGTTGTGGGTGATGAAGCGGCTGACCTTCCAGGCGAAGACGAAGCCCTCGGGCACGCGGGCCGCCCAGGCTGCGACCGTCTCTGCGGACGGCAGGCGGTAGAAGCTGGCGTTGATCTCGGCGCAGTCGAAGCGGCCGGCGTACCAGGCCAGCCGGTCGCGGTCCTTGACCTCGTTCGGATAGAACGGGCCGCGCCAGTCCTTGTAGACCCAGCCGGAACAGCCGATGCGAAGCGCGCTCATGGCCCTTCGAATGCACGGGCGCGCCGAGGCGTTGCCTGGAGCGTTTGGCGGTTCGAATGAACCGCCGAACGCTCATAGGTTTTTGAAGTTAGACCATTCGCTGCGCCGAACCGGCCGCCAGCGGCGAACGGTCTAGGCTTGGTCTAGAGCTCGCGGCGGCCGACGATGCGCAGGCCGTAGCCGCCCGAACCCGGCAGACGCGGCGCGGGCTTGCTGGCGGTCAAAAGCACGATGTCGCGCACGCCGAGGTCCAGCAGGATCTGCGCGCCGATGCCGTAGTCGCGCTGGATGCTCTCGTGCTGCGGCGCGTCGGGCTCGCTGTACTTGGCCGACAGGGCGTCCGGGTTCGAGCTGCGGATGAAGACCGCGACGCCCGCGCCGTCCCAGCTGGCGATCGTGTGCAGCGCCCTGGGCACCAGGTCCTGGCGGGTCTCCACATGGCCCAGCATGTCGGCGGCCATGTTGACCTTGTGCATGCGCACCAGGGTCGGCTTGTCGCTGTCGACCTTGCCCTTGATCAGCACCGCGTGCTCGGTGCGATCGAGCACGTTGCGGTAGATCACCATCCGGAAGCGGCCGCCGTAGACGCTGTCGAACGGCGTTTCCAGCACCCGCTCGACCTGGCGCTCGGTCCGGCGGCGATAGGCGATCAGGTCGGCGATGGTGCCGATCTTCATGCCGTGCAGCTGGGCGAAGGCGACGAGATCAGGAAGACGGGCCATGGTGCCGTCGTCCTTCATGATCTCGCAGATCACGCCCGCCGGGTTGAGGCCGGCGAGCCTGGAGATGTCGACCGCGGCCTCGGTGTGGCCGGCGCGGACCAGCACCCCGCCCTCGCGGGCGACCAGCGGGAAGACGTGGCCGGGCGAAACCACGTCGTCGGCGCTCTTGGTCGGGTCGATGGCCACGGCGATGGTGTGCGCCCGGTCGTGGGCCGAGATGCCGGTCGTGACCCCCTCGCGCGCCTCGATCGAGACGGTGAAGGCGGTGCCGTGGCCGGACTGGTTCTCCCAGGCCATGGGCGGCAGGCGCAGCTGGCGGGCGCGCTCGGTGGTGATCGACAGGCAGATCAGGCCGCGCGCGTGGCGGGCCATGAAGTTGATCTGGTCCGGAGTGGCGAACTGCGCCGGGATGATGACGTCGCCCTCGTTCTCCCGGTCCTCGGCGTCGACCAGGATGTACGGCCGCCCGTTGCGGGCGTCCTCGATGATGTCCTCGATCGGCGCGATCGCCGAGGTCACCGCGTCGTCCGACGCATCGCCGCCCAGGGGCGCCAGCTCCAGCTTGCTCATGTTCCGACCCGCATCCTGGCGAACTCCATCACCTGCTCCGCGACGGTCGAGAGCGCCCAGGCGTCCTTGCTGTCGCGGCAACTTCCCCCCTCGTCGAACAAGCCGGCGGTGGAGTTGAGGGCGGCGCCGAACGGCGTCGGCCAGCCCCGCATCGCATGTATGATCCCGCGCAGCGCGTTCAACGTCGAGCCGGTCGCCTGCCAGCCATAAGCGGTGACCACCGCCCCCACCGGCCGGCCGTGGAAATAGGGCGCCTCGTCCTTGGCGGTGATCTCCAGGGTGTCGAGCGCGTTCTTCACCACCCCCGAGATCGAGCCGTGGTAGCCGGGGCTGCCGATGATGATCCCGTCGGCGGCGCGGACCGCGGCGACCAGCTCCATCTGCTCCGGCGTCGGCTCGCCCGGACGCGGGTCGAAGATCGGCAGCCTGGCCAGGAACTCGCCGCCGAACAGCCGGGTCTCCGCACCCAGGGCCTCGGCGCGCTTCAGCGCGCAGATCAGCGCCGTCTCCGTCGTCGAGCCGGCGCGGATCGTCCCGCCGATGCCCACGATCATCGGCCGCTGGCCGCCACCCTGTCCGCTCACCCCTGTTCCTTCCACCCTGTGCTCCTCATGCGCACGCCGCGCCTATAAGGTTTCTTGTCTAATGCGCGGCGATCGTCTCGCAACGGCCGCCGAGGACAGCCGCAGAGTGGTCAATACCTTGTCCTACGCCGCTTGGCACGGGCACAGTTCGCCTGCGGACGCACGGGCAGGCGAGAGGAGTTCGGCATGGACAGGACGCAGCAAGGCTTCTCGCGCGAACGGCTGGCCCGGATCGACCGGTTTCTGGAGGATCGTTACATCGGCGCCGGCCGGCTGCCCTGCGCCCAGCTGCTGGTCAGCCGCCGCGGCGAGACGGCGCACCAATCGGTGCTCGGCCTGCGCGACGTCGAGCGCGGCGCCGCCCTGACCGAGGACACGGTCTTCCGCATCTACTCCATGACCAAGCCGGTCACCTCGGTGGCCCTGATGTCGCTGGTCGAAGAGGGGCTGATCGCCCTCGACGATCCGGTGGCCCGCTACATCCCCGCCTGGGCCGACCTCGGCGTGTTCAGCGCCGGCGTTGCGGGCGGCTTCGTCACCCGGCGGCCGGCGCGGCCGATGCAGGTCGTCGACCTGATGCGCCACACCTCCGGCCTGACCTACGGCTTCCAGTACCGCTCGAACGTCGACGCGGCCTACCGCCAGCTGCAGATCGACACGGTCTACGGCGAGCGCGACCTGGAGCAGATGGTCGGCGCGCTGGCCGCCGTGCCGCTCGACTTCTCGCCGGGGGAGGCGTGGAACTACTCGGTCTCCACCGACGTGCTCGGCTACATCGTGCAGAAGGTGGCCGCCAAGCCGCTCGACGCCGTGTTCCAGGAGCGCGTCTTCGATCCCCTGAAGATGGCCGACACCGGCTTCCACGTCCGCGACGACCAGCGCGGGCGCTTCGCCGCCTGCTACGAGGCGACCCCGGACGGACGCATGAAGCTGCAGGACGATCCGCAGACGAGCCCCTACCTCGCGCCGCCGCCGCTGCTGTCCGGCGGCGGCGGCCTGGTCTCCACCGCCGCCGACTACCAGCGCTTCTGCCAGATGCTGCTGAACGGCGGCGAGTTGCAAGGCGCACGGATCCTGGCGCCGAAGACGCTGCGGCTGATGCGCGCCAACCACCTGCCCGGCGGCGGCGACCTCACCCGCCACTCGCGCTCGATGTTCTCCGAGAGCACCTACGCCGGCGTGGGCTTCGGCCTGGGCTTCGCCGTGGTGTTCGATCCGCCGCAGGCCCTGCTGCCCTCGAGCCCCGGCGAGTTCTACTGGGGCGGCATGGCCTCGACCGCCTTCTGGGTCGATCCGGTGGAGGAGGTCACGGTGGTCTTCATGACCCAGCTCATGCCCTCCTCCGCCACCACCATCCGACGGGAGCTGCGCAACCTGGTCTATGGCGCGTTGATCGAGCCGAACAGCTAGATGCGGGCTGTTCGCAGGCGCCGGCCGCGCTAAACACCGCTCGCCCATGACCGACACCCCCGCCTCCGAGAACCTGGCCAGCGAACTGCACGAGCGGGCGACCGAGCTCGAGCACGCCGGCCGGCTGCCGGAGGCGCTCTGCGCCTACCAAGCCGCGTCGGAGGCCAATCCGGCGAGCCCGTTCCTGCGCTACAACATCGGCAACATCCTGCGCCGCCTGCAGCGGTTCGAGGCGGCGATCGCCGCCTATGATGCGGCGATCGCGCGCAGGCCCGACCTGGCGGTCGCCCACTTCATGCGCGCGATCTGCCGCCTTCAGCTCGGCGACCTGGTGACCGGCTTCCGCGAGCTGGAATGGCGGAAGAACTGCCCAGGCTACGACGATCCGCGCTACGGCCTGCCCCGCCAGTGGGCCGGCGAGCCGCTCGCCGGACGGACCCTCTTCATCTATCCCGAGCTCTTCCAGGGCGACCTGCTGCACTTCGCCCGCTACGCGCGGCTGGCCGAGATAGCCGGCGCCCGAGTGCGGCTGGCGGCTCCCGGCGCCATGCACGCCATCCTGCAGAGCATGAGCCCGTCGATCGAGCTCCTGCCGGCGGACGCCGCCCCGGCCGACTACGACTTCGCCGCCGCGCTGATGAGCCTGCCGGCGGCGTTCGGGACCAGCCTGGAGCGGATCCCCCGCGGCGCCTACCTGCAGGCCGATCCGGCGCGGGCGGCGCGCTGGCGGGCGCGGGTCGGGACGCACGGACTGCGGGTCGGCGTCGCCTGGCAGGGCAGCGCCGCAGCGCCCGGCCGGTCGTTTCCGCTGGCCGCCCTGCGGCCGCTGGCGGACGCGCCCGGCGTGCGGCTGATCAGCCTGCAGAAGGGCGAGGGCCTCGACCAGCTTGAGACCCTGCCGGAGGGGATGGCGGTCGAGACCCTCGGCGACGACTTCGACCCCGGCCCGGACCTGTTCGTCGACACCGCCGCGGCCATGCTGTGCTGCGACCTCTTCGTCACCCCGGACACCAGCGTCGCCCACCTCGCCGGCGGGCTCGGCGTGCGCACCTGGATCGCCCTGCCGCACCTGGGCGACTGGCGCTGGCTGCAGCATCGCGGCGACACGCCCTGGTATCCGAGCGCCACCCTCTATCGGCAGCAGGAGCCCGGCCAGTGGACCGCCGTCTTCGAGGCGATGGCGCGGGACTTGTCGCGGATCGCGGCTTAGCTCGCCTCGATCGCGCGGGGCCGCTTGAGGTTCTCGACCGCCTCGGCCTGGACCTCGGTCTCCTCGATCCCGGTGCAAGGCCCCTGGCCGGGGTCCGGCGTCTCGCCGTGCGGCACGGTGTCGATCAGCTTGGCGCTGCGCCAGTTCCCCCAGCGGTAGTAGGCGATGGCGAGCAGCATGGTGACCATGCTGCCCAGCGGGAAGCTCGACCAGACCGCGTCCGCGCCCCAGTGGCGCTGCATCACCTCGGCGTAGGGGATGCGCACGAACCACAGGGCGATGATCATCGCCAGCAGCGGCGGCCAGACCACGCCGGTGGCCCGCACCACCCCGGAGAAGGCGAAGGCGACGCCGAAGGGGATGAAGCTCCAGATGGCGATCAGGTTGATGCGCTCGGCGATCGGCAGGGCGGGGCTCGCGGCCGGCAGGAAGGCCTGCAGCACGAACCGCTGCGACAGAAGGATCAGCACGATCGGCACGAGCGCGGCGACCAGCGTGCAGGCGGCCCCGATCCAGGCGACCCGCTCGACCCGGTCCATCCGCCGCGCGCCGACGTTCTGCGCCGCCATCGAGGAGACCCCGGCGCCTAGCGCCATGGCCGGCATCTGCACATAGTTCCACAGCTGCATCGCCGCCCCGTACGCGGCCGCGGTGTCAGTGCCGTAGCCGTTGACGAAGCGCATCATGGTCAGGCCCGCGACGCTGATCACGATCATCTGGAAGCCCATGGGCATGCCCTTGAACACCAGGTTCTTCAGGATGCCCATGTCGGGGATCAGCAGCCGCCACTGGCTCGGCCGGACGACCAGGATCGAGTGCTTGCGGTAGAGGTGGGCCAGCATCGCCGCCAGCACGATCGACTGCGAGAGCAGGGTGGCGAAGGCGGAGCCCACGATCCCCATCCGCGGGAACGGCCCGACGCCGATGATCAGCAGCGGATTGAGCAGGGTGTCGAGCACCACCTGCAGTATGGCGAAGTATAAGGGCGTGCGGGAATCGCCGACGCCGCGCTGAGCCATCATCACGAAGTTGAAGAAGTAGACCGACGGCATCGCCGCAAAGAGCATGCGCAGGTACTGGATCGCCCCGGTCCGCGCGTCGGCGGGGGTGCCCATGGCGTCGAGGATCGCCGGGGTGAAGATCCCGCCGGCGAGCGCCAGCGCCAGCGAGGCGGCGATGAAGAAGACGGTGCAGGTGCCGACGACCCGGTGCGCGGCCGCCTCGTCGCGGGCGCCCACCGCCTGGCCGATCATGATGTTGGCGGCCATCGAGATGCCGAACACCACGCCGATCATCAGGAAGAAGACCTGGCCGGCGTTGGCGCTGGCCGTCAGGGCGGCCTCGCCCAGGATGTGGCTCACCCAGGCGGTGTTCACCGAGCCGTTAAGGGTCTGGATGATGTTCGAGCCCAGCACCGGCAGGGCGAAAACGATCAGCGTCGGCCCGATCGGGCCGGAGGTCAGGTCGGGGCCGCGACGCCGGGTCGCGCCGGCGGGGGGCTTCTTCGCAGCGGCTTCCAAGGGCTGACGCTCCGATCCGGTTTCGTCCGCCGAAGCGCCGGGCGGCGCAGCGGAAACGCATGTTCTACCTTGGGATGATGCCTAATAGGGCGCAGGTGCGAAGCCCTTCAAGGCCCGGAACCGAATTTCCCGTCGGGGCGGTGGAGCGGCGCCGAAGGGTTGAGCCGTCGGCGTTTCGCTGTAAGACGAGGGCGGGGACGGTGCATTGCGGCGCTCTGTGGCCGCGACAGCCAAAGAAAGACCGCATGAAGATCCTGATCACCGGGGGCGCCGGATTCATCGGATCGGCCGTGGTGCGACGCGCGGTCGCCGACGGCTGGGAGGTGGTGAACCTCGACGCCCTGACCTATTCCGCCAATCTGGAGAACGTGGCCTCGGTC
>NZ_DATELG010000241.1:0-10496 GCF_035276905.1 Phenylobacterium sp. | reverse complement strand
TGCTCGCTAGCGCCGGCGTATGCACCGCCGACGGTCGCGACGCCCGCAGCCTTCAAGGAGCAGGGACCCTGGACCGAAGCCGCGCCGCAGGATGCGGCGCCCCGCGAGGCCTGGTGGAGCGCCTATTGCGACCCCCAGCTTGACCGGCTGGAAGCGCAATTGAAGGGCGCCAATCCCACACTGGCCGAGGCGCTGGCCCGCCACGACGGCGCGCGAGCCCTGGCGCGCGAGGCCGAGGCCCTCGGCGCGCCGAGTCTCGGCATGGGCGCTCAAGTCAGCCGCAACCGCCAGTCCGACAACCGCCCGCTGCGTGGGGCGAACCAGCCGGACCTCTATTCGGCGGACACCCTGGGCGGCTCGATCGGCTACGAGCTCGACCTGTGGGGTCGCCTGCACAACCTCGCAGCCTCGGGCCGCGCCGAGGCCCAGGCCAGCGCGGCGGACCTAGAATCTGCGAAGCTCAGCCTCGCGGCCCAACTCGCCGACGACTACGTCCGGCTGCGCGCGCTGGACCGCGAAACCGCGCTCACGCGCAACGCGATCACCGCCTATAGTCGTGGCCTGGACCTGACGCGGGCCCGCTACGAGGATGGGATCGTCTCCTCGCTCGACGTTGGGCGAGCGGAGACTCTGCTTCAGTCGACCCGCGCCGAAGCCGCGGACATCGCCGCCCAGCGCGCCATCTACGAGCACGCCATCGCCGCGCTGGTGGGGGAGTCCGCGTCGAGCTTCGCAATCGCGCCTGCCGATCTCGACCTGAAGCTGCCGCAGGTGAACGCCAGCGTGCCCTCGACTCTGCTCGAGCGTCGGCCCGATGTCGCCGCGGCGGAGCGGCGCGCGTTCGCCGCCAACGCCCGTATCGGCGTGGCCCGAGCGGCCTTCTACCCACAGATCGACCTAGCCGCGGCCGGCGGGTGGCAGAACACGGCGCTCGCGAACTGGCTCACCCCCGGCAACACCTATTGGATGCTGGGGCCGCAGCTGGCGCTCAGCCTGTTCGACGGCGGCCTGCGCCGTGCCCGGGTGCAGAAGGCACAGGCCGACCTGCGCGGCGCCAATGCGGTCTACGAGGCGGCGGTCCTGCACGCCTTCCAGGAAGTCGAGGACCAGCTTGCCACCCTCAACCACCTCGGCGAGGAGGCCCAGGCCGAGGACGCCGCCATCCAGGCCGCCGCCCGAACCCAGGCGGTCGCCCAGACCCGCTATGAGGAGGGCGCTGTGAACTATCTGGAAGTGGTGACGGCCCAGACCGCGGCCCTCGACGCCCAGCGCCGAGGCGTCGAAGTCCGCAGCCGCCGGCTGCAGGCCACGGTCAACCTCGTTCGCGCCCTCGGCGGCGGATGGACGGGGGCCGCCGCCAGCGGCCGGCTCGTGGCCGCCCGGTAATTCGCACGCTTCTCCGGGACGACCTTAGTCGGCGGGATGTCGGGCCGCGAACAGATCAGAGTCCAGGTCGGCGACGCATTGCTGGAACGTCGGCTCCGCCGGGTCCAGCCCGATGTCTGCGCACGCCAATTTTTCTCGGCTGGAAAGCTCGATCTTCTTGCCTTGCTCCGAGGAGGGGGGGTGCGTGACGGAATCCCTTCCGAATGACGCGCGCGCCGCGGTTGGAGCGGCGCCGAGTTCACAGAGGCTGAGCGGGAGCGAGCCCGGCGCGTTGCCGGCGGCAAGGCAGTCCTGCCGGACCTGGCCGATCTGCACTGCCTTAATCCTCGCGCCAAGGGAGCGCGACAGGCTCTCTTCGCATACATAGTAGTCGTAGTATGAGCCGTCCGGCAGGCGCGCCACCATCCCGCAAGCGCTTTCGACCTTGGCCATCTCCGCTTGCGGCAGGTGACCCAGATTATAGCTAGGTGTGGCGGCGCAAGCCGCACAGGTCGCAAGCAAAATCGCGGACGCGCTGAACATCGCGGCCCACTGGCGTGTCGCCAGGGCTGAGCACGCTCCTGATTTCAAGACGCCCACGGCAAAATCTCCAAGACCTTCAGCGGATATGAAGTGTCGATGGATTGTGTGTCGGCGCCCCAAGGCGGGCGTTACAGTGAAATATCTTTCACTCGCATAATCTGTATTTTCCCGTGAAAGGCCCACGTTATGTAATTCGGTTACATATCGGGGGCGACATGAGGAAAGCGGTCAGCGCCGTGAGCGCGGCGCTTGTGATTTCACTCGGCCTGACGGGCGTGGCCAAAGCGGATGACGCCGCGCCTGCCGCGGCATCAGACACGGCAAACACCGGGGCGACGACGAAGGGAAGCTGGGTCGATCGCTGGTTCGCGATCGTGGCGCAGGCCCAGGCCAGCCAGCCGCACTGGATCACGCCCGTCGCCACGGTCACGCCCCGGCTTGAGCAGGAGTTTCGCTTCGACGCCGGATTTCAGCAGGCCGGCAACGGCGCGCACCTCGACAACTACGGGATGGGCAAGGGCCTTGAGATCATCCCCACCACGAGCAACGAGATCATCCTCAACCTGCCTCCGTACGAGACCCGCAGCGTCAAGAAGCCGGCGCAGGGCTTCGGCGACGATCCCGTGCTGCTGATCAAGCAGCGCTTGATCAGCGCCAACGAGCAGAACGGCAACTACATCGTCACGGGTTTCTTCGGTGTCCAGGCTCCGACGGGTGCGACCGCCTTCACCAACGACGCCTGGGTGATCACGCCGACGCTGGCGGCCGGCAAGGGCTGGGGCCGCTTCAGTATCCAGACGACGCTGGGCGCGGCCTTTCCGTTGTCGCACGAGGACCAAATCGGCAAATCGATCATCTCCAACGTGGCCTTCCAGTACCACGTCGGCGAGGTCTTCTGGCCAGAGTTCGAGGTCAACACGACCCACTGGACCGACGGCCCGCGCGGCGGCAAGACCCAGGTGTTCTTGACCCCGGGGGTCGTCTTCGGCCGCTTCCCGATCGCTGGCCGGCTCAAGGCGATCGTCGGCGTGGGCTACCAGGTCGCGGTCGCGCCGAAGCTGACGACGACCCCGGCGCTGACGCCGACCTACGACCGCCAGCTGATCATCACGACGCGGCTGGCGTTCTAGCGCAGACGTGCGCAGGCGCGGGGGCGTCTTGGCCAATGGCCCGCGATTCAATCCGCGAATGCGTCGCATTCGCGGATAATGGAAATTATGCGAAATAAGGCTCAGCTTGAGGCCGGTTTGCGCGCTCAGCCCAGGCCGAAGAACAAGGCCAAGGCGCCATTAACCGTCAGCAGCGTCGACTGTTCCAGGTGACCGATGACTCCGCCCACCTTGCTGCGATGCAGGGTCTGCGGCTTGTCCACCATGATCTGCGAGCGCTTGGCCAAGCCATTCTGGAGGCTTGGCTCGATGTCGACGCGCAGTAACGGCGCGTCAAGCAAGGTGCTGGTGATCGGCAGGACCGTCACCCCTGGCAGCGCCGCGAAATGGTCGCTCTGCACCACCAGCGCCGGGCGCGGCTTGCCCTGATCGCCTTGCAGCGCCACCGTGACGAGATCACCTCGTTTCAGGGCGTCCACCCGGCCGTATCTGCGGCTTCTTCCCAGGCCTCGTCGAAGGCGCGGCTCTCGGGAGACTCCGAGGCCCGGATGAGCGCGACCTGGCGGGCGCACGCTTCGTTGAAGCCTGCCACGCGCGTGTCAGGCACCCAGAACTGGACAGGCCGCAGTCCCGCGGCCTTCAGCTTGTCGCGCCGCCGCTGCACTCGCGCGGCTCCTGAACGTGCAATCGCCATGCGCTACATGTAACGCCGCAGGCCCGCCAGCGCTAGGGGTTGAAGCAAGCTTGAGCCCCAGCTTCGACCGAAGCCAATGAGATCCCCGGCGAAGGAAACTTTGAACGACGCTACGCTTGCATGGCGACCGTCGGCCGCGCCGCGATGTCGGCGCTCCCACTGCACGTGTACCGGCGCATGTGTGCCGGCCCGGTAGCGGCGGCTGCGCCGCGGCCGTCGTTTGCCAAAAGGGCGAGGAGAACCTAGGCAGACCGCCCTATTGCGAGCGCTGGATCGCGACTACGTCTTGCGCCACCTGGGCATCGCCGGCGGCGGCGCGCATGTAATCGTCCAAAAGGCGAGACCAGTAGTTCGCACTCGCATTGACGAGGTCGCCCGGCTGTCGGGCGTGCGCAAGTTCGCTCCAGTAATCAGCCACCGCGTGACCGCGCCGACTGAGCAACTCCAGATGCCGAGCCTGAACGGCCAGGGGCAGCGCGGCCGCGTCGGCCAAGGGGCTCTGGCTAGGCGGCTGCCCAAAACTGCGCGGCTCAGCCGCCGCCCGGACCGTCGCTCGTTCAACTCGCTGCTCTGAGCGTGGCTCCCGCCACGCAGCTTGGGGCGCCTCCCTTGCTCCGGCACGCGGACCGGCTCCGCTTTGTGCCTCATCCATCACTCATCTCCCGTCTGGCCCGCCAGCCCGCCGGAAGATCAATCGATCTGCATGGCGTTTCGGCGAACGCCGGCCTCGAATTTACTGTGGGCGCGGCCAAAGTGATGCGTTCCTGTTATGTACGTGTGCGGACCGTCCGGCCATTGGAGCCGGCGCGTTCCAACCAGGAGCGTCGTGGCCGAACAGGCGAAGATCCTGGCGCAAGCCGCCGCCGAGTTCCTCGCAGCGGAAGCGAAGCAGTTGCGGGGCAGGCCGACACATGCGGTCGCGCCGGGCCCTTCCGCCGGCGCCGGGGAGGCTCCGAACGTCTTCGGCCAGCCGATTCCGCGCGGATACCCCATCCCGGCGCTCTGAAGCGTCACCGAACCTGCAGGCTGTCGGCACGTTCTGTTCGGCGGAGGCCTGCATGCTTCGACCCCTGATCATCGTCTTCATGACCTGTATCGCCCCAGCGGCGCTCGCGGCGGAGCAGCAAGCGGCTGCGTCCCCGACAGCAGTCGGGCCGCCGGGCTCCAAGCCCGCGCCGCCTGCTCCGGCCTTTCCGCCCGGCGCCCCCGTTATCGACCGGACGGGCGTCCAGGTCGGCGTCGTTCAGTCCGCGGCCGAGACGCGGGAGGGCGACATCAACGTGGTCGTCAAGATTGACGGGAAGCTCGTCGGCGTTTCGCCCTCCACGCTGAGCCTGACCCGCGACCGCGTCGTGAGCTCGCAGACGAAGGCGGAGATGCTTGCGAGCGCCGGCGCACCGCGCTGAATTCTGAGCGGCGCCAGCGCGGACCTGCGGCAGCCCAGATGGGGCCTCACCTCTTTGCGGAAACGAAGACGACCCCTCCGGTTTGAAACTAGGACTCGGGCCTCCGAAGGCCGAGGGGCCTGGGTCAGCAAGCCCCCGCGTTCGCGCCGGATGCGGGGGCTTGGCGCATCTGAGCCCGCCCGCACCCGACCGCCAGGCGGCAGCCTACCGGTCTGGACTACGCCTGCGGCCGGCCCGTCGTTCCGCGATACCCCGCCGACGTCTCCTTCGACCCAGTGCACGAAATCCGCCGGCCGGAGCGGCGCGTCCTGAATGATCCGCGCTCGACCACACCAACGGGGGCCCGTTCATCTGGCATTCATAAAGTATTTCTCAGCCAGCCAACGAACGCTTGAGACTGCATGGCGGTATCCACTCCCGGAACCCGAGACGTCTCTGGGTGTTCGTTCGGACCAGGGACGCCGAGAGGAGAAACATCATGCGCATTTCCACTGCAATCCTTGGCCTGAGTTCTGCCGTCTCTATTCTGGGCGCGGGCTTTATGACGCCAACCATGGCGAGTGCCGATACTGTCACCAAGACCTATGTGGCGTGCAATCAGGACGGCTACTGCTGGCGGGTTCACGAACGGTACGCCTACCCATCGGACCAGAAGATCGTCATCCACGAGGGCAGCTGGTACGAGGCCCACCAGAACGACGAGCACGTGCACTGGCTGAGTGACCCGGCTGATGATCGTGGCTGGTATGTGAAGGACGGAAGCTGGCACGGGGATCCGGGCCTCCGCGCAGCGAAGGGCGGCATTGCAGGCGCCAGCGTCGGCGCCGCCATCGGCTGCCTCGCGACACTTCCCGCCGGCTGCGCGCCGGGCGCTGCAATGGGCGCCGCGATTGGCGGCGGGACGGGTGTCGTCGCCGGCGCGGCCTCCACTCCGCACGACTGAGAACGCGCGAATCGACGCGAGTAAGGCTGTGCAACCTAGCGTCAACTTCGGCGAGGAGGTCCCGGGAATGTCCTGGGGCCTCTTCTCGGGTGTGGTCCTGCCGCGAGAGAAGTGGTGCTGACGCCATAGGCGTCACTGTTCGCGGAGGTCGGTCGCCACCGCTTAGGCGGCCGAGGGTTCCCTCCTCGGAACAGAGCCGTGGCCGCGTCCACCTCGCCGCCACACTCCCTGCCACTGGAAACGTCCGCTCTCGCGGCGCCGGCCACGCAGCCACCTGCGCCACGGACCTTGAAGCCGCGGCCGCACGCGGTCCGCGAAGCAGGAACCGCCAATGTTTTCCGACCGTTCGGGTCGGTATGATCACTGGGCGCTCAATTGGCGCACGGAAGTCCCCCCAGGCTCGGCGAAAGGGGCCTGATGGGGCCGGTGGGAGCAGGCTCCCTTGGCCTTTCATCAAGGCGGCGAGGCCGCAGGGGCCAAGCACCTTGCCGAGGGCGAGCTTTCTGGTTGCTGCGACGCTCGCACCGTTCTCCTGATGATCGCCGCTCCGCCGGAAGCTTTGGCGCATCCGCCCAGGCGCGACTGTTGTCACGTGGCCGCCGGAACCCCCGTCGAGGTCGAGCTGGTGAATCAGGTCAGCAGCGCAGTTCAAAAATCCGGCGACAAATTCGCCGTTCGCCTGGCGGCGCCCCTGATCGTCAACGGCAAGGTCGTCCTGCCTGCAGGAACTCCAGGAGTGGGCGAGGTCCTCCAATCCTCGGGCCCGCAGATCGGCGGCAAACCCGCAAAAATGGTCCTCACGGCCAGTCACCTGACTTACGAGCATCGTCGGATCGCGCTCAATGCGCTGCAACTGGCGCGTCCCGGCTCCAACAATTCCAAGACGTCTCAGCTCGTCGGCTTGTCTGGAATGGCGTTCGGGCCGCTGCACATTGTCGGGATCGTCGTTCCGGGCGGAGAAGTCGTCTTTCGGCCCGGCACCGTCGCCACCGCCAAGGTGGCAGCCACGATCACGCTGCCGCCGCTCGAAGCCGCGTCGGCGCGCGAGATCGCCGCGACGTCACACGCGACTGACGCCGTGGCTCAAGAAACTGTGGGGCCCATCGCCATCCCACCGCCGCCACGAGGACAAGGTCAGGTCGTCTTCTTCCGTCCGAAGTCGGTGCTCGGCACGGGTCAGTGGTTCAACGTCCGCGAGGGCGACCAGCCCTTGGGCAAGCTCACCAATGGCGCCTACTTCGTCCACCCGACAACGCCCGGCGTCCACACCTACACTGCGAAGCTAGAGCCCGAGCTCAAGGACCATCTGACGCTGAAGGTGGATGCTGGCGAGACCTACTTCGTCGAAGGATTGCTTACCGGCGGCCTTGTGATCGGCGCTGCTGACCTCTCCCCCGCCAGTCGGGACCGATTCAACGCGGCCGCGAAGGATCTCAAGCTGGCTTCCAAGGAACGCGACGCCAACCGGCGCTAAGCTTCGTCGAGGAGCCAGCGCGATCGACGCCCAAGGCGCGCGCCCCGCAAAGTTTCGACGCATCCGTCAAAAGCGAGGGCCGCCGCGCCGTGCGACGCTACACTCGTATGTGCGGATGCCCCTCCGCCCAGAGGCCCGATCGCCCTCCCCTCGGACGCCCCACGTGATCGGGCCTCGTTGGCCCCCACCGCGTTTCGTCAGTTGAAGTCGCGAGAAATCCGCCGACGACGCTGACGCGGTCGCGCCTCACCCGTTTGCGGCACGCGACAGCCTATCGCTCACACGTATAGGAAACCCTCGGCTTGTGTCAGGGCCGGGGGCCCAGCGGAGCGCTACCGATTCCGCCTGTGGGAGCGAAGGGCGGCCTGCGCCGCCGCCGGCCATTTAGACTGCGGAAATCCATATAGGTTCCGCGGGTTTGGCGGCGCGCGCCGTTGTGTGGCATCTAAGCAACCGATAGGTCGCGCAACAGTCGTGTCGGCGATTCAATTCCAAAATTCCGCGTCTGGCCTGGTCGCAGTCAGGATGCGCTGATGCTCGATCCATACCGAAACCTCACAGCAACCGGGCACTCCGGCCAGGAGCGCAGTGACGTGGTCCGCTACGACTTCGGGCTCGAGCGAGACAGGACCCTCCAAACCCAGCCAAGCTCCGTTCTTGGCCGCACAATGAAACGTAAAGGCTAGGCGTTCGGTCGTCTTACGCTCCATTTCTGCCTGCAGGCGGGCGGCGCCCCCTGTGAAGCAGACACCATCGCAATTCGCCGGGTCTCACATGGTTGCGTCGCCAAGCACGACCGTGCGGCTCGTCGCGAGGTCCTCGTCCAGTCCATTTCGGCCGACGCGCCTGGTCGGCACGCCCGCAACGGCCCCGCCTTAGACCGAGGAGCCTGAGAACGGCGCGAAGTTGCGATCAAGCTTGAGTGCGTAGGTCCGCTGCATGGCCTGCAGGAGCCGAGGGAGTCATGCGGCGACTGGTTCCACGAAGGCCGCTGGTCTGGTGGCTGGGGACGATGATTGCGGCGGCCGCCGTCACCTCGGCCTGGGTGATTCGAGCGGCGTTGCACGGCCTGGTCGCCGATCAGGCCCCCTACCCCACGTTCGTCTTGGCCGCCGCGTTCGCCACGATCTTCGCCGGCTGGCAGAATGGACTTGCCACCGCCGTGGTCGGCGGATTTCTCGCCAACGTGAGCTTCGTTGCGCCGCCCGGCGTGCTGCATCTGTCAGGCGCGCCGAGGATCGCGCTGGTCGCCTATTTCGTCATCTGCGGGGTCTTCATTTGGATCATGCAGAGCTTCACCACCTCGCACCGCGCGGCGCTGGCGCTGAACGAGCAGTTGACGATCCTTGGCCACGAATATCGGCACCGGATCAAGAACCTGCTGGCCATGACCCAAGCCATCATCCAGCAGACCGGCCGCTACACGACGGACATGCCGGAATTCCAGGACAAGGCGGTAGGGCGCCTCCAGGCCTTGGCGCGCGCCCAAGACCTCCTGTTGGAAGGCCAGGACGCCGGCGTCGAGCTTCGGGAATTGATCGAGCGCGCGCTCGGTCCCTTCGATATCGAGCGGCGGCTGGTCTGGCCGATGTCGGGTCCAAGCGTAAGGGTTCGGCCGGACTCGGCGGTCGCCCTCGCCCTCCTCCTGAACGAGCTCGCCACGAACGCCACCAAGTACGGGGCCTTCTCGCTACCGCAGGGCCGGCTCAAGCTGGCGTGGGTGATCCAACCGGGCTGGGTCGTCATCGAGTGGCGGGAGACCGACGGACCGCCTGTCGGTGAACCCACGCGCCGCGGCTTCGGATCGCGTCTGTTCGAGCAGGCGATGCCCCGCGCCAGCGGCCGGGCGACGCTCACCTTCGAACCCGAAGGCCTCCGGTGCGAGATCCGACTGGCCTTGCCGAACGGCTCAGGCGACGCCGGCCAAAGGGAAAACTGAGGACTGCTCGGGATCACGCCATCATAGAGATAGCCGGCGAGGTTGCCCGAGGCCGTCGCAAGCGCGCCCTCCCGCACTACGTTGCCGACCCGCATGAGAAGGCGGAAGCTGCAAAGGCGAGCGGACGGTGCTGACGTGGCGCGAAGCAGCCCTCCCCACGTGGCGCCCAGCGGACAGGCCTCCGCCCTGAATTGGAGGAACGTTGTGCCCATCAGCCAAGACATCCTTTACGGGGACTCGACGACGCCGCTCGCGGACCACGATCGCGCCGGCGACCAGCAACTCGCAAACTTCCCCGAGATCGTCGGAGACGCGCCCGCCATAGGCGGGCAGGCCGCCGGCGGCGCCGACACCTTGACCGCCCCGGGCGCTGGCACCCCGTTCTTGATCGGCGATGCGCTCACCATCGCCGGTCACGGCCAAGGCGGTGACGACGTTTTCCTGGTCGCCCCTGGCGCCAGCGTCGCGGAGACCGCCTACGGCGACGCCGAGACCATGAGCGGCCACGCGCGTGGCGGCGCGGATCAGATCACGGTCGCCGGGGGATTCGACGCCGTCGGCTACGGCGACGCCTTCCTCATGACGGACCACGCCATCGGCGGAAACGATGTCCTCACCGGATTCGTCAGTGGGCGCGGTCAGCCGGTGCTCTACGGCGATGCGCAGACGATGAGCGGCCACGCACAGGGCGGCGACGACACCCTCACGGCGCAGGCGGGAAGCGGCGGGGTGATGTACGGCGACGCCTACACGCTCAAAGACCGTGCGCATGGCGGCGACGACCTGCTTGTCGGCGCCCCAAATCTCACCGGCGCTGATCCTTATCACCCGAACAACAGGATGTATGGCGACGGCCAGGAGCTGCTGGGCGACGCCCACGCCGGCAACGACACATTGGTCAGCGGCCTGGGCAGCCCAGACCTGATGTGGGGCGACGCCGCGGTCGTGGGGCCGAACGCGGTCAGAGGCGACAACCTGTTTGTCTTTGCCCCGCAGAACGGCCACGACCAGATCATGGACTTC
>NZ_DATELG010000240.1:0-2301 GCF_035276905.1 Phenylobacterium sp. | reverse complement strand
GGCGCCGGCTTCGTAGCTCCAGACCGTGTCCGACTTGTAGGTCTTGGGCACCGTCAGGACGGTCTCGCCGTAGCGGGCCAGGGTGGCCCCGCAGAGCGTCTCCGGGATCGAGGCGTTCACCCCGCCCGCCCGGAACCCCTTCGAGACCGTGACGTAGGCCATGTCGTTGCCGGTGAACTGGTATTGGACGCTGACCTTCGGAGCCACCGCCGACTCGGTATGGTTTTCCGGACCCGTGATCCCGCCCGGCACCTTCGCCGGATCGTTCCCTCCCGACGCCGGGCCGTAGTGAACCTCGAAGTAGTCGAGGGTCAGCCGCGAGACCCGCAACCCGCCGTTCAGCTTCAGGCGATCGGTGATCCACCAGTTCGCCTCCCCGAAGGCGGCGAGCTCGGTGTCCTTCATGGTCTGGTACTTGGCGCTCCAGCCGATGGGCTGACCCTGGTACTGGAACATGGGCACGCCGTACCGCTGGAGGGCGCTGATCCCGATCAGGCTACGGACCAGAAGGTCGAAGTCGGGGTAGATCTGTTCGTAGAGCTGGGTGTTGCCCTGGTGGGAGTAGAACGCGCCGGCCACCCAGCTGAACGGCTTGGGATCGCCGGTGGACGAGAAGCGGATCTCCTGCGTCCAGCCGTAACGGCGGTTCGAGACGTCGTTGGCGCCGCCGGTGTACCAGCCGGGGTAGTTCGGCAAGCCCGCATAAGCCCCTTGCCCGAGGAAGGTGAAGCCGTTGTAGGTCTGCCGCGTTCCGCGGATGCGGTTCTGGGTGCCTATCGCGCTCGGCGAGAACAGGCTGCTGGTGTCCTGGATGTACGAGCTGATCGACTTGAACGCGACGCCATCGAAATCATGGTCGACGGTCAGGGTCCCAATATTGATCACCGTTTTCGACGGCGAGACGTCGGGGTCGATGGAGGTGTCTTCACCAAGACCGCTGAGCTGCGGCAACGTCAGCGGGCCGCGGCGATAATTCACGTTCGGGGCCGCGCACGAGATCAGCGCCCCGGTGTTGCTGTAACAGCCGGCCTCCTCGGTGATCGGTCCGAGAGTGTCCGGGGTGTAACCGTTGGTCCGACTGCGCCACTTGTCGTGCGAGTTGAAGTAGGCGGCCGTGATGCGGGTGTTTTCGGTGGCGGCCCAGGTCAGGGCGACGCGCGCCATCTGGGCGTCGCCATAGTTGGCGTTCTGGGGCCCCTTTTCCAGGGTCACCCGATTGAGGTAATCGAGCCAGCCGCCGGTGTGACGTCGGTCGAAGCTGACGCGGAAGCCCAGTTTGTCCTCGATGATCGGACCGCCCATCGCCGCCCCGACCTCCCAGCTGGGATCGCCGTCCGCCGTGGTCGACGCCTCCGTGCGCGCGTAGATCGACCGGCGGGTCAAGCTGGGCTGCGGAGTGATGTAGCGGATGGTGCCGCCCTGAGAGCCGCTGCCGAACAGGGTGCCCTGCGGCCCGCGCAGCACCTCCACGCGCTCCAGGTCGAACAGCGGCGGCAGCGGGCTGCCGTTGCCGGTGCAGCACCCGAGCGCGCCGCGCTTGGTCAGCGGCGTGTCGTCCAGGTAGAAGCCCGTGGTCGCCGCCCCCGGGCCGTTGTTCTGGATGCCGCGGATCGAGACGAAAGCGACCCCCGGGGCCGTCTGGCTGATGCCCAGCGCCGGCACCGCAGCGGCGAGGTCGGCCACATTCCGGATCCCCTGCTGGTCCATCGCGCGCTGGGTCTGGGCGCTGACGCTGAGCGCCACCCGATTGACCGTGTCGGTCTGGCGGGTGGCCGTGACGATCACCTCCTCCAGCTCCTTGCCCGCCTCCTGGGCCATGGCGGGCATGGCCACGGCCATCGCCACGGACGTCAGCAGGATCGTCGTTAACGAGCGCATCCGTTTCCCCCTTGAGCGCCGCCGTCTGATCGCGGCTTGCTACGGCTAAGACGGGTGAGGTCGGGGGATCGGAAACGGGCCGCGCAAAAATTTCGCCGGAGGGAAACGGACGCAGGGCCGGCGGCGATCGCCCCCGCGGCGGCCGGCTCAGTACCGGTAGGCGAGCTGCAGGCCGACCTGGCGGGGCGGCGAGGCCGGGGTGACGGTGTAGTAGGGGTTGTAGAAGCCGCCAACGCAGGCGGGCCCGCCGCTCACCGGACAGCTGGTGAGGCCGCCCGCCACCTCGCCCTTGCGCGAGTCGAAGAGATTGTTGACGAAGACGTTGACGTCCAGCGGCCCGCGTTCGACGCCGAGCCGGACGTTGGTGCGGCTGGTGTTTGGGAACTGGGCCGTGGGCGAGTAGGACGGATTGCCGAAGGTCTG
>NZ_DATELG010000239.1:0-2423 GCF_035276905.1 Phenylobacterium sp. | reverse complement strand
GTTCCTTGGCAGGGGCGGGGACGGGCGCAGCTTCCTGAGCGGTTTGCGCGCCCACCTCCAGCACCGCCAGCACCGAGCCGACGCTGGCCTTGTCGCCGGGCTGGCCGGCGGCGGAGACCAACCGGCCCTCGACGGGGCTGGTGATCTCGACGGTGGCCTTGTCGGTCATCAGGTCGACCAGCGGCTGGTCCTCGGCGACGGTCTCGCCGGGCTTCACGTGCCAGGCGACGATCTCCACCTCGGCCACGCCCTCGCCGACGTCGGGTGTCCGGAAGACATATTCCGCCATCGGATCAGTCCTCCATCACCTGGCGCAGCGCTGCGGCCACGCGGGCCGGGCCCGGAAAATATTCCCACTCGAAGACGTGCGGATAGGGCGTGTCCCAGCCGGTGACGCGCTCGATCGGCGCCTCCAGGTGGTAGAAGCAGTGCTCCTGGACCAGCGCCGACAGCTCGGCGCCGAAACCGCTGGTCCGCGTCGCCTCGTGGACGATGACGCAGCGGCCGGTCTTCCGCACCGAGGCGGTGATCGCTTCGATGTCGACGGGCCACAGCGTGCGCAGGTCGATCACCTCGGCGTCGACGCCGCTGAGCTCGGCCGCAGTCAGCGCGACGTGCACCATGGTGCCGTAGGCCAGCACCGTGACCTGAGCGCCGGGCCGCACGATCGCCGCCTCGCCCAGCGGAATGCTGTAATAGCCCTCCGGCGTCTCGCTGGCGGGGTGCTGCGACCAGGGCTTCACCGGCTGGTCGTGGCGGCCGTCGAAGGGGCCGTTGTAGAGCCGCTTCGGCTCCAGGAAGATCACCGGGTCGTCGTCCTCGATCGAGGCGATCAGCAGGCCCTTGGCGTCATAGGGCGTCGACGGCGCCACCACCTTCAGGCCGGCGACGTGGGTGAACAGGCCCTCGGGGCTCTGGCTGTGGGTCTGGCCCCCGAAGATGCCGCCGCCGTAGGGGGTGCGCACGACGATGGGGGCGGTGAACTGTCCGGCCGAGCGGTAGCGAAGGCGCGCGGCCTCGGAGATCAGCTGGTCGATGGCCGGATAGATGTAGTCGGCGAACTGGATCTCGGCGACGGGCCTGAGGCCATAGGCGGCCATGCCGACCGCCGCCGCCAGGATGCCGCCCTCGGTGATCGGGGTGTCGAAGCAGCGCTTGAGGCCGTGCCTGGCCTGCAGGCCTTCGGTCACGCGGAAGACGCCGCCGAAGTAGCCGACGTCCTCGCCGAACACGAGCACGTTGGGGTCGCGCGCCAGCATCACGTCGAGGCCCGAGTTCAGCGCCTGGATCATGGTCATCGAGGCCATGTCAGACGCCCGCCTGCTGGCGCTGGCGGCGCAGGTGCCAGGGCTGCTCCTTGTAGACGTCGTCGAACATGGTGGCCGCGCTCGGCCGCTGGCCGGAGCCCAGGACGCCGATCGCCTCGGCCTCCTTGCCCGCCGCCTGGACCGCGGCCTTGGCCTCGGCGCGGAGCGCATCGAGGTCGGCTTCCGTCAGGGCGCCGGCGTGGAGCAGGTGCTGCTCCAGCCGGCGGACCGGATCGCCGAGCGGCCACAGCTTGGCCTCGTCGGCCGGGCGGTACTTGGAGGGATCGTCGCTGGTCGAGTGGCCCTCGACCCGGTAGGTGACCAGCTCGATCAGGGTGGGGCCGAGGTCCGAGCGGGCCCGCTCGGCGGCCCAGCGGGTGGCGCCGTAGACCGCCAGGAAATCGTTGCCGTCGACCCGCAGCGTCGGCACGCCGTAGCCGATGCCGCGCGCGGCGAAGGTCGCCTCGGCGCCGTTGGCGATGCCCTGAAAGGTCGAGATGGCCCACTGGTTGTTGACCACGTTGAGCACGACCGGCGCCCGGTAGACCGAGGCGAGCGTCAGGGCGTAGTGGAAATCGCCCTCGGCGGTCGAGCCCTCGCCGATCCAGGCCGCGGCGATCTTGTCGTCGTTCGAATAGGCCGAGGCCATGCCCCAGCCGACCGCCTGGCTGAACTGGGTGCCGAGGTTGCCGGAGAGCGAGAAGAAGCCGAAGTCCCTGGCCGAGTACATCACCGGCATCTGCCGGCCCTTCAGCGGATCGCGGGCGTTCGAATAGATCTGGCACATCATGTCGACCAGCGGGTAGCCGCGGGCGATCAGGAGCCCCTGCTGGCGGTAGGTCGGAAAGCACATGTCGCCGCGCTCCAGCGCCATGGCCTGGGCCGCGGCCACCGCCTCCTCGCCGGTGCAGCGCATGTAGAAGCTGGTCTTGCCCTGGCGCTGGGCGCGGAACATCCGCTCGTCATAGGCGCGGGTGACCAGCATGGTGCGCAGGCCGCCGATCAGCTCGTCGGCGCTCAGCGCCGGCGCCCAGGGGCCCACCGGCTGGCCGTCGTCGGCCAGCACCCGGATCATGGAGAAGGCCAGGTCGCGCATGTCGGCGGCGTGTGTCTCCA
>NZ_DATELG010000238.1:0-3376 GCF_035276905.1 Phenylobacterium sp. | reverse complement strand
TGCTGACGTCGAGGTTTTCGGCTTTCATCGTGTTCATGAGCGGCGGGGCTCCTGGGCGAGGGCGCGGGCCAGCACGGTCACGCCCAGGACCGCCGCGGCGATCAGGAGCGCGCCCGCCCAGGCGAGGCGGCGCCAGTCATCATAGGCGCTGAGCGCGAACTGGAAGATGACAACCGGCAGGTTGGCCGTAGGGTGTCGCAGGTCGAGCGAGAAGAACTGATTGTTGAGGGCGGTGAACAGCAGGGGCGCAGTCTCGCCGCTGATCCGCGCGAAGGCCAAAAGGCCGCCCGTCAGCATGCCGCTGCGTGCGGCCCGCCACAGCACCGTGCGGATGACGAACGAGACCGGCGCGCCGAGCGCCACGCCCGCTTCGCGCAGGGTGGTCGGCTGCAGCTTGAGCACGTCCTCGGTCGTCCGGGTGATCACCGGGATCGCCAGCAGCGCCAGGGCCACGGCTCCGGCGAAGCCGGAGAAGCCCTTGAAGGGCGCGACCAGCAGCTCGTAGACGAACAGACCGACCAGGATCGACGGCGCGGAGAGCAGCACGTCGTTGAGGAAGCGGACCACGGCCCCGTAGCGGCTCTTGCCGGCGTATTCGGCAAGCCAGGTGCCGGCCAGCACGCCGACCACCGTGGCGATCACCATGGCCAGCAGGCACATCATAATCGAGCCGACGATGGCGTTGGCGAGGCCGCCCTTCGAGCCCGGCGCGGGCGTCGACTGGGTGAACACCTCCAGGTTCAGTCCGCCCAGCCCCTGCTGCAGCAGCGACCAGAGGATGGCCGCGAGCGCGATCAGGGCGACGCCGGTGACGGCGATGCAGAACCCCTGGAAGACGATGTTGGCGAGGCGCCGGCGGGCGACGCGGGCGGGGCTGGCCGTGGCGCTCACAGGCGTTGCTCCGAATTGCGCAGCATGAGGCGGGCGAGCGCCAGCACGGCGAAGGTGATCACGAAGAGGACGAACCCGAGCGCGATCAGCGACGCGCTGTGCACCGGGCTGGTGGCTTCGGTGAATTCGTTGGCGATGGTCGAGGCGATGGTCGAGCCGCTGTCGAACAGCGAGGTCGGCATGCCGTGCGCGTTGCCGATGATGAAGGTCACCGCCATGGTCTCGCCGAGCGCCCGGCCCAGGCCCAGCATCACCGCGCCGATCGCGCCGCTGCGCACATAGGGCAGGGTCACCGACATCACCACCTCGGCGGTGGTCGCGCCCAGGCCGTAGGCGCTCTCGCGCACCGGCGCCGGCACCGTCAGCAGCAGCTCGCGCAGGGTCGCGGCCATGAACGGCAGGATCATGATCGCCAGGATGATGGAGGCCGACAGGATGCCCGAGCCGTTCGGCACCCCGGTGGTCAGCTTCTCCAGCAGCGAGCCCGGCTTGGCCGCCATCATCAGCGGCATCTGGACGTATTTCGAGAACAGCGGGGCGAAGACGAAGAGGCCCCACATGCCGTAGACGATCGAGGGAATGCCCGCGAGCAGCTCCACCGCCGTGCCGATCGGCCGGCGCAGCTTGGCCGGGCAGAGCTCGGTCAGGAAGAAGGCCACCCCGGCGGCGACCGGCAGCGAGAGCGCCAGGGCGATGACCGCGGTCACCAGGGTGCCGACGATCGGGCCCGCCGCGCCGTAGACGTCGGTCACCGGGTTCCAGGTCGAGGTCGTGAAGAAGCTCAAGCCGAACTTGCGGAAGACGGGCCAGCCGCCGACGAACAGCGAGATCAGCAGGCCGCCGAGCGTGGCCAGGAGGGCTGTCGCCGCGGCGAAGCAGAGGCCTTCGAAGATCTTGGCGACGTTCGCGCCGCGCGGGTGTGGCCGGCGCAGCGCCTGCGCGCTGGAGATGACGGCGTCGGACATGGGCGCGCTCTACTCGGGCTGCGTGACAGTTCTACGACAAACTCGTCATGGAACGCCCCCTCCCGTCGTGCCGGGAGGGGGCGGCTCTCCTTTAGCGGTAGACCGGCTTGCTGTCCGGACCGGTGACCTTGGTCCACGACTTGCGGATCAGCTCCTTCACGCTGCCCGGAAGGGGCACGTAGTCGAGCTGGTCGGCCGCGGCGTCGCCGTTCTTGTAGGCCCAGTCGAAGAAGGCCAGGACTTCCTTGCCCTTCGCCGGGGTGTCCTGCTTGGCGTGCACCAGGATGAAGGTGGCGCCGGTGATCGGCCATGCGTTCGGCGCGGCCTGGTCGAGCAGCAGCAGGTAGAAGCCCGGGGCCGACTGCCACTTGGCGCCGGCGGCGGCGGCGGCGAAATTGTCCGCCGTCGGGGTGACGAACTTGCCCGCCTTGTTCTGCAGCAGGGTGTAGGTCATGCCGTTCTGCTTGGCGTAGGCGTATTCGACGTAGCCGATCGCGCCCGGCGTCTGCTTCACGAAGGCGGCGACGCCGTCGTTGCCCTTGCCGCCGAGGCCGGTCGGCCACTGGACGGAGTCGTTGCCGCCGACCTGCTGGGCCCAGTGAGCGGCCTTCATGGTCAGGTAGCTGGTGAACAGGAAGGTGGTGCCCGAGCCGTCCGAACGGTGGACGACGGTGATCGGCATGGCCGGCAGAGCGACGCCCGGGTTGGTCTTCACCAGCAGCGGGTCGTTCCACTTCTTGATGACGCCGCGGTAGATGTCGGCGAGCTGGGCGCCGGTCAGGCGCACCTGGCCCGACTTGACGCCCGGCAGGTTGACCACCGGGACCACGCCGCCGATCACGGTCGGGAACATAACCAGGCCGCTGGCGGCCAAGTCGTCCGGCTTCAGCGGCTTGTCGCTGGCGCCGAAGTCGACGGTCTTGGCGTTGATCTGCTTGATGCCGCCGCCCGAGCCGATCGCCTGGTAGTTCAGCGAAGTGCCGGTGGCCGCCTTATAGGATTCAGCCCACTTGGCGTAGACGGGCGCGGGGAAGGTCGCGCCAGCGCCGGAGATGGTCGCGGCCTGCGCCAGGGTGGCGACGCCAGCGATCAGGGCGGCGCCGAAGGCGGCCCCCAAGGTCTTCAACATCGTTCTCTCCAGTGTATTTGAGAGCGCCCCATCCAGTCGCTCTTGCGCCGGTCATTAACGGCGCCACATTTCAGTTTGGTGACAAACTCCGGCGCCTGAGAATCCGCAACCGCGCCCCTGCGAGCGCCGACCGAGCTGGTTGTCATCCATCTGTCACAGTACTGTCGGCGCACCGTCATACAGCAGAGCTAGACCCCCGCCGAGCGACGTGGGCGACCCTCAAAGAGGGCGTCCGCGCGCATCGCCATACGCACTTGGGGGATACCAATGAAGCAATCCACGAAGACGCGGTCGCGCGTCGCGCGCGCCGCCTTCGTCGCGCTCCTGATGTCCAGCGCGGCCACCGCCGCCCTGGCCGCGCCGGCCACGCGCGACGCCAAGCTGCAAGCGA
>NZ_DATELG010000237.1:0-4474 GCF_035276905.1 Phenylobacterium sp. | reverse complement strand
CCCGCCGCCGCCAAGGCCGAGCCTCAGCCGAAGCGCGCGCCCGAGCCGAAGTCGGCCAGCTCCAAGCAGCTCGACACCAGGATGAAGCTGCATGGCCGGCTGATCGACGAGCTCGACCTCTCCAAGCTCGACAAGCTCAGCGAAGGCGACCTGCGGCGCGAGGTGATGCGGCTCACCGTCGACTTCGCGCGCGACGAGCGGATGGCCCTGAACAGCTCCGAACTCGATGAGCTCGGCGCCTCGATCTTCGACGAGATGGTCGGCCTGGGCCCGATCGAGCCGCTGCTGAAGGACGAGACGATCAGCGACATCCTGATCAACGGCCCCTTCCAGGTCTATGCCGAACGGCGCGGCGAGCTGGAGCTGACCCCGGTCCGCTTCCGCGACAACGACCACCTGCTGCGGATCGTCAACCGCATCGTCGCCGGCGTCGGCCGCCGCATCGACGAGAGCCAGCCGATGGTCGACGCCCGCCTGCCCGACGGCAGCCGGGTGAACGCGGCGATCGCGCCCGTGGCCATCGACGGGGCGGCGGTGTCGATCCGCAAGTTCTCGAAGAAGCCGCTGACCCTGGAGAAGCTGGTCGAGGTGGGCGCCATGCCCGAAGCGGTGGCCCAGTTCCTCTACGGCGCCGTGCGCGCGCGGGTCTCGACGGTGATCTCCGGCGGCACGGGCTCGGGCAAGACGACTCTGCTCAACGCGTTGTCCGCGGCGATCAGCGAGGGCGAGCGCCTGATCACCATCGAGGACGCCGCCGAGCTGCAGCTGCAGCAGCCGCACGTGGTGCGCATGGAGACCCGCCCGCCGAACATCGAGGGCAAGGGCGAGATCCGCCAGCGGGAGCTGGTGAAGAACGCCCTGCGGATGCGTCCCGACCGGGTGATCCTGGGCGAGGTCCGCTCCGAAGAAGCCTTCGACATGCTGCAGGCCATGAACACCGGCCACGAAGGCTCGATGGCCACCATCCACTCCAACAACCCGCGCGAGGCGATCAGCCGTCTGGAGCAGATGGTCGCCATGGGCGGGCTGAGCCTCAGCCCCGAGGCGGTGCGCTCGCAGATCGCCGCGGCGGTGGGCATGGTGGTGCAGGTGATGCGCCTGTCGGACGGCAAGCGGAAGCTGACCCACGCCACCGAGATCGTCGGCATGGAAGGCAACGTGGTGCAGATGCAGGACATCTTCACCTTCAACCGCACCCACACCGACGAGGACGGGACGGTGCACGGCGAGTTCCGCGCCAGCGGCCTGCGTCCGCGCTGCCTCGACGAGATGATGCGTCGCGGCATCCCCTACGACACCGCCAACTTCGACCCCAGCAAGATCCTGGGGAGCTGCTGACCATGAGCCCGGCCCATATCGTCTTCCTGATCCTGGTGTTCGGCGCGGTCTTCACCGCCGGCCAGGCGGTGTTCGGCCTGTTCACGGTGGCGCGCCAGAAGCGCCAGGTGAACCAGCGGCTGAAGATCGCCGACAAGGTCGAGGGCGTCTCGGCCCTGGTGATGGAGCTGCGCAAGCAGCGCGGCCTCTCGGCGGAGGGCAAGAAGGGGGAACGGCTGCGCTGGCTGTCCGACCTCATCGTCGCCTCCGGCCTGACCTACGAGCCGCGCAAATGGGCGATGATGGCGATCGGCGCCGGCTTCGCCGCCGCGCTGCTGGCCGCCCTCATCCTGAAGAAGCCGCTGATCGCCCTGCCCGTCGGCCTGATCGTCGCCCTCGTCGGCCCGATCGCCGTCCTGAAGTTCAAGGCGGCCGGGCGATCCAAGGCGCTCGGCTTCCAGTTGCCTCAGGCGCTGGAGATCATCGTCCGCAGCCTCGAGGCCGGCCACCCGGTGCCGACGGCGGTCGCCCTGGTCGGGCGCGAGATGCCCGACCCCTGCGGCACCGAGTTCGGCATGACCGCCGACGAGATCGCCTATGGCGCGACGCTGGCCCAGGCGGTCGAGCGGATGGCCGAGCGTTGCCAGCATGCGGACGTCGACCTGTTCGCCGCCACGATCCGTCTGCAGGAACGCTCCGGCGGCAACCTCACCGGCCTGCTGAAGCTCAACGCCTCGACGGTGCGCGAGCGGCAGAAGATGCGGCTGAAGATCAAGGCGGCGTCGTCGGAAGGCCGCGCCTCGGCGATGATCCTCACCGCCGCGCCGATCCTCACCCTGCTCTTCATCAACGTGACCTCGCCCCACTTCTACGGCGACGTGGCGGGCGAGCCGACGGTGAAGATCGGCCTCGGCGTCATCGGCGTCTGGCTGCTGATCGGCAACCTGGTCATGCGCCGCATGATCGACATGCGGATCTGACCTCATGAACGCCCTTCAGCTTCAGAACCTCATCACCATCATCGGCGCCGTCCTGGTGTGCGCCGCCGTGGTCGGAGTGGCCTGGTTCGGGCTCGGCGAGCTGCGCCTGCGCGCCGCGCGCCGGACCCGTCTGGCCGTGGCGACGCCCGGCGCGCTTCCCGCCAGCCCCAAGAGCGCGGTCGGCGAGCAGATGATGACCACCATCCGCCGGCTCGGCCAGCAGAGCGCCGTGCGCGACCCGGCCAAGCTCTCGGTGTTGCGCAACCAGCTCATGCAGGCCGGCTACTTCAACCGCGAGGCGGCGGTGATCTTCCTCGGCGTCAAGGCCGCGGCCATGGCGGCGGCGACCGCCGGCGTCGTCCTGACCCTGCCGATGCTGCTGAAGGGCCAGGGCGGATTCGGCGGCGTGGTGCTCGCCGGCGCCCTTTCCGGCGCGGCCATGCTCGGCCCCGACCAGGTGCTCAAGGCCCGCCGCCAGAAGCGCGAGCGCGAGTACATGGAAGGCTTTCCCGACCTGCTCGACCTGCTGGTCGCCTCGGTCGAGGCAGGCCTCAGCCTGGACGCGGCGGTCACCCGGGTGACCGACGAGCTGGATCGCCGCTATCCCAACCTCACCATTCACCTGCGCATGCTGGTGCTGGAGCTGCGGGCCGGCCGGTCGCGCAAGGAGGCCTGGGGCTCGCTGGCCGACCGGCTCGGCATCGACGACGCCCGGGCGCTCGCCACCATGCTGCGCCAGGCGGAGGACATGGGCACCAGCCTCGGCGAGACGCTCAGCGTCTTCTCCCAGGACATGCGCGCCAAGCGCATGCTGCGGGCCGAGGAGAAGGCGCTCGCCCTCTCCGCCAAGCTCACCGTGCCGCTGATCATGTTCATCTTCCCCTGCCTGCTGGGCGCGCTGCTGCTGCCGGCGGCGGTCAGGCTGATGCACGTCTTCGGCAAGCATTGAGCCCAGCGCGCGATGCGCGCCCGCCGCTCCGTCAGGCGTTGAGGGCCTAAGACCGGCCGAGGATCTGCAGGGTCGCGGGGTCGGCCTCGCCCCCGAAGTAGCGCTCAAGTCCCTGGCGGAACTGCGGATTCGCCGGCGCCGCCTGTGCGAACAGCGTCAGGCTGGAGCGGAACTTCAAGTCGTCGGGACTGCCGAAGATCTCGTGCGCGCTGCGTCCCCGCACGGCCAGGACTGCGGCCAGGCAGTCGCGCAGCCGCGCGCCCAGCACCGGATGCGCCAGATAGGCCTGCGCCTCCGCCAGCGAGCCGATCGCGTAGGTCTGGGCCATGGCGCTGGACCCCAGGCCCGCGACCTGGGGAAAGACGTACCACATCCAATGGCTGGTCTTGCGGCCGGCGCGGAGTTCGGCCAGGGCGTCGTCGTAGTTGCGGGCCTGGGCGTCGACGAACCGCTGCAGGTCGAAGGCGTCGCCCATGCGGACGTCTCCGGTCGATAGGGAAGGGCGCGGCCAATTTATCCCTGTCCCGATATTTCGCACCCCCAACGGGCGCCTCGCCGGCTCCCGAAATGCGACGCTGCCGCGCCCGCCGACTGCTTTTCAGACCGGCATGACGATCCGGGCGGCGAAGCCTTCGGCGGCGAAGGTGGGCGTGACCGATCCGTTGCGGCCCTGCAGCGCCGTCGCCAGCAGGCGCATGCCGAAGCCCTGGCGCGCGGGCGGGGCGACCGGCGGCCCGCCCGCTTCGCGCCATTCGACGATCGCCCAGCCCTCGCGGCGCTCCTGGAGCGACAGCGCGACCCGCCCGCCGTCGTTGGAGAGGGCGCCGTACTTCACCGCATTGGTGGCCAGCTCGTGCAGCAGGAGCGCGAGCGCGACGCCGCCCTGCCCCTCCAGCGTCACCGGCTCCAGCGCCACGTCGATGTCGAAGCGCGTCAGGTCGAAGGCTTCGAGCACGACCCGCATCAGCTCCGCCATCTGGAACGGACCGCCGTCCGAGGCTGTGACCAGCTCCTGCGACTTCGCCATCGCCGAGAGCCGCGAGCCGATCAGCTCGACCATGTCGTCGACGGTCGCCGAGGAGCGGGCGGCCTGCTGCACCATGGCCATCAGCACCGTCATGGCGTTCTTCACCCGATGGCTCAGCTCTCGTATCTGCAGCCGGCGCTGCTCCTCGCCCATGCCGTTCAGTTCGATCGCCTGCTCCAGCCGCAGGCGCTCCTCCGCCAG
>NZ_DATELG010000236.1:0-28627 GCF_035276905.1 Phenylobacterium sp. | reverse complement strand
TCCGACCCCCAGCCGCGAGGAAGCCCTGGCGCTGGCCGAGACCCTGGCGCGCGCCGGCTGGGCCTGGGGGCCGGCGGCGATCGGCGCTTTGCGCTCGGCCCCGGTGGGGAACATGTTCCGTTCGTCCGGCCTCGACGCCTGGGCCAGGCTCGCCGAGTGGGAGGCCGAGGCGCCGGCCGGCGAGGCGGGCTCGCGGCCGATCGAGCCCGCGGGCGCCGCCGAACGGCTGAAGGCGCTCTTGGCCCAGGCGGGCCTCTCGGAGGCCAGGCCCGCCCAGGCCGAGTTCGCCGCCGAGGCCGCCTTCGCCTTCCAGCCGCGCGAGCGCGAGGGCGAGCCGCGCATGATGTTGGCGGAGGCGGGCACCGGGGTCGGCAAGACGCTCGGCTACCTGGCCCCGGCGTCGCTGTGGGCCGAGGCGAACGGGCCGGCGGTGTGGGTCTCGACCTACACGCGGGCGCTGCAGCGGCAGATCGAGCGCGAGAGCCAGGCGATCTTTCCCGACCCCAGGGTGCGGGCGAAGAAGGCGGTCGTTCGCAAGGGGCGCGAGAACTACCTCTGCCTCTTGAACTTCCAGGATGCGGTGAACGCCGCCCAGCTTGGCAACGGCGACCTCGTCGGCCTGGGCCTGACCTCGCGCTGGGCGCGGGCGACCCGCGACGGCGACATGACCGGCGGCGACTTCCCGGCCTGGCTGCCGACGCTCTTCGCCGTCTCGCCGGCGGCCCAGGCCAGCGCCGGCAACCTGGTCGACCGGCGCGGCGAGTGCATCCACGCCGGCTGCGCCCACTATCGCACCTGCTTCGTCGAGAAGGCGATCCGCGGCTCGCGGCGCGCCGACATCGTCATCGCCAACCACGCCCTGGTGCTGACCCAGGCGGCCTTCGACGGCGCCCGCGCCGCGCGCGGCTCCAAGGCCGACGGCGAGACCAGCCAGCTCAAGCGCATCGTCTTCGACGAGGGCCACCATCTGTTCGACGCCGCCGACAGCGCCTTCTCCGCGGCGCTTTCCGGGGCCGAGGCGGCCGAGCTGCGCCGCTGGATCCGCGGGCCCGAAGGGCGCGGCCGGCGCGGCCGGGGCCTGGAGGCGCGGCTGATGGACGTGCTGGGCGACCATGACGAGGCCAAGCGCGCGCTGGTCGAGGCGACGCGCGCGGCCGCGGCCCTGCCGGGCGAGAGCTGGTCGGGGCGGATTGCGCCGCCGAACGGCGAGGTGAACCCGATCGGGCCGATCGAGGGCTTCCTGGTGGCGGTGCTGGAGCAGCTGCGGGCGCGGGCCACGCCCTCCGACGTCGGCATGGAGTGCGCGGCCCGCCCGGCGCTCGACCTGGTGCGCGAGACCGCCCGCGAGGCCGCTGCGGCGCTGGCGAAGATCGAGGCGCCCTTGCTGGCGCTGGCCCGCCACCTGGAGGACATCCTCGACGCCGAGGCCGCGACCCTCGAGCCGTCCCAGCGGGCCAGGATCGAGGGCGCCTTGAGGGGGCTCGATCGGCGGGCGCGGATGACCCTGCCGGCCTGGCGCTCGATGCTGCGGGCGATCGACGAGGACAGCGAGGACGATCCGGATTTCGTCGACTGGTTCGACGCCACCTTCCTCTACGGCCGCGTGGTCGACGCCGCCTGCCGCCGCCACTGGATCGACCCGACCGAGCCCTTGACCAATGCGGTGATCGCGCCGGCCCACGGGGTCCTGGTCACGAGCGCCACCCTGGCCGATCCGACGCTGGACGATCCCTTCGCGCTCGCCGAGATGCGCACCGGCGGCGCGCGCCTGCCGGACCGGCCGAAGACGCTGAAGCTGGCTTCGCCGTTCGACTACGCGGCCCAGGCCCGCGCGCTGGTGGTCACCGACGTCGCCCGCGACGACGCGCGCCAGGTGGCGGCGGCCATGCGCGAGCTGTTCCTGGCGGCCGGCGGCGGGGGCCTGGGGCTTTTCACCGCCATCCGGAGGCTGCGGGCGGTGCACGAGCGGATCGCCGCGCCGCTGGCCGACAAGGGCCTGGCGCTCTACGCCCAGCACGTCGATCCGCTGGAGGTCGGCGCGCTGGTCGACATCTTCCGCGCCGAGGAGGACGCCTGCCTTTTGGGCACCGATGCGGTGCGCGACGGAGTGGACGTGCCCGGCCGGTCGCTGCGCCTGCTGGTTTTCGACCGCGTGCCGTGGCCCAGGCCCGACCTGTTGCACAAGGCCCGCCGGGCGCGGTTCGGCGGCAAGGGCTATGACGATGCGGTCGCCAGAGGCCGCATCGCCCAGGCCTTCGGCCGGCTCATCCGCCGGGCGGACGACAAGGGCTGCTTCGTCATGCTCGACGCCCAGGCCCCGACGCGGCTGTTCTCGGGCTTGCCCGAGGGGGTGGCGATCCAGCGCATGACCCTGGTGGAGGCGATCGAGGCGGTGGAAGGGTTCTTGGCGCCAGGTGCTCAGCAACCTTAGCTCTCATCCCGGAACCGAGCGCAGCACGGTGTCCGGGATCCATAAACGCCGGCCTCGCTACCGGAACCCAAAGCGGCGCCGTCTTGGCGAAGTGGCTGAGGCTATTGCCCGCGATGATCCCGGCCGAAGTTCGCCTCGGGGCTTTCCTGGCCGGCGGCGATGATGCCGCGGCGGATGGCGCGGGTGCGGGTGAAGAGTTCGAAGAGCTTGTCGCCTTCGCCCCAGCGGATCGCCCGCGACAGCGCCTGCAGGTCCTCGGTGAAGCGGCCGAGAATCTCCAGCACCGCGTCCTTGTTGGTCAGGAAGATGTCGCGCCACATGGTGGGGTCCGAGGCGGCGATGCGGGTGAAGTCGCGGAAGCCGCCGGCGGAGTATTTCATCACCTCGGTCTGGGTGACCTCCTCCAGGTCGGCGGCGGTGCCGACGATGTTGTAGGCGATCAGGTGCGGCAGGTGGCTGGTGACGGCCAGCACCAGGTCGTGGTGCTTTTCGTCCATGCGGTCGACGTTGGCGCCCAGCGCGCGCCAGAAGTCGACCAGCTGCTGCACCGCTTCCAGATAGGGATCGTCCTCGCGCGGCAGCGGGGTGACGATGGTCCAGCGATTGTGGAACAGCTCGGCGAAGCCGGCCTCCGGACCGGAATATTCGGTGCCGGCGATCGGGTGGCCGGGGACCAGGAAGACGCCCGCCGGGATCAGCGGCTTCAGCGCCTCGGCCACCGCGGACTTCACCGAGCCGACGTCGGTGACGGTGGCGCCGGGCTTCAGCGCGGGCGCGGCCTGGGCGCAGGCGCCGCTCATGGCCAGCACCGGCGTGGCCAGCACCACCAGGTCGGCGTCGCGAGCGGCCTCGGCCGGGTCGGCGGTGACCTGGTCGGCGTAGCCGAGCTCGACAATGCGGGCGCGGTGCTCGGGCGAGGCGTCGGCGACTGCGACCTCGGCGACCACGCCGGCGGCGCGGGCGGCGTGGATGACGGACGAGCCGATCAGCCCGCAGCCGATCACCGCCATCCGCGGATAGATCACGCCGCTCATCGCTTCAGGACGTCCGTCAGCACCTCGATCACGGCGCGATTGTGCTCCTCCAGGCCGATGGTGATCCGCAGATGGTCGGGCAGGCCGTAGTTCACGAGCTGGCGCACCAGCAGGCCCTTGGCGGCGAGCTGCGCCTCGGCCTCGGCGGCGGTGCGCCTGGCGGTCTTCGGGAAGCCGACGAGCACGAAGTTGGTGGCCGAGGGGCGGACCACGTCGAGCCCCAGGCCGCCCAGCTGCTGCTCGAGCCACGGCCGCCACTGGTCGACGAGGGCGATCGAGCGGCGCTGGAAGTCCTCGTCCGCGAGCGCCGCGACCGCCGCGCGCTGGGCCGGGATCGAGGTGTTGAACGGCAGGCGGATGCGGTCCATGGCGGCGATGATCTCGGCAGGCCCATAGCCCCAGCCCACGCGGAGCGCCGCAAGGCCGTGCAACTTGGAGAAGGTGTGGGTGACGACGATGTTCTCGGCGGTGCGGGCGTACTCCAGCCCGTCGCTGAAGCTCGGGTCGCCGACGAACTCGGAATAGGCGCCGTCCAGCACCAGCACCACGCTGGGCGGCAGGGCCTCATGCAGGCGGCGGACCTCGGAAAACGGGATCCAGGTGCCGGTCGGGTTGCCGGGGTTGGCCAGGAAGACCAGCCGGGTACGCTCGTCGACCACCTTGAGGAGCTCGTCGACGTCGATGCGGTGGTCCGGCTCGCGGGCGATCTTGACCTCGGCCTGGCAAGCCCAGGCGCCGATGGCGAAGCCGGCGAAGCCGAACTCGCCCTGGACGATGTTGTCGCCCGGCTCGAGGAAGGTCTGGCAGAGGATCGCGAAGACCTCGTCGGAGCCGCAACCGAAGATCAGCCGCTCGGGCTCCAGGCCATAGCGCCCGGCGATCGCGGTCCTGAGGATCGTGGTGCGGCTGTCCGGATAGATGTGCATCTCGCCCACCGCGCCGGCGTAGGCTTCCCGGGCCTTCTCGCTCGAGCCCAGGATGTTCTCGTTGGCCGACAGCTTGATCGGATTCTCGACCCCTTCGGCCTTGGCCTTCCCCGGGACGTAGGCGTGGATGTCCAGGATGCCCGGCTTGGGAAGAGGCCGCGCGGCGCTGCCGCGGTCGCTGGGCGGGGGGGATGCGGACATCTTGGCAACCGTCACGAAAAACCTGGAAACGACATAGGCTTGCGGGCTTACACGTCCAGGGGCGCGGGCGCAGCCCCGATGACGCCGCAGAGCCGCCCCGGCGCGCGCGCCAGCCGCGCATCCTCGGCCTGATAGAAGCCGGAAAGGACGAACAGCTTCAGGCCGCCGGCCTCCAGCATCAGGGTGGCGGCGACCCCGTCGCGGCTCAGCGCCTCGACAATGGCGCCGGCCCCTTGCGGGGCGTCCGTGACCCAGAAGGTGCGGTCCTCGCCGGTGGGCTCGACCTCGATCTCGGCGACGCCCAGCGCGGCGAGCGGCCCCCAGGCGGCGAGGCAGGGCAGGGTGGTGAAGACCTTCAGCCGGGGCTCGGCGAGGAGCCGGCCCCACCAGGCGCTGTCGGGCGTAAGCGCCGCCACGGCCACGCCGCCGCGGGCGCGGGCGGCGGCGAGCGCCTCCTCGGGCTTGGCGACCTGGCGGATCGGCGGGGCGGCGCCGAAGCGCATGCGGGCGAGCTCCATCGTCCGGCCGGGATCGCGGCCGCCCCAGACGGCGATCTGGAACGGGCCCTGGAGGCTCAGGCTGTCGGCCATCAGCTCGCGCCAGATCCGCACCACCAGCGCCGGCCGGGCGGCGGTGCGCCGCATGGCCAACAGCTTGCGCAGCACCTGGGTCTCCCGGGCCGGGCGCAGGCCGAAACGGTCGGCCTCGCCGGCGGCGGCCTTGGCGGCGGCGACCTCGCGGGCGAGCGCCGAGCGTTCGTCGACCAGCTTGAGCAGCTCGGAGTCGATGGCGTCGATGCGCGCGCGGACGTCATCGAGCGACGGCGACGCGGGCTTGCTCTCGGCCATGTTCCTCCCCCGGAAGATCAGCGTTGCGGTTAGGTCATCGAGCCGGCAGGCGCAAGTCCGCCAAAAGCGCAGTCAGAACCGTTTCGTCACCGCCACGCCCCAGGTCCTGGGTTCGAGGGTGAAGGCGTTGGTCATCAGCCCGGAGGAGTCGTCGCTGAGGTAGAGGTCGGTGATCGGCGTCGCGTCGGTCAGGTTCTTGACGAACAGCCGCACGTCGAAATCGCGCCGCGGACTGGCGAGCGTCAGGGTGGCGTTGAGCACGCCGTAGCCCCGCAGCTTGTCGGTCGCGCTGTTGAAGATCCGCGCATAGCTGCCGCCCTGGCGGTAGTAGTCGCCGCGCAGGGTGGCGAGCCAGTCCCACAGGTCCCAGCCGTATTCCGCGCCGAAGGCCAGCGTCCATTCCGGCGCGTTGGGCAGGCGATGGCCGCGGAGCGAGACCGGCACGCCCTGGCCGACCTGGACGACGCTGTTGGGCAGCGGCGAGTTGTCGACCGCGACCGGCGCAGTCAGGACGTTCATGCCCGCGTAGTCGTAGAGACCATAGGCTGCCGCCAACCCCGAGCAGACGCCCAGCAGGGTGAGCGGGTTGCCGGTGACGCCGGCGACGGTGCGTGCGCCCGGCTGGCCCTGCTGGATGGCCAGGAGGCCGGCCAGGGCGGCGCGGTCCACCACGCAGTTGGAGCCGTCCTGCGCCTTGACGATCGACAGGCGGGGGTCGCCCTGGGTGCGGTCGAGGGTGTCGAGCACGGCCCCGCCGCGGATGCGGGTCTTCAGCCAGCCGACGCTCAGGTTGAAGCGCAGGCGCTCGACCGGCTCCCAGACGCTCTCCAGCTCCAGCCCGTCGATCGCGGCGTCGACGTTCTGGGCGACCGAGGATTTGTTGATGATCGCGGCAACCTGGTAGCCGCCGTAATCGTAGTGGAAGGCGGTGAGGTTCAGGACCAGGCGACCGTGCGCCAGCACGTTCCGGGTCCCGATCTCGTAGGCGTCGACGGTCTCCGGCGCGTAGGTCGGCGAGATCGAGCCGCAGCCGGGGCTCTGCAGGTCGCAGGGGGTGTTGAAGCCGCCGGGTTTGAAGCCGTGCGAATAGCTCGCATAGACCATGGTCCGGTCGGTGAAGCCGAGCTTCGGCGTCCATTCGACGATCGCCCGGCCGGTGGTGCTGTCGTCGTCGCGCTCCAGCAGCGGCGCGGGCGGCAGGCCGCGACCGCCGTTGAAGGCCGGATTGGCCCGCTGCCCTGACGCCGGCGGCGCGGCGGCGAGCGTGGCCGGCGCGAAGAGGGTGACCGGGTTGGGCTCGCTCTCCTTGTGGTCGCGGCTGGCGCGCAGGCCCAGCGTCAGCTTCAGGCTGGAGGTGGCACGCCAATAGGCCTCGCCGAAGATCGAGTCCGACTGGGCGCGGTTCAGGGCGGCGTTGTCGAAATAGGCGTGGCCGCTGCCGTCCGGCGGGGTGTTCGGGTCGATGTAGATCGGAAAGACGCCGGGAAATCCTGCGAGCGTGTCGCGAAACTGGGCGAAGGCGGTCAGTCCGTTGGAGAGTACGAAGTACTCGCTGCGGACCTGGAAGTTGCGGTGCAGGGCGCCCAGGCTGAAGTCGAAGGCGCCGCCGAAGTCCGAATAGAGGCGGACCTCCTGGGTGAACTCCTTGGCCTGCGTCGGATAGTAATCCGACGAGCGAAGCGTGTTCGAAGCGCCCAGCTGGGGGTCGGCCACCACGCCGTCCGGGAACATCCGCGTCGGCGTGAAGGTGAGGCGCGGGACCGCGCGCAGGTAGTCCTGCACCGACAGGCCGTGGTCGTAGTTGAAGCCGGTCAGCGACTCCAGGTTCAGCCGGGGCGTGAGCGCGAACCTGGCGTCGATCTGATAGAACCGCGAGTGCGCCTGATAGATCGGATCGGCGACGGACTGGATGTGGCGCAGGTCGTGGTCCTGCGTCTGGCCGGTCAGCAGGTCGCCCTGGGTCAGGCCGAACAGCGGCAGGAAGATTCCGCCGAGCGTCGCGGACGAGTTCACGGTTCCGAAGGCGGCGTTTCCGTAGCGGGAGCCTGGCAGGCAGCCCTGGCTCAAGAGGCCGCGGTTGGCGGCGCTGACGGCGACGCCGTTCAGGGAGCTCGGGCCGGGGTCCTTGATGCACAGCGGCTTGCCGACGCGCGAGCGGCTGTCGCTCTCGTCGAAGGTCTCGACCATGACGTTGAGGTCGAGCGCCTGGTTGGGGTGCAGGCGCACGGTGATGCGCGAGGCGCCGATGTCGCGGCCGTCGACGGCGTCGCCGGTCCCGGTATTGGTGAAGAAGCCGTCGCGCTTCAGCCGGATGCCGGCGATGCGCACCGACAGCATGTCGTTCAGCGGCAGGTTGAGCGCGCCGGAGAGGCGCACCGAGTCGTAGTTCCCGTACTCCGCCGTGGCCCAGCCGCCGAGCTGGTCGGTGGGCCGCGCGGTGATGACGTCGAGGGTCCCGCCGGTGGCGTTGCGGCCATAGAGCGCGCCTTGCGGCCCGCGCAGAACCTCGACCCGCTCGACGTCGAAGAACTCCGCGTCGGCGATGTGGCTGTAGGTGAAGGGCGTGGCGTTCTCGTGGATGCTGACGCCGTATTCGCCCGAGAGGCCCACGAACTTCGAGCCGATGCCGCGGATCGACATGTTGTAGCCGCCGAAGAAGGACCGCGAGAAGTTCATGTTCGGGACCGCCAGGAGCAGGTCCCGCGGGCCGTCCAGGCGCGAGGCCGCGAGCTGGTCGCCGGTGAAGGCGGAGACCGCCAGCGGCACGTTCTCGATGGCGGCCTTTCGCCGCTCGGCCGTGACGACCAGCTCCTCCAGGGCGTGCGCAGCGGTCGCCGCCGCAGCCGGGGTCTCGGCCGCTCCGGCCGGGGCGGGCGCGGCCGCGGCGAAGGACGCAACTGTGACGGCGCTTGCAATCAGCGGGCGCCGACGCCGACTCGGACTCATGAAATACCCCCGTTGGGGGGAAGCCTTATCGCGGGTTCAGCGCAAGGTGGAGCTTATCCTTGCCGGCTGCACGCTGTTCGCGGCGACAAGCCGCGCGGCGGCCGCCTCGCCCACCCGCTCCAGCAGGGCGTCGGCCAGGATCGGCTTGGACAGGTGGCCGTCGGCGCCGGCGGCGAGCGAGGCGTTGACGTGCTCGGGCATGGCGTTGGCGGTCAGCATGTGGATCGGCGTCGGCCGGGCGCCCGAAAGGGCCTCGAGCCGGCGGATCTCCTCGACCGCCGCCAGCCCGTCCAGGAGCGGCATCTGCATGTCCATCAGCACCAGGTCGAAGTCGCGGCTGCGGAAGGCGGCCACCGCCTCGACGCCGTTCTCGACGCAGGTGAGGTCGACGCCGGCGGCGCCCAGGATCAGCTCGACGACCCGGCGGTTGGTTGGGTGGTCCTCGGCCAGCAGCACCCGCATGCCCTCCAGCGGATCGGCGGCCGGCTCCGGCGGGGCGGCCTCGTCCCACAGGTCCAGCGCCCCCTCGCCGCGCGGCAGCTCCAGCGTGAGCGTGAAGACCGCGCCCTCGCCTGGCTCGGCGTCAGCCTCCAGCCTGCCGCCCATGGCCTCGGCCAGCGAGCGCGAGATCGACAGCCCCAGGCCCGAGCCGCCGAACCGGCGGGTGATCGAGCCGTCGGCCTGCTCGAAGCGGGAGAACAGGCGCGCCTTGGTCTCGGCGTCGAAGCCGATGCCGGTGTCGCGCACCTCGAAGCGCAGCTCCGAGCTGGTTTCGCCGCGGCGGGCGGCGACGGTCAGCCGCACCCCGCCCACGTGGGTGAACTTCACCGCATTGCCGAGCAGGTTGGAGAGGATCTGCCGCAGCCGGGCTGCGTCGCCGACGTAGGTTCCCAGGGCGTCCGGGGCGATCGACACCTCCAGGTCCAGCCCCTTGGCCTGGGCCGCGGCGTCGAACAGCGCGCCGCAGGCGCCCACCGACGTCGCCAGGTCGAACGGCTCGGGCCTGAGCTCCATCTTGCCGGCCTCGATGCGGGCGAGGTCGAGGATGTCGGACAGCAGGGTCTCCAGCGTCTTGGCCGAGGTTTCGATCAGCGAGACCATCTCCGCCTGCGCCCCGCTCAGCCGGGTCCGGGCCAGGGCGCCCGCCACCCCCATCACGCCGTTCAGCGGGGTGCGGATCTCGTGGCTCATGTTGGCCAGGAACTCCGACTTGGCGCGGTTGGCGTCCTCGGCCTCGGCGGCCGCCCGCTTCAGCGCCTCGGCGGATTCGCGCAGTTCGGTCACGTCCTCGGCGATCCACAGCAGCTGCCGCCGGCCGCGCATGTCGTTGAAGATGACGTGCTTCATGCGCATGACGCGTCCGTCGCAGACGCCGCCCTCGACCCTGCGCTCGATTTCCGAAGCGCCGCCGGCGTCCAGGGTGGCGATGATCCGCTTCAGCTCGTCCAGCTGCGCCGGCTCCATGAGGTCCTGCAGGCGCGCCCCGACGGTCGCGCCGCTGTAATGGGCGAAGCCCGTGCTCATCTTGGCGTTCAACAGGCTGATGCGGCCGCTTTCCACGTCCGTCAGCGAAATCTGCGCCGGCAGGTTGTCGACCACGGCGCGCAGCTGCGCCTCGGATTCGGCGCGCGCCTCGCGGGCCTCGATCTCGGCGCTGATGTCCTGATGGACCAGAAGGACGGCGACCGGCCGCCCTTCGCCGTCGCGCCAGTAATCGGCCTGGCAACGCAAGTGGACGACGCGTCCCTCGCTCGGTTGCAGGCTGCGCTCGAACGCGACGGAGGTCTCGCCGCCCGCCAGGCGGGCGAACATCATCTCCATGTCGGCGGCCGCGTCCGGCACGGCTTGCGCCGCGGGCCGGCCGATCAGCTGATCGCGTGTAACGCCGGCTCGCTCGATGAACACCTTCACCAGGACCGGGCTGATCTCGAGAATTCGTCCGTCCAGGTCCAGCAGAGTCATGAAAATCGGCGCGCTCGCGACAAAGAGCCGCGCCACCTCAACCGGGCCGTGGGAAGTGGCCTCTTCCATAGTTTCTCCCCTGTCGGCTTGGGTGATTAAACCGCAGAGCTTAATTTTTCTCGTAACGGTGGCATGTGAGCTGAACCAACGTCAGAACGTGTTCCAGTCGTCGGCCGAAGCCTTCGCCAGGCGTTCGGCGGCGCCCGCATAGGCCTGCCAGCGCGCGCAGCTCCAGCGGCCGGTCACCGGGCAGCGTTCGGCGAGCGCGACCTCGTCCTCATCGCAGCCGATGCGCTCGTCAGGGTCCCAGCCCTCGGATGCGCAGAGCTCGCGCGCGAAGGCCTCGACCTCCGGTGAAGGACGTGGCGTACCCATTGCGCCTCGTGGCTACACCAGGAGGGTGTGTGGATCGTTTACGTGCGCGATCCGGGCGCCGCCCGTGGCCGGCCCGATCGTTCGGAGGCGGTCACTGGGACTGCGGATCGTCCGGCCGGTCCAGTTCGCGTGGGTCCCAGGACCGGGACTCCATCCGCTCGGCCAGGCGGCGCAGCTCCGCCGCCTTGGCGGTCAGCCACAGCTTGTCGGGCCGGTAGCTCACCACACGGGCCATGAATTCGGCGGAGGCCGCCTCTTTGCGTAATTCGTCAGGCGTCACCGAGGGAAAACCACTCTCGTTATCCGGGAGTTCCCGGATTGCGGTTTCGGGTCAGTTCTGCATGTGGATCAGGCGTGGCCCGTCGGATCCTCGATGTCGGCGTCCTCGTCCTCGCCGCGCCGGCGGGCCAGCGCTTCGGCGCGCAGCTTCTGCTCGATGCGTCGGCCCTCGGGACTGTCGGCGAGCTCGGCGAGCTCGGGGTTGGTTCGGTCTTTCGGCCCCATGGCCTCGTCGGCCACGGTCTCGCCAAGGGGAGGCGCATTGGTCCCGCCGCCGATCACGTGCTCGCCCGGATGAGGCATCTGGCGTCTCCTGCTTCTAATTTGCGCAGGCAATCGCGGAGGCGGCCGCGCTGTTCCACTGGGCGGACGCCTTCCCCCCGGCCCTCGCAGCGCGCATATGGGGCCGATGAATGAGACCGCAGGCGCGCTTGTGCTGTTTTCCGGCGGACAGGATTCCGCCGTCTGCCTCGCCTGGGCGCTGGAACGCTATCGGCGCGTCGAGACCGTCGGCTTCGACTACGGCCAGCGGCACGCGGTGGAGCTTCAGGCGCGCGAGGCGGTGCGTCGGGCGCTCGTCGAGCGCTTTCCGGCCTGGGCGTCCAGGCTGGGTCCGGACCACCTGCTGGACATGCGCAGCTTCGGCGCGGTGGCCGAGAGCGCGCTCACGACCGATCGGGCGATCGAGCTGACCGAGAAAGGATTGCCCTCGACCTTCGTCCCCGGCCGCAACCTCGCGTTCCTCGTCTATGCTGCGGCGCTGGCCGACCGGCGCGGCCTGGAGCGGCTGGTGGGCGGCATGTGCGAGACCGACTTCTCCGGCTATCCGGACTGCCGGCGCGATACGCTGGACGCCATGCAGCAGGCCCTGAACCTCGGCATGGCGCAGAACTTCGCGATCGAGACGCCCTTGATGCGGCTGACCAAGGCCGAGACCTGGGCGCTGGCCAAGGGCCTGGGCGGCGAGCCGCTGGTGGAGCTGGTCGTCCGCGACAGCCACACCTGCTACCTGGGCGAGCGCGGCGAGCTGCACCCGTGGGGCTACGGCTGCAGGACCTGCCCGGCGTGCGAGCTGCGCGCCCGCGGCTGGGAAGCCTGGACCGGCGAGGGCCGCCCGGCGCTGGCGGCGGAGGTCGTCTGATGAGTTACGCGGTCAAGGAGATCTTCCTGACCCTGCAGGGCGAGGGCGGGCAGGCCGGGCGTGCGGCGGTGTTCTGCCGCTTCGCCGGCTGCAACCTGTGGAGCGGGCGGGAGGAGGACCGGGCGGAGGCGGTCTGCACCTTCTGCGACACCGACTTCGTCGGCATCGACGGCCCGGGCGGCGGACGTTTCGCCGCCGCCGACGAACTGGCCGCCGCCGTCGAGCGCGCCTGGCGCGGCGGGCCGTGCGACCGGCTGGTGGTGCTGACCGGCGGCGAGCCGCTGCTGCAGGTGGACGAGGCCCTGGTGGCGGCGCTGCACGCCCGCGGCTTCGACATCGCGGTGGAGACCAACGGCACGATCGCCGTCCCGGCGGGCCTCGACTGGATCTGCGTCAGCCCCAAGGCCGACGCGGGCCTGGCCCAGACCTGGGGCCAGGAGCTGAAGCTGGTCTATCCGCAGGCCGGCGTCGATCCGGCGCGGTTCGAGGGCCTCGATTTCGAGCGTTTCCTGCTGCAGCCGATGGACGGGCCGGAGCGGGCGGCCAACACCGAGGCGGCGATCGCCTATTGCCTCGCCCACCCTCGCTGGCGTTTAAGCGTGCAGACGCACAAATACCTCGGCATCGCCTGAGGCCGTCTCCAGCCTCGGCCGCCTGAACACCCTGATGAGCCCAGCCATTTTCGAGATCACCAAGGCCGCCGGCTTCGATGCGGCGCACAATCTGCCTGGCGGCCCGCCCGGGCCCTACACGCGCCTGCACGGCCACTCCTTCCGGGTGGAGGCGACGGTCCGCGGCGAGGCCGTCGCGCCGGTCGGCTGGGTGGCGGACCTGGGCGAGCTCGACGCGGCGCTGAAGGCGGTGGCCGCGGAGCTTGACCACGGCCTCTTGAACGACAAGCCGGGGCTGGAGAGCCCGACGCTGGAGAACATCTGCCTCTATTTCGCGGCGCGGCTGAAACCGCGCTTTCCCGGCCTTTGCCGGGTGGTGGTCTCGCGGCCGACGATCGGCGAGAGCTGCGCCTACGTGGTCGGCTGAGCGCCCGGCGGGCGCCGGAGAATTTGCGCGGAACGAGGTTCGGGGCCGGTCGTTGACACGAAGTTGCTGCATTGCAGCATCAGCGTGGCGTCGGCGTTCAAGCCGGGCCAAACCGACCCGCCTTCCCGCGGGTCTCTCCAGGAGGAGCTCCCATGGCAGACACACCCGATCCCGCCGTTCCGTCCGCCTCCACGAAGTCTAACGTGAGCGCCGCGGCGCTGGACGCCGCACGCGCGGCGGCCGACGCCGGCGCACGCCAGGCCAAGGAGGGCGCTCGCGCCGCCGAGGCCGTGGCCGACAAGACCGCCGAGGCCGGCCGCGCCGCGGCCAAGGCCAACAGCGAGATCCTGCACACCCAGATCGAGACGGCTCAGCAGGCCGTGCGCTCCAGCCTCGAGGCCGGGATGCGCAGCCTGGAAGGGCTGACCCAGAACTGGACGCGGGCGTTCGGCGCGGCGACGCCCAATCCCGACCTCGCCGAGCAGTCGGCGCAGAACGTCCAGGCGGTCGCCCAGGCCTCCAGCGCCCTCGCCAAGGGCTGCCAGGACGCCTCGCGCGTCTGGTTCGACCTCACCCAGCGCGCGGTGCGGACCAACCTCGAGGCCTTCGGCCGCCTGACCAGCTGCCGCTCGTTCCAGGAAATGGCGACGCTGCAGAGCAACCTGGTGCGCGACAACATGCAGCAGGCGATCGAGAGCGGCGAGGCGATCGCGCGCGCCTCGTCCGACGCGATCCGCGAAGCGACCCGGGCGATCCAGCCGCCCAGCGCCTACTGACCTGGTTCAGGCGGGGCGTCGGCAGGCGCCCCGCTGTCTTTCGACTTAAGGGATGACCGCGCCCGCGACTGCGCCGGCGCCGTGAACCGTGGCGCTCGCGGCCTTCGCCGTGACCCCGACCGCCGTCCCGGCGGCGGAGGCGGCGAGGCAACCCGAGAGCATCAGGGCGGCGGTGACGGCGGCGGCGGCGGCGGTGGCGAGGACGCGCATGCGGTTGCTCCGGGACTGACGGCCGAGCTTGCCAGAAGCCGCGGGCTCTATCACCTGCGGCCGATTGGTTCAGCGCCGGCCCGGCTCGCCCGGGCGGAAGGCGCCGCCGCCGGTCTGGGCGCGGTGGCGCAGGAAGGCGTCGGCCAGGCCGCAGGCCATCATCGCCTCGACCACCGGCACGGCGCGGATGCCGACGCAGGGATCGTGGCGGCCCTTGGTGCGCAGCTCGATCTCCTCGCCGGCCTCGTTCAGCGTCCGGCGCGGGGTGAGGATCGAGGAGGTCGGCTTGAAGGCGACGCGGGCGGTCACCGGCTGGCCGGTGGAGATGCCGCCCATGACGCCGCCGGCGTGGTTGGCCAGGAACTCTGGCCCGTCCAGGCCATCCTTGCCTCTAGTGGCGCGCATCTCGTCGGCGTTCTCCTCGCCGGAGAAGGCGGCGGCGGCGAAGCCCGCGCCGAACTCCACGCCTTTGGCGGCGTTGATCGACATGAAGCCGGCGGCGAGCTCGGCGTCGAGCTTGCCGTAGAGCGGCGCGCCCCAGCCGGCGGGGACGCCGAGCGCCTCGACGGCGACGATCGCGCCGGTGGAGGAGCCCGCCTTGCGGACCTTTTCCAGGTGCTCCTCCCAGACCGCGACCATGGCCGCGTCGGGACACCAGAATGGGTTGTTGAGCGTCTCGGCCCAGTCCATGCGCGCCGGATCGACCGCGTGGGGGCCGATCTGCACCACCGCCGCGCGGATCTCGACGTGCGGGATCACCTTGCGGGCGATGGCGCCGGCGGCGACGCGGGCGGCGGTCTCGCGCGCCGACTGGCGGCCGCCGCCACGGTAGTCGCGAACGCCGTACTTGGCGAAGTAGGCGTAGTCGGCGTGGCCAGGACGGAAGGCCTGGGCGATTTCGGAATAGTCGCGGCTGCGCTGGTCGAGGTTCTCGATCATCAGCGAGATCGGCGTGCCGGTGGTGACCTGCCCCGGCGTGCGTGCGTCGCCGAAGACGCCGGAGAGGATGCGGACGGCGTCCGGCTCCTGCCGCTGGGTGACGAACTTGCCCTGGCCGGGACGGCGCCTGTCGAGCCAGGGCTGGATGTCGGCTTCGCTCAACGGAATGCCGGGAGGACAGCCGTCGACCACGCAGCCCAGCGCCGCCCCATGGCTCTCGCCCCAGGTCGTCACGCGGAAGAGGTGGCCGAAGGTGTTGTGGGACATGGTGCGGCTTCTAGCGGAAGGCGCTCACAGGAACAAATTCGGCGAGCGACGGCTCTGGCGTGCGTATCAATGTGTATTGAGGTCTTGTTCCCGGTGTGTATCATACACACATGAATAGCCGGGAGCTGATCAAGGCTCTGGAAATGGACGGGTGGCGCGAGGTGGCCCAGAAGGGTTCGCACGCGCAGTTCAAGCACCCGACGAAGCCGGGCCGCGTGACCGTCCCGCATCCGAAGAAGGATCTTCCCATCGGGACGCTCAGGTCCATCGAGCGCCAGGCGGGGATCAAACTGAGGGCATCCTGATGCGCCACTACATCGCCCTGATCCACAAGGCCCCCGACAGCGACTACGGCGTCTCGTTTCCCGACTTTCCCGGGTGCGTCACGGCGGGATCGACGCTGGACGAGGCGCGGGTCAACGCCGTCGAAGCTCTGGCGCTGCACGTCGAAGGCATGGTCGAGGACGCTGAGCCGGTTCCAGAACCTTCCGCCTTGGAGGCGGTGATGTCCGACGTCCACAACCGGGACGGTGTGGCCATCCTCGTGGCGCTCGCCGACGAGCCGATCAAAGCCGTGCGGGTGAACATCACCCTGCCGGAGACGGACCTGCGTCAGATCGACAAGTACGCGGAGGCGCACGGACTCACCCGGTCCGGCTTTCTGCTGACCGCGGCTCGCGAGGCCATGAAGGCGGCCTGACCGGCGCCGGCTGGACGACGACACGTGATCGCCGTTGAGCGGCGGCGCCCGCGCGCGGACTGCGCTATATGCCGCGCATGACCGACAAGAGCCTGATCCCGCCGTCGCCGAGCGAGGACGACTACGTCCGCCAGGTGTCGAACGCCCAGTCCCTGCCGTTGCTGGCCGAGGACGACCCGATGGCGCTGTTCGCCGACTGGCTGGAGGAGGCCGGCCGCAAGGAGCCGAACGATCCCAACGCCGTGGCGGTGGCGACGGTCGACGAGGACGGCCTGCCGGACGTGCGGATGGTGCTGCTGAAGGACGCCGACGCGCGCGGCTTCGTCTTCTACACCAACTTCAACAGCGCCAAGGGCCGGCAGTTGGCGGCCAATCCGAAGGCGGCGCTGCTGTTCCATTGGAAGTCGCTGCGCCGGCAGGTCCGCATCGAAGGCGCGGTCGAGCGGGTGGGCGATGCTGAGGGCGACGCCTATTTCGCGACGCGCCACCGCGATTCGCAGCTTGGCGCCTGGGCCTCGGCCCAATCGGAGCCGCTGCCGGACCGCCTGGCGCTGGAGAAGAAGATCGCCGAGTGCGGTCTGCGCTTCGGCCTCGGCAAGGTGCCGCGCCCGCCGCACTGGTCGGGGTTTCGCGTGACGCCCGAGGTCATCGAGTTCTGGCGCGACCGGCCCTTTCGCCTGCACGAGCGGCTGGTGTTCGAACGCGCCGGCGAGGGCTGGACCACGCACCGGCTGTTCCCTTGAGCGGCGTCTCTGCTCCCGGCGAGAATGGGCAGGCCGAGGTCGGCGTCTGGCTGGAGGCGCGTTCCGAGCGAGTGATCGAGACCGCGCTGGCGCGGGTCTTCCTGACGCCGGACTGCGTCTTCAAGCAGAAGAAGCCGGTGCGTTTCGACTACGTGGACTTCACCACCGCCGAGAAGCGCCATGCGGCGCTGGAGCGCGAACTGGCGTTCAACCGCCCCGGCGCGCCGGATATCTACCGCGCCGTGCGCCGGGTGACGCGGCGGGCGGACGGCGGGCTGGAGCTCGACGGGCCGGGAGAGGTCCTGGACCGGGTGCTGGAGATGCGGCGCTTCGCCGACGACGCCGTGCTCTCCGCCAACCCCGACGCGCTGGACGGCGACATGGCCGAGGCGCTCGGCCGGGCGATCGCTCGCTTTCATGCCGACGCGCCGCTGAGGGATGTCTGCGGCCTGGCCTATACGGTCCCGTCCAACGCCAAGGTGCTGACGGAGCTTTCGGCGGAGCTGGGCGCGCGGGCGGTCGCCGACCTGATCGCGGCGACGCAGGCAGAGCACGCACGCCGCCGGCCGCTGCTGGAGGCGCGGGCGCGGGCCGGCTTCTCGCGGCGCTGTCACGGCGACCTGCACCTGGGCAACATCCTGGTCGAGCAGGGGCGGCCGGTGCTGTTCGACTGCATCGAGTTCAACGACGCGCTGAGCGACATCGACGTCTTCTACGACCTCGCCTTCCTGCTGATGGACCTCGACTTCCGGGCGCGGCGCGAGCAGGCGGTCAGGGTGTTGTCGGGCTATCTGGACGAGGCGGCGCGCAGATTCGCCGCCGACCTGTGGCAAGGCCTGGCCCTGCTGCCGCTGATGCTGTCGGTGCGGGCGGCGGTGCGCGCTCACGTCTGCGCCCACAGCGGCGATGCGGAACACGGACGGCGGTATTTGCAGGCGGCGATGGCGCACCTGGCGCCGCCGCCGCCGCGGGTGGTCGCGGTGGGCGGGCTGTCCGGCTCGGGCAAGTCGACGGTGGCGCGCAAGCTCGCGCCCTTCCTGGGCGCCGCGCCCGGGGCGGTGATCCTGCGCAGCGACGAGATCCGCAAGCGCCAGGCGGGGCTGGCGCCGACCGAGCGGGCGCCGCCTTCGGCCTATGGCGCGGCCGCGGACGCGGCGGTGTTCGACGAGCTGTTCTCGGTCGCCGCGACCCTGCTTCAGGCGGGCCGGGCGGTGGTGCTGGACGCGACCTTCCTGCGGCCGGACCTCCGCGCGCGGGCGCAGGCCCTGGCCCAGGCGGCGGGGGCGCGGTTCCAGGGACTCTGGCTGCAGGCGCCGGCGCAGGTGCTGGAGGCGCGCGTGGCGGGACGCAGCGGGGACGCCTCGGACGCCGGGGTCGAGGTGCTGCGCAGCCAGCTGGCGCGCGATCCGGGGCCGATGGCCTGGCGGGTGGTGGATGCGACGGGAGAGGCCCTTCCGGCTGACCTTTTGGAACATTAGATCTGGCGGATGGCCGTCGCTTTCACCCGCGAAGAAGACTACGAGGCCCGCGCCGCGGACCTGCCGGACCGTCCGATCTCGCCGCATCCGAACCTCGTCACCGCCTCGGGCCTCCTCGCGATCGAGGCCGAGCTCACTCAGGCGCGCGCGGCCTATGCCGCGGCCCAGGCCGACGGCGGGATCAGCGTCGACCGAACCGCAATGGCGCGCGCGACCCGCGACCTGCGCTACTGGTCCTCGCGCCGCGCCAGCGCCCAGCTGACCGAGCCGGAAGGCCCGGCCGAGACGGTGCAGTTCGGCCGCACCGTGGAGATCGAGCGCGAGGACGGCCGCCGCCAGACCTTCCGCATCGTCGGCGAGGACGAGGCCGACCCCGCCCAGGGCCGCATCTCCTACGTCGCGCCGCTTGCCCGGGCCCTGGCGGGCCGGGCCGTCGGCGACGTGGTGGAGCTGAACGGCGGCGAGGTCGAGGTGATGAGCGTGCGCTGAGCACCCCTCCGCTCGTCCTCGCGAAAGCCGGGACCCCGTTCCGATCGAAGAGAAAAAGCCTGGGTTCGCGCTTTCGCGGGAACGATCGGAAGGAAGAAAGTTCAGCGCCGCACGATCGCCCCGGCGTAGTCGATCACGCACATCGCGCCCCATTCGGCGTGAGGGCCGCAGGCGACGCCGGCGGCCTGGAAGGCCTGGCCGAACAGGTCCCGGCGGTGGCCGCGCCCGGGCACGCCGCTGTCGACCACCAGCTGGCGCACCACGTCCTGGGGCGAGCGCTGGCCGTAGGAGATGCTCTCCGCCTCGATGCCGGCGAACAGGCCCTGGGCCCGCAGGCGGGCGCCCAGGGCCCCGGGGGCGCCGTGGCCGACCCCGCCGGTCCTGCCCTGGCGGGAGGCGTGCACCCGCGCGGCGGCCGCCAGCCGCGGGTCGCGCGCCAGCGGCCGCAGGGGCGATTGGCGCATCAGGAAGGCGATCGCGTCGTCGACCGCCTCGGGATCGTCGCGGGTCACGCCGTAACCTTCCTCGCCGTAGTAGCGGGCGGCGTGCAGCTGCTCGTGGCGCAGCTGGCGGGCGTAGGCCTGCGGGTGGGCGCGCACGTCGTTGATCTCGGCGAGGACGGCGTCCTCGAAGCTGGCGGCGCGCGCCGCGGCCGGCGCGGCCAGGAGGAGAAGCGGGGCGGCCAGGAGGCCCAGCCAAGCGAAAGCGGACGCACGCATGCGGTGACAAGACTCGCTACAAATGACGCCCCCGGGTCGAGCTAGCACGGCCAAGCTCTGCGTCGCCCTGCGACCGGACGCCTCTGCTCGGGCCCGCGCAGATCGCTCAGGCGGTAAGCGCCGGCAAAGGCTGGTTCGCCCTCGAGAAGCCAGTATCGTGCGGCGCAAGTTTCCAGCCGGTAGCTAATCGTGGTGAAGGCGGCTTTCGCCTGCTGTCGGAGCCACAGCTGCAACGAAGGTGAGCGAATGATCGGCGACGACCTGCTGGACCTGGGCGGCCAAGTGGCCCTGGTGACCGGGGCGGGGCAGAGCGTGGGCCGCGAGATCGCGCTGACGCTGGCCAAGCACAACGCCGGCGGGATCGCGGTGAACGACTTCGTGCTGGAGCGGGCGGCCGCGGTCGCCGCCGAGATCGAGGCGTTGGGCGTCCGCGCGGTCCCAGTCTCGTTCGACGTCGGCGATCTGGAGGCTGTGCGGGGCGGGGTCAAGGCCGCCGCCGAGTCGCTCGGGCCCGTGACGCTGCTGGTCAATAACGCCGGCAACGCCGGACCGAACGCGCAGATCGGCCTGGGACCGGAGTTCTGGGAGAGCGATCCGGGCGACTGGGACCGTTTCTTCCGCACCAACACCTTTGGCGTGATGAACTGTTGCCATGCGGCGATTCCGGGGATGATCCAGGCCGGCCGAGGGCGGATCGTCGCCATCGTCTCCGACGCCGGCCGGGTCGGCGAGGCAAGGCTCGCGCCCTACGCCGCGGCCAAGGCCGCCGCCGCCGGCTTCGTGCGCGCGCTCGCCAAGGAGACCGGCCGCTATGGCGTCACCTGCAACGCCATCTCGCTCTCGGCCGTCGCGCCGCCGATGGAGGCGGAGAAGGCCCGCGCCTTCGAGGAGAGCGACCAGGCCAGGCGCCAGGTCTCGCGCTACGTCATCCGCCGCTTCGGCCGGCCGAGCGACGTGGCCGGCATGGCGGCCTTCCTCTGCTCGGATGCGGCGGCGTTCATCACCGGCCAGACCTATCCGGTGAACGGCGGGTACAGCTTCGCCGTCTGAGGCGCGTCCATTGGGCCGCGCGAGCGGGGGGGCGCCCTCGGGGCGGCGGAAAGAAGCCCCGGCCTCTGCAGGAAGAGGCCGGGGCTAGCCGATGCTGACGGGCATCGGCGGAAGGCGGGGCACATTCGGGCTCGTCCCGCCGCCTTCGTCGGGCTCCGTCCCAAGTGGAGACACCTCGGGCCGGTTGAGCCTTCCGTTGCACGAGGCGTTCCATTGGCGGGTGGAAACGGCTGGCTGGAGGAAGCGGCGCCATGCGCGTGCTGATCGTCTACGGCACCACCGAGGGACATACCCGGTCGCTGTGCCATTTCGCGGCACGCGCGCTGGGCGAGGCCGGCTTTCCGACGGCGGTGCAGCCGGCCGCGTCAGGCAGGTCGCCGCCCGTCCCGACGCCCTACGACGCGGTCATCCTGGCGGCCTCGATCCATGTCGGCCGCTACCAGCCGCCGCTGGTCGCCTACGCCCGCGAGCAGCACGAGGTGCTGAACGCCAAGCCCGCGGCCTTCATCTCGGTCTCGCTGTCGGCAGCCGGCATCACCCCGCCGGACTGGGAGACCTGCGACGACTGCATCGCCCGGTTCGAGCACGAGACGCTGTGGACGCCGAAGGCGGTGCACAAGGCGGCCGGCGCGATCCGCTACAGCCAGTACGATTTCTTCAAGAAGCTGGCGCTGAAGTTCATCGCCGCCGAGCGCGGGCTGCCGATCGTCACTTCGCGCGACTACGACCTTACCGACTACGACGCGCTCAGCCGGTTCGTGACGGGGTTCGCCAGCGAGGTCCAGGCGCCGCGGTGAACGTCGATCGCCGTCACCGCGCCACCCAGCACCCATGGAAACCCGGCGGGATGCGGTGGGGGATGTGGATGCTGGCGAGCGGCGGGCCCGCGAAGTCCTGCGCCTCGAGGATCTCCAGCGCGGTCGTGTCCGCCGCGCGGTCGACGACCAGGCCGATCAGCCAGCCGGCGTCCTCCTCCGTCCCGTCCCGGCGGGGCACGAAGCTGAACTCGCCGGGGCAGCGGCCGGCGCCGAAGTCGTGGACCTGGCGGGCGCCGGTCTGCACGTCGTGCTTGGCGATGGCGCTGGCGCCCAGGAAGGCGGGATCCTGGCGCTCCGGGAGCATCAGCGCATAGACGTAGCGGTGCGGCCTGCCGAAGCGCCGTTCGTCGATGCGCGGGAACTCCTGCGGGCTGGGGTCGAGGACCGCGCGTTCGACCGTCCGGCCGACGGGGTCGATGGTCCAGCGCTCCAGCGCGCTCGTGGGCGAGGAGGGGCCCCGCAGGTCGCCGTCGAACATCGTCTCGTGCGCCACCGCGTCCAGGATCACCCGGCCGTCCTCGGCGTCGAAGGCGTTGGCGACGTGGAAGACGTAACAGGGATCGACATCGCACCAGACGATGTCCTCGCCGCGGCCCTCGCGGGGCAGCAGGCCCACCCGGGCGCGATGGTCGCGGTTCCAGAGGTAGGGGAACGGGTGGCCGCCGATCAGCGACTTCATCGAGAAGGTCACCGGCAGGTCGAGCACCAGGACGTAGCGCGAGGTGATCGCGCAGTCGTGGATCGAGGGCCCGTCGCCGACCTTGATCGGCTCTTCGCGGCGGACGCGGCCATCCGGCGTGACGACCACGTGCCAGACGCGGCCCGGGTCGGGCGCCTGATAGGTGACGGCGTGGGTCTCGCCAGTCAGCGGGTCGCAATGCGGGTGGGCGGTGAAGGCGCCCTTCAGCGTGCCGTGGAAGTCGGTGTAGGCGATCGTCTCCAGCTCCTCGCCGACCCGCACCGGCGTGCTGCCGGCCTCGACGAGCGCGAGCGTCTCGCCGCCGATGACGCCGATGGCGGTGTTGACCGTGTCGAAGGTCGAATGCCGGGGTCCGGGCGCGGGCGCGACGTGGAGCTGGCGGCCGACCTGCGCCGAGCGCACCCAGCGGTTCCGATACCACTTCGCCTGGCCGTCCTCGAGCGCCACCCCGTGGATCATGCCGTCGCCGACGAACCAGTGATAGGCGCGCGGGTTGGCCGCGATCGGGTTGGGGCCGATGCGCAGATAGCGGCCGTTCAACGCCTTGGGGATCGCGCCCGTGACCTGCAGATCCTCGATCGTCAGCTCCTGGCGCATGGGCTCGTGCAGCCCGGTGAGGAAGGGGTGAGGCCGGTCCGGCTCGGGCAGCCGGCGGCGATTGAATCCGGCGATCACGTCGATCGCGCCCGAGACGGTGCGGCGGACCCGGGTTTCCAGAGCGCTGGTCATTGCCGCCTCCATGCTGAATGTGTACGGTGACAACATGGAGCCTGATGATAACAATGTCAACTTAGGTTCGGCGCCTGCCCGCAAGGCGGCCTATCACCATGGCGACCTGCGCGCGGCGGCGATCCGGACCGGCCTGCAACTGCTGGAGGAACGCGGCGCCGACGAGGTGAGCCTGCGGGAGATCGCCCGCCGCGCCGGCGTCAGCGCGACGGCGCTCTACCGCCACTTCCCGGACAAGGACGCGCTGCTCGCCGCGCTGGCGGACGAGGGCCTGGCCCTGTTGGGCGCCGAGCAGCGCGCGGCGGGGGACGCGGCCGGCGGCGGGATCGACGGCTTCAACGCCACGGGGCGGGCCTATGTCCGGTTCGCGCTCGCGCACCCGGCGCTGTTCCGGCTGATCTTTTCGAAGGGGACGAAGCCCTCGGCGCCGGAATGGTCCGACAAGAACGACGAGGCGATGCGGCTTTTGATGAAGAACGCCTCGGAGCTGGCGCCGCCGGAAGCGGGCGAAGCCGCCGCCAAGGTGTTCGCCCTGCGCGCCTGGGCCCTGGTGCACGGGCTTTCGGTCCTGCTCCTGGACGGCCAGATCAGCGAGGACCTGGAGGTCATCGACGCGGTGATCGACGCGCCGGAGCAAGCCGTACGGCCGTGTATAGATGCGGGCGCCGGCGATTCAGCGTCGGCGGCGAGGGACCGTTCGGATCGATGTCGCGGATCGCCTACATCCTGCTGAATAACGCCAAGGCGACCGGGGGGCAGAAGGTCATCCTGCGCCACGTCGAGGCGCTGGTCGACCTGGGGTTCAACGCGGTCTGCCTGGCCGACGCAGGCAGGCCGCCGCCGCGGTGGCTGGAGCATCGCGCGCCGATCGTGAGCAGCCGCGAGCTCGCGGCCGACGACATTCTCGTCATCCCCGACGACGGCACGCCGGCGCTGGGCATGGCGGCCCAGCGGCCGCAGCGATCGGTGGTGCTCTGCCAGTCCTCGGTGATCCATCTGGCGCTTGGCGGGCTTGCGACCCTGGCCGAGCACGCGGCCCGGCTTTCGACGTTCATCTCGGTCGGCCGGCGCCACAGCGAGATCCTGCGGCGGCTGTTTCCAGCCGCGGCGATCGAAACCGTGCCCTGCTTCGTCGACGAGCGGGTGTTCCAGCCTGGGGCCAAGCAGTTCACGGGCGCCTTCGTCCCGCGCAAGCGGCCCGAGGAGGCCCAGGCGATCCGCCTCCTCGGCCGGCTGCTGCATCCGGCGACGGCCGAGCTGGGCTGGGTCCGCCTGGAGAACGCGACAGAGGCCCAGGTCGCCGCCGCCTTCGCCAGCTCGAGCGTCCACCTGAGCCTCAGCCGGAGAGAATCGTTCGGTCTCACGACACTAGAGGCCTTGGCGAGCGGCTGCGTCTGCGCCGGTTTCACCGGGATCGGCGGGCGCGAGTACGCCAACGCCGACAACGGCTTCTGGGTGGAGGAGGAGGACTGTGTCGCCGCGGCCGACGCCCTGGCGCAGGCGATCTCGCTGGTCCGGCAGGGCGGCCCGCCGTTGCGCCGCTACGTCGACGCGGCCCTGGCGACCGCGCAGGAATGGTCGTACGCGCGGTTCCGGCAGGACCTGGAGGCCGCCTGGATGCGCATCGCGCCGGAGGCGAGACGCTAAGGGACGGTAGCTCTCCTTATCCGCTCGTCCCCGCGAAAGCGGGGATCCAGGCGTTTTTCGTCGCGGACTTCGCGATCGCTTCCACCGTTCAAAACAAAAAGCCTGGGTTCCCGCTTTCGCGGGAAGGAGCGGATGTTGGGGGTGCTGACGCCCCCCTCAGGCCAGGCGGTACTCGCTAGCGGGGCCAGGCGCGCCGTCGGCGCGGACCGTCCCTCGCCGGACGAGGTCGATCATCGCCGCCAGCATGGAGCGGGCGGCGGCGGGGTGCAGCCTGGGGTCGACTTCTGTGTAGAGCCGCGGCACGAGGTCGGCGATGCGGGCAGGCCCCGCCTCCAGCGCCCGCAGGATCTGCGCCTGGCGCTCGAGCCGGTGGGCGACGTAGGCGTCGAGGAACGGGGCGACCTCGCGCACCGGCGGCCCATGGGTCGGCCACAGGGTCGCGTAGCGGCCGGCGCGGACCCGCTCCAGGCTTTCCATGTAGTCGGTCATGTCGCCGTCCGGCGGGGCGATGACCGTCGTCGACCAGCCCATCACGTGGTCGCCGGTGAACAGGGCGTTCTCTTCAAGGAGGGCGTAGCTGAGGTGGTTGGAGGTGTGGCCGGGGGTCGGGATCGCCTCCAGCGTCCAGCCCGGGCCGGCGATCCGTCCGCCGGCGCAGAGGCTGACGTCCGGGGCGAAGGCGTCGTCGTGATCGGCTTCCAGGCGCACCGCATTCGGCTCGTCGGCGACGGGCGCGGCGAGCGCGCAGCCGTAGATGATCGCCCCGGTGCGCGCCTTCAGCGGAGCGGCCAGCGGGGAATGGTCGCTGTGATGATGGGTGACGGCGATCGCGGCCACCCGCTCGCCGGCCACAGCCGCGAGGATCGCCTCGAGGTGATCGGGCAGGTCGGGGCCGGGGTCGATCACCGCCACCTCGCCGCGGCCGACAATGTAGGTCCCGGTGCCCAGATAGGTGAACGGGCCGGGGTTGTTGGCGATCACCCGCCGGATCAGCGGCGAGACCTGATCGATCCGGCCGTACTCGAAGTCGAGCTCGCGGACGTAGGGAATCATGGGGCGGAGGTTTCAGCCCGGCAGGACGGCGGAGAGGTCGTAGCCGGCTTCACGGCCGAGCTGGACCAACTCGTCGCGGGTGCGGGCGCCGGACATCGCCTCGCCGATCGCCCAGGTGACGATCGAGCGGGTGCCCGAGCGGCAGAAGGCCAGCGTCGGGCCGTCGGCGTCGGCGATCACCCGGCGCATGGTCTCGACCTGCTCGCGCGAGGGCCCGCCGCGCACGGGAATGTGCGCATAGGCGATCCCGGCGGCGGCGGCCGCGGCCTCGATCTGGTGGCCGGAGGGCTGGGTCGGCTCCTCGCCATCCGGGCGGTTGTTGACGATCAGGCGGAACCCTTGCGCCGCGGCCTCGTCGACGGCGGCGACGGAGATCTGCGGGCTGACGGAAACCTGGTCGGTGACGCGGCGGAACTGGGTCATGCTGCTCTCGTCTGTATCGTGCGGCCCGTGGCTGGTTTGACATCAATCAGATGGGGAGGGAAGGTCGTGTGGCTACCCGCCGCCAGGCCTTCGGTCCCCATGCTCCGCTTCATCGGCCGGCGCCTGCTGGTCGCGATCCCGACGCTCTTCCTGGTGATCACGCTCGCCTTCTTCATGATGCGCGCGGCGCCGGGCGGGCCCTTCGACATGGACCGCAAGCTCTCGCCGGAGATCGAGCGCAACGTCATGGCGCTCTACGGCATGAACCGGCCGCTCCCGGAGCAGTACCTGTCGTACCTCGCCGGCGTCGCCCGCGGCGACCTCGGCCCGTCGCTGAAGTACAAGGACAAGAGCGTCCTGCAGATCCTGCGGGAGAACGCCCCGGTGAGCCTGAGGCTCGGCGGGCTGGCGATCACGCTGGCCGCCGTCGTCGGGGCGAGCCTGGGCGTGCTGGCCGCGGCGCGGCAGAACGGCGGCCTCGACCACCTTGTGATGGGCGTCGCGGTCCTAGGGGTCTGTATCCCGACCTTCGTCACCGCGCCCCTGCTGGTGCTGGCCTTCGCCTCGCGGCTGGGCTGGCTGCCGAGCGGCGGCTGGAACGACGGGGCGTGGCGCAACCTGGTGATGCCGGTGGTGGTGCTCGCCCTGCCGCAGATCGCCGTCATCTCGCGCCTGACGCGGGCCGGCATGGTCGAGGTGCTGCGCTCGAACTACATCCGCACCGCGCGGGCCAAGGGGCTGCCGGAGCGCCGGGTCGTCACCCGCCACGCGCTGCGCGCCGCCCTGGCGCCGCTGGTCAGCTACCTGGGCCCGGCCTGCGCGGGCCTCCTGACCGGTTCGCTGGTGGTGGAGCGGATCTTCAACCTGCCGGGGCTCGGCAAGTTCTTCGTCATCAGCGCCCTGCAGCGGGACTACACGGTGGTGATGGGGATGGTGATCGTCTACGCCGGCCTCATCCTCCTGCTCAACCTCGTGGCCGACCTGCTCTACGCCGCGCTCGATCCCAGGGTGCGGCTGACGTGAGCCTCTTTTCGCCCGGCTCGCGCCGCGGAGCCCAGACCCTGGAGCGGGCGGCGGTGCGCGGCCGCAGCCTGTGGGACGACGCCCGACGCAGGCTCTGGCGCAACAAGGCCGCGGCCACGGGCATGGCGGTGCTGGCGCTGCTGGCGCTGGCGGCGGCGATCGGGCCCTACCTTTCGCCCTACGCCTACGACGAGGTGCGCAAGACGGATGTCTGGATGGCGCCGCTGAGCGGCGGGCACCTGCTCGGGACCGACGCGCTGGGCCGCGACCTCCTGGCCCGGCTGCTGGTGGGCCTGCGCGTCTCGCTGGCCATAGGGCTGGTGGCCACCGCCGTCTCGCTGGTGATCGGCGTGACCTGGGGCGCGACCGCGGGGTTCGTCGGCGGGCGTACGGACGAGACCATGATGCGGATCGTCGACGTGCTCTATTCGCTGCCCTTCATCTTCTTCGTGATCCTGCTGATGGTCACCTTCGGCTCCAGCCTGGTCCTGATGTTCGTCGCCATCGGCGCGGTCGAGTGGCTGACCATGAGCCGCATCGTCCGCGGCCAGACCCTGGCGCTGAAGCAGAAGGAGTTCGTCGAGGCCGCGCGGGCTGCAGGCCTGACCGACAGCGGCATCATCCGCCGGCATATCGTGCCGAACCTATTGGGGCCGGTGGTGGTCTATGTGACCCTGACCATTCCGGCGGTGATCCTGGCGGAGAGCTTCCTGAGCTTCCTGGGCCTCGGCGTGCAGCCGCCGATGGCCTCCCTGGGCGGGCTGATCGCCGATGGGGCGCAGCAAATGGAGCTGGCGCCCTGGCTTTTGATCTTTCCTTCGGCGGCGATGATCGTCACGCTGTTAAGCTTCAACTTCATCGGCGACGGATTGCGCGACGCCATAGATCCGAAGGATCGTTAGAGCTAGTTAAGGATCGTAACGCGAGGCGTAAGCTGTCGGGAATTACCGAGCTTTGCCAATTGTGAGAATTGTATTACAAAGAGCAGGCGAGGTGATCGAACCTCTCTGATTCCTACTTATCTTAACGAAACTAAGGGCGGGAATGGGCGTCACAGAGATCAACCGGCAGTCGATGCGGCCTGCAGCCCGCGACCTGCGAGGAATCCTGCTTGCATTGCTAACGGCCCTCGCGATGTGGGCGTTCATGCTGGTCGGCGTCCTCGGCCTGATCCTGAAGATCCTGCACTGACGCGACCCTGATTTCGCCGCCGCAGCGGCCGATCCGGATCACGCCTGCCGGCGCGGCTATTGGTCGCGATGGACCCGGACCGGCGCGTGGCCGCCGATCATCATCATGTAGCTGCCGAGCATCGCCTTCTTGATCGTGGCCTTGGCGCCCGGCTTCGGATCGCGGCTGAAGTCGCTGGTGTCGATCTGGCGCCAGACCTGGCCGCCTTCCAGGCGCAGCAGCCATTTGCCGTCGCCCAGGCGCTGGGCGTTTTCCACCGCCAGCACCACCTCCGACATTTCCTCCGGCTTTCCGCTGCGATCGAAGAGGCTGAGCGAGGGCAGGGCGAAGCCGAACGCCTGGCGTTTGACTTGCTGCACCTGGGCGTGGTCGACCGCCACCACCTCGCCCTGGGCGAGCTGCTTGCCGAGCGCGTCGACGGCCTGGTCGTAACAGGCCAGCCTGGCCTTGTCGTCGGTCAGCCTGCGGCAGTCGATGGCCGCCTGGACGGC
>NZ_DATELG010000235.1:0-4499 GCF_035276905.1 Phenylobacterium sp. | reverse complement strand
TAGGCGTTGACCGCCTGGCGGGGCTCGCGGCGGCGCTCTTGGGGGAACCGGCTCTCCATCGTCGCCGGGCAATCTAGGGGCGGTTGATTGCCGAATGTTAAAGGCGTCGCGGCTCGACGATCGCCGCGCCGACGCCTCAGTAGGCGTTCGGATCGTGGAAGAGCAGGGGGATGGTCCGCAGAATGATCTGCAGCTCCAGCTTCAGCGACCAGTTGTCGATGTAGTCGTTGTCCGCCTCGGTGCGGCGCACGATGTCGCCGATGTCGCGGATCTCGCCCCGGCGGCCCTGGACCTGGGCGTAGCCGGTCAACCCCGGGCGGGTCCGGAAGCGGTGGCGATAGGCGGGGACGGCCCGTCCCCACGCCTCGTCGTGGCGCAGGGCGTGCGGGCGCGGACCGACCAGGGACATGTCGCCGCGCAGCACGTTGCAGAGCTGCGGCAGCTCGTCGATGCTGAGCGCGCGCATCACCGCGCCGACGCGGGTGACGCGCTCGTCCCACCGGCTCGCCTGCCGCACCTCGCCACGGTCTTCGGCGACCGACATCGAACGGAACTTCAGCACGGTGAAGACGCGGCCGTGCAGGCCGGTCCGTTGCTGCCGAAACAGCACCGGCCCGCCGTCTTCGACGGCAATGGCGGCGGCCACCAGCGCCAGTAGCGGTGCAAGTAAAATCAGCGCGAATAGAGCCACGACGACATCGAGAATTCTCTTCACGGAACTCTCGGCGACTCGGCAGGACGTGCGTTCGACTGCGGCGAGCGGACGCGTCGCGGTATCGATGTCCGTCATCCCAGCCCCTGGCCCGCGCCACGCCACCACGGAACGGCGTTTGCCATATAACGATGAATTAAACAAGATTGCAGGCCGCGCTTTAGGCGAGGTCTGGGAGGTTGAGAGCGCCCTCGACAGCATTCGACGCGATCGCATTGTTTCCGCTGCAATGAATGTTCTAGCGTGGTTCATGAAATCGCGCTGGACGGCCGCGCTCCGCACACGGCGCTGGGCGCGCGGACAGCGCAAACGGTCCCGTAAAGGACAGCATAGACTCAGGGCGCAAACGTTGACGTCAGTCTGCGCTGTGTCAGCCCACGTGCGCGGATCCGGCGTCGCGTACGCGGGCTCTTGAGCGGCGCAACTGGGCGCCGAGCCCGAAGAAGCCGACGATCAGCATCGCCCAGGTGGCCGGCTCAGGGACCGCGGCCGGGGGCTTGGGTCCCGTCGGCGGCTGGAAGCTGGGCGGCGTATCGCCCCCGCCGCCGCCGGTCGGCCCGCGGGGCAAGGTCGGCGAGGTCTGAAACTGCGAGACCTGCGGCGTAGGCTGAAAGCCGGTCGGAATGTACGCCGCCTCGACGTTTGGACCGCCCGGCGGGGCGATCAGGTCGGCGCGCGTCGTCGTGACCGTCGGCACGGGCTCGCAGGCGACCATCTTCACGCTGCGCTTGAGGCGATAGCCGATGATCGGCGTCGCCGGCTGGACACCGGGCGCGAGCACGGGCGTGGTCGCCGGCAGGGTGTCGGGGGGCAGGATCGGCGCCAGCACCGGCAGGGTGTCGGAGGCCACAACCTTGGGGCGCGGGCCGTCGCCGCGCCTGGCGACCTTCGCGCCGGCCGTTCGCGGCTTTGTCCGGTGACGATGCTTCACCGCCTGGACGCCCGGCTTTGGTTTCGCGGCGCGATGCGCCTTCGCGTGAACCGGCGTGCGCGTGAAACTGACCGAGGGGCACTGTACAGGCGCCCCGTTCGCCTGTCCGGCCAGCACGAGCGTGCTGACGGCCGACAGGATCGCGATGCGTTGCACATGGATCAGCAAAGTCGGCCCCGCCCCATGAGAGGACATTGTGACAGTAAGTTTACGCCGGATTCACGCCTCTGAACACGGTGCAGCTAGTTATCTGAGTGCGTTTGCCGCACCCTGTTGCTCTGCTTCAACGCTGGCGCTGCATGGCGCCGGATTTGCACGAATACGCGCTTCGGTTGCGCCGCGTGTCAGCCCAGCACGGCCTTGGCGCCGGCGATGATGGCGACCCACAGGCCCGCCGAGACGGCCGCGATCAGCGGCAGGCTCACCGCCAGCGGCCATCGCCGCGGATAGGTCGGCTCGGCGAACTCGGCCTCGAGATAGGTTTGCAGCGCAACGGCCTGGGACTGCGTCGCCGAGTCGTCGTCGCGCGCCACCCTTATTGCTGGGGCGGGCTTCGATTGGGCGGCGGTTTGCGGCGCCCCCTGCCGCGGTTTCAAAGCGTTCATCCCAGCCTCCACCCGGAGATGCTCGCACGGTTAAATTTAACAATGGATCGACGGGCAGAGTTATTTGCTGGTTACCTTAACCAGCTTCAGTGTTTGGGCGCGTTCGGCATCGACGATAGCGTCGCGGATCTGTCAGCATTGTGGCGGCGGCGTTCGTCACTCAGTCGCGCCTTACGCGGCGCACACCACCTCGCCGCTAGAACTCGCCTATGAGGCGAAAGGTCGCCCAATTTGGGCCTCCCATAAGTTGCGAGACTCCCCTATTAGTTGTGGTGTGTTCCCGATCCTGAGGGGGAGCGTGATGTCGGACTTTGCGCGGGACGTCGGATTGGGCGCGTCGAACGGGCTCGCCGGCGTCGGCCCGCGAGGACCCGCGCGGCGGCTGCCCCGGTGGCTGCGGCTGGTGGTGGTGCTTAGCGTCGCAGCGGGCCTCTGGGCCGTGATCATCCTCGGCCTGCAGGCCCTGGTCGCGGGCTGAGCACCGCCTCAGTACTGCAGCGTGAGGGTCAGGCCGACGCGGTCGACCGAATAGTGGGCGAACACCGGGTCGACGTCGCGGCCGCTCGAGTCGTTCTTGAAGTGGCTGTAGGCGAGGGTGAGCCCGACGCGCCGGTTCATCAGGTAGCTGGCGCTGAGCCCCAGGCCGTAGCGCTTGTCGTCGCGGTCGATCCCCCGGTAGTCGTCGTCGCCATAGGTCCCGTTCGCGCTGAGAATCAGGTTGCGCAGCAGCTCGTGATCCAGGCGCAGGCCAAGATTGGTGGCCAGGTAGGAGGAGGCGCCGGCCAGGGCTGCGTCCTCGACCGAGCGTGAGCTCGTGAGCGTGACCGTCGTCAGCTGGGTCGGAAACCATTCGACCTTCGCGCGTGCGCCCAGGCCGCTGTAGTCGTGGAAGACGTCGCTCTTGTAGTCCTGGCGCTGGTAGCCGACGCCGATCTCGCCGCGCACCAGGGCGGCGATCTCGAAGTTGGCCCCGACGAGGCCGCCGACGCCCTTGGCGTCGCGATTGACGAAGTTGGGGAACTCCGGCGCGCCGCCGACGATCGGCGAGCTCGACAGCCGATAGTTGCGGTCGTTGCCGGTGATCTCGACGAACACCGCCGTATCCGGGGTGACGGCGTAGTCCGCGCGCCCGGTGACGATGGTGACCTGCCGATCCTGGTCGTCCTGGGGAAAGTTGCCGGCGGCGTCCAGGTAGTCGTACTGGCTCCAGGCGAGGCGGGCCGACAGCTTCAGCCGGTTGAAGGTCTGCGCGCCGGAAACGTAGACCGTCGTCAGCCGGTATTCGACCGGCGAGGGTTGCCCCTCGGTGCCGGCGGACGTCCGGGGCTCGGTCAGCCGCGAGAGGTCGACGCCGCCGGCGAGGTTGGCCGTGCGCAACACGTCCAGGCGGCCGGCGAGCCCGACCGAATAGTCGTCGCTGTTCTGGCCGGTCTCGCTGGCGTAGCGGTTGAAGGTCCCCGAGGCATGCGCCGACAGCCAGTGCCGGGGCCAGTCGGAGGTCAGCGTCAGCTGCGGCGTCACCTGGAAGACGACGTCGTCGATCTCGTTCACGCCGGTGGCGAAGACGTTGTCGTTGTACTCGCTGGAGGCGGTCACCTTCGGCCAGAGCATGAAGCCGCCGAGATTGACGCCCAGCGCCTCGTAGCCTGGATGCGGCCGCTCCACGACGCTGACGTTGCGGTCGCGACGGAAATTGTCGTTGCTCTGATCGGCGCCCGCCAGATCGGCGCCGACCGATTGCGCCTGGGCCGATCCGCCCGCCAGCGCCAGGACCGCGCCCAGCAGGAGCAGCCTCGCGCTCGCCGTCACGACCTCTCCCCTGCGACCGACGAGGTCGGTCGCGAACCTTGCTGGATCACCATCTCGTGCTTCTCGTCCGTTGTTGGCCGCGCCCCCGCACGAGCGAAACGCTATCGGCGCCGTGCAAGGGGGGACAGGGGCCGGGCGGGGCGAGCGGCGCGCATGCCCGGAAGCGGGCTTGCGCAGTCCGAATGCCCGCGCGGTTGCACGCCGCCGGCCAACTTCGCGTGCGGACGGACCTGCTCGGGCCGCGGAGGCGGAGGCTAAGCCGCCGTTCGCGATCGTCGCGCGGCGCAGCGCGGCCTGACCCTCCGTGTGGTGAATCGCGCGGAAAGCTTGCCGGAACACCAAGCCCGAACACTTGGGCGCCAATCTGCCCGCGTTCCTGGCGAAGTTCCTGATGCGGAGGATTGAACGTGGGCCTTCATCTGATCGGTTTTCGCCTCGCGGG
>NZ_DATELG010000234.1:0-2747 GCF_035276905.1 Phenylobacterium sp. | reverse complement strand
GGCCGCGGCGGCCGGCAATGCTGCGGCGGCCCCTGCGCCGGCCGAAGCCGGCAACACGGCGGCCAACGCCGAACTGCCCCCGCAGATGCAGCACGGCGGCAAGATCAACATCGGCACCATGTTCATGGACGCCAAGCCGGTGGTTAAGGTCGTGATGATGGGCCTTGTGCTGGCCTCGCTGTTCTCGTGGGCCACCCTGATCACCAAGCTCATCGAGTTCCGCTCGCTGAACCGCACCTCGGACAGCTTCCTGGAAGCCTTCCGCGGCGCGAAGTCGATCAACGACATGGGCCGCATCGCCCAGTCGGAAGACTTCGAAGGCAACCCGCTGGCCGACATGGCCGCCGCGGCCGCCGCCGAAGTCGAGCTGTCCCGCCAGGCCGGCCTGCAGGTCGCCGGCGAGCACCGCGACACCACGATCGGCCGCGCCCAGTCGGCGGTCGGCGCCGTGCAGGCGTCGCTGACTCGCCGTCTCTCGAGCGGCATGCAGTTCCTGGCCTCGGTCGGCTCCAACGGTCCGTTCATCGGCCTGTTCGGCACCGTCTACGGGATCATGGACTCCTTCATCGGCATCGCGAACACCAACACCACGAACCTCGCGGTCGTGGCGCCCGGCATCGCCGAAGCCCTGCTGGCCACCGGTCTGGGCCTGTTCGCCGCCATCCCGTCGGTTATCTTCTACAACTACTTCCAGACGCGGATCTCGGCTTACGGCGCGCGCACCGAGGGCTTTGTGGCCGAACTGATGAACGCCATCTCGCGGCAGCTCGACAAGGGAGCCTAACCCACCATGGGAGCCAAACTTGGAGGCTCTGGGGGGAAATATCAGGAAGAGCAGAACAGCGAGATCAACGTTACGCCCTTCGTGGACGTGATGCTTGTGCTCCTGATCATCTTCATGGTGGCGGCGCCTATGGCTGCCGTCAGCGTGAAGGTGGCTCTTCCGCCGGCGGTCGCGAAAGCCTCGCCTAATCCTCCGAAGCCGATTTACATCTCACTCCAGAGCAACGGGCGCATCTTCGTCCAGGATAGCCAGACCGATCTCGCCACCCTCGGCGACGAGCTTCGGTCGGCCCTCGGCGCAAAGCGCAACCCGACGAAGGAGCGGATCTTCATCCGAGCCGACAAGGACGTCCTCTACGGGGACTTCATGGGCGTGATGAACATGCTGCAGGACAATGGGTTCTACAGCGTGGCGCTCGTCGGCGAAGACAAGCGTCGGTAGGCGGTGAAGCATGGCTGAAACTCAACCACGCGACATTGGTCATCCGGGGCACAACCCGTTCGACCTGCCGCAGCCGAAGCGGAACAAGGGCTTCATCTACGCGGTGCTTATCGCGTTGGTGGTCCACGCCGCCCTGGCCGTGTACCTTTGGAAGAGCAAGTTCGAGGCGAACTTCAAGGAGTACTCGGAAGACGTGACGGACGTGGCGCTCATCAAGCCCGCGCCGCCGCCGCCTCCGCCGCCTCCGCCCCCCCCGCCGCCGAACACGCCGCCGCCGCCGCCGCCGAAGCTCCAGCCTCGTCCGCCGGCGGCCGTGACTAACGTTCCGACCATCCCGCCGCTGCCGGTTCCGCCGGTGCAGCAGCGGGTGGAGGAGCCGAAGCCGCCCGCGCCGCCGCCGCCGGAGCCCCCGCGGGCCTCGGTGATCACGCAGCCGGACTTCGCGCGCCGTCCCTCTCCGGAGGACATGGAGCGCTACTATCCGGACCGGGCGCTGCGGATGAACGTCGAAGGCAAGGCCAGCATCACCTGCACGGTCAACGCGCGCGGTACGCTGGACAGCTGCGCGGTGGTCAACGAGACGCCCAGCGACCAAGGGTTCGGCGACGCCGCCATGCGGCTGAGCAAGCTCTTCAAGCTGCGGCCGAAGACCATGGACGGCCAGCCCGTCGACGGCGGCAAGATCACCATTCCGATCCGCTTCGTCTTGCCGAAGTGATTTGGCCGAAGTGATCTGGCCGATGTGATCTGGCCCGACGTGATCGGACCAAGAGTCTGAAAGACCGGCCCCGGAGCCTCTCGCTCCGGGGCCGTATCTTTATGTGGAGACGTGGCTTGATCGCGCCACCCGGCGCGACTACAACCCCGCCCTCGCGACGCGCCGCCTTAGCTCAGTTGGTTAGAGCGCCAGATTGTGGCTCTGGAGGTCCCCCGTTCGATCCGGGGAGGCGGTACCATCGCGAAGACGAGGCGGCCCGCGGGCCGCCTTTTCCGCTTCCGGGAATCGCATCGCGCCTTCGTGGCGGGTCTCGCACGGCGGTTCCCAGCGGCGCTGCGGCCGCGCTTCCGCAGCCCCGCGGCGCCCCTCTGCGGGCAGTTTTCCCCCGTGCACGCATAATTGCGGCGCTCGGCCGCAAGATTCTCCTCAAACCGCAGCTTCCCTGCCATCGACACGCACCCATTTGACGGGTAAATGCGCGCGGTTGCGCAAGGGCGGTCCGGCAGGGCGTCGGGCCGCGCATTGACGTGCGTGTGTGGGAGTTGAGGAAGAGCGAATGGGGTTCTCCCGGCAAGGTCTGTACGATCCAGCGAACGAGCATGACTCGTGCGGCGTGGGCTTCGTGGCCAATATCAAAGGCCGCAAAACTCATGATGTGATCGAGGCCGGCCTGAAAATCCTGGTCAACCTCGACCATCGCGGCGCGGTCGGCGCCGACCCGCTCGTCGGCGACGGCGCCGGGATTCTGATTCAGATTCCGGACGCGCTCTATCGCGAATGGGCGCAGGGCGCGGGCGTGACCCT
>NZ_DATELG010000233.1:0-2482 GCF_035276905.1 Phenylobacterium sp. | reverse complement strand
CAAACAAATCGCTTTCATTGCGAAGCAATCTCCTGTGCGCCGCTTTGGCGGTCGCTTTTCTTTCCGGTCCGGGGTTGGCGCAGGCCGATCCCGCGAAAGACCTGCAGGTCGCCGGACGCGCGTTGACCTTCCTGGAAAACGGACCCACCGGCCACGCCACCATCGGCGTGGTCTTCGACCCGGCAAAGCCGGCGTCCGTCGCGGAAAAGAACGCCGTCATGGCTGCGATCGGAGGCGGCTACAGCGCCGGCTCCGTGACCCTGGTGGGCAAGCCCGTCACCGTCGATGAAGTCGGCGGCGCCGGCGGGGTCAGCGCCTTCTACGTCCCCGGCGGCGTGAACTACGCCGCGGTCGGTGCGGCGGCGAAGGCCCGCAAGCTGGTGACCATCGGCTCAGCGTCGGCGTGCGTGAACAGCGGCGCCTGCGTCATGGGCGTGACCACCGAGCCCAAGGTCGAGATCACCGTGAACCGGGCGGCGGCCGCCGCCGTGGGAGCGTCCTTCAAGGCCGCCTTCCGCATGATGATCAAAGAAATCTGATCGGCAGAAAGCAGAACCCATGAAAAACCGAAATTCTTTCGCGGCCGGCGTCGCCGGCCTCGCGCTCGCCTGCTCGCTGCCGGCGGCCGCCCAGTCCATCGACTACGGCTCGCTCGAACAGGTGTTCAACGAACCGGTCACCACCAGCGCGACGGGCTCGCCGCAGCGCGCCAGCCAGGCCCCGGTGGACATGGACATCATCACGGCCAAGGACATCGAGCGCTCCGGCGCCACGGACCTGCCGACGATCCTGTCCCGCGTGGCGGGCCTCGACATCCTGCCCTGGAGCGCCGCCGCGGCCGACATCGGCGTGCGCGGCTATGACACCCAGATGTCGCCGCGCCTGCTGGTGCTGGTGAACGGCCGCCAAGTCTACCTCGACTTCTATGGCTACACCGCCTGGTCGGCGCTGCCGGTCCGGCTGGAAGAGATCCGCCAGATCGAGGTGATCAAGGGCCCGAACGCGGCCCTGTTCGGCTTCAACGCCGTCTCCGGCGTGATCAACATCATCACCTACAACCCGAAGTACGACGACAAGAGCTTTGTCAGCGGCCGCGTCGGCGCCCACGGCTACAGGGAGGCCTCCGCCGGCGGCGCCTTCAGGTTCGGCGATCGCTTCTCCGGCCGCCTGACCGGCGGCGTCTCGAAGCAGGACGAGTTCAAGAACAGCATTGCTGGAACCTTCGACGCCGACAGCCGCGCGACGGCGAACCTCGACACCGTTACTCAGCTGGCTGACAAGCTCTCGCTGCGCGTCGAGGGCGGCTGGAGTCACAGCCTCGAGAATGAGCCGCCGGCCGGCGCGGGCTACTTTGCTACGAAGTATGTCACTTCGAACCTCAAGGGCACGCTGGACTGGGACACCAAGATCGGGGCGCTGCAGGCCCAGGCTTACGAAAACCGCGTGACTATGAAGCTCGGCAGCAACTTCGCCGTGGTGAACAACAAGCTGACGGTCGTCGGCGCCCAGGACCTGTTCAAGATCGGCGCCAGGCACACGTTCCGCATCTCGACCGAGTACCGCACGACCAATCTGCCGAGCTTCGGCGACAGCCTGATCGAGTACGACGTGAAATCGATCGCCGGCATGTGGAACTGGCAGGCGCTGGACAAGCTGAGCATCACGGCGGCGGCACGCTATGACGACCTGAAGCTGAAGCTCCAGGCCGGAACCCTGCCCAGCATTCTGGGCGTGCCCTCGGGCGCCCGCTTCGATCGGCGAATCACTCAGCCGAGCTACAACGCCGGCGTCGTCTGGTCGGCGACTGAGGTGGACACCCTGCGGGCGACCTACGCGCGGGGCTCGCAGATCCCGTCGCTCTGGTCGCTGGGCGCGCTCCTGCCCATTGGTTCGAACCTGGTCTATAGCGGCGACGCGAGGCTGGAGCCGACCGTGGTGACCAACTACGGCCTCTCCTATGACCGGTCCCTGCCGCAGATCGGCGGCAGCGCCAGCGTCCGGCTCTTCTATCAGAAGTCCAAGGACATCGTCGGCCAGCCCGACAGCTCGCGCCCCGACATCGTGTCGCCGGCCGTCACAATCTTCCAGTACGCGAACGTCTCCAACTCCAAGGTCAAGGGCGTCGAAGCGGTCATGAAGGGCGCCTATAAGAACGGCGTCCGCTGGACTGCGAACTACACCTACACCGACGTCAGCGACAGTCCGAAGGCGCGCTATGCCGGCGACATTCTGTTCGGCAAGCTGGCGGCCTTCGCCCTGACCACGCCGAAGAGCCGCGCCAACCTGAACGTCGGCTGGGACAATGCGCAGTGGAGCGTGGACGGCTTTCTCCGTTACCAGAGCAAGTATCAGATGGCGGCCATAGGCGCCGATGTCGGCGCCCGGCGCCAGGTCGACGCCTACGGCACGCTCGCCGCCCGCGTGGCCCGCAGCTTCGACCACGGCTTGATCGTCGCGGTCAGCGGTCAAGGCCTGACGCAGA
>NZ_DATELG010000232.1:0-8812 GCF_035276905.1 Phenylobacterium sp. | reverse complement strand
CTCGACGCGGTGCTGGACGCCGTGACCGAAGCCGGCGCCTCGGGCCTGACCGTCACCGAGGTGCGCGGCTATGGCCGCCAGCGCGGCAAGACCGAGGTCTATCGCGGCGCCGAGTACGAGGTGAAGCTCTTGCCGAAGGTCCGGCTGGAGATCGCCGTCCCCTCGGACGTCGCCGACGCGGTGGTCGAGGCCGTCGCCCGCAGCGCCAACACCGGCAAGATCGGCGACGGCAAGGTGTTCGTCATGGACCTCGAACAGGCCCTGCGCATCCGCACCGGCGACCGCGATTCGGCGGCGATCACGGGGTAGGGGCGGCGGGCGCCGGAGAGCTGTCAGCGAAGCTGACTGAGGGGGCGTTCGGCGCACCCCAACCTCTCCGCCGCCGCCGCGGTCATCGCCCGGAAGCGCGGATCCTTGCGCAGCTCGTCGAGGTCGGGGTCGGTCTCGACGTGGCGCAGCAGGCCCGCCGAGCATTCGGCGAAGACCGGCTCCAGGAGCTCCAGCGCCCCCTCGTGATCGCCCAGGAAGGCGCTGACGCCGCAGGCGAAGTTGTAGCGCATGCGGCCGTTGTCGGGGTCGATCAGCAGGCCGCGGTCGACCAGGCCGCGGGCGCGTTCGACCTGACCCAGCGCGATCAGCGCGCCGACCGCGCAGCCGATGCCGCTCAGGTTGACGTAGTCGCGCGCCAGCACTTTCTCGGCCCGCGCCAGCACCTTCTGGGCCGCGCCGCGCACGCCCGCCGCGTCGCCGACGGCGTGATAGGCGGAGAGCAAGAGCCCGCCCTCGGCGGCCCAGATCTCGCTGCAGTCGGTGGAATACTCCAGGTGGGGAATCGCCCGGGTGAAATCCCGCTGGGTGTAGAAGAAGCGGCCCGCCACCGCCTGCACCAGGGCCGAGCCCGGGTCGAGCCGCAGGGCGACGTCGAGCTCTTTGTGCGCATCCTCGATCTGGCCGTCCTGCAGCAGGTAGCGCGCCTTGATGGCGTGCGGCTCGGCCTGGTGCGGGTCGATCGCCAGCGCCCGCTCGATCGCCTCGCGGCCGCCGTCGCCCGGCATGTTCAGATGGCAGAGGAGGGCGGTCTGGGACGCGGCGATTAGCGACCAGGCCTGGGCGTAGCCGGGATCCAGCGTCACGGCGCGGCGGCACAGGCGCTCGATCGCCTCCAACTGCCGCTGCTCGCCGAAATCGACCCCGGCGCTTAGATAGTAGCGGCGGGCCAGCAGGTAGAGCTCGTAGGCCTCCGGATGGTGCGTGCCGCGCTGCTCGATCGCCTCCCGCTCCTCGGGCAGCAGGTGCAGGCGCAGCGCCTCGACGATGGCGCAGGAGAGCTCGTCCTGCAGGGCGAAGACGTCGGCGGCGGGCCGGTCGTAGCGTTCGGCCCAGAGGTGCAGGCCGGTGGTTCCGTCGACCAGCTGGGCGGTGACCCGCACCCGGCCGTCGGCCTTGCGCACGCTGCCTTCCAGCACGTGGCTGACGCCCAGCCGGCCGGCCAGCTCCGGGACGCCGACCGCGGCGTCGCGCAGCGAGAAGGAGGTGGTGCGCGCCAGCACCGAAAGCGCCGAGACCTTGCTGAGGTCGGTGATGACGTCCTCGGTCATGCCGTCGCTGAAATAGGCCTGCTGCGGATCGTCGCTGAGATTCAGGAACGGCAGGACGCAGATCGAGGGGCCGTCCGGCGTCGCCGCCGCAGCCGCGGGCGCCCGCTCGCGCCGCAGCAGCCGGTAGCCGACCTTGGTCACCGTCTCCAGCCGGAAGGCGTCGAAGCGCTCGGCCAGGCGGCGGATGCGGCCGACGACGCGCTCGATGGCGTCCTCGCCGACGATCGCGCCGTCCCAGCAGGACTCCAGCAGGGCGTCGCGCGTGACCACGCCGCCCTCCGCCTTCGCCAGCGCGACCAGGACCTGCATGACCCTGGGCTCGATCAACTCCTCGCGGCCGTCGCGGTGGGCGAGACGCCGCAGCATCGGCTCGATCCGCAGGTCGCCGAGGCTCAGCGGCGGCTCGCTGGCGAGCCGGATGCGAGGGGGCTCCAACGTGGCGTCGGATGAGCTCATCGCTTCAAGATAGGCCTCTTGGGCCGGCTCCAGAAGTCTGCGGCCGCCGGTTAGTTCGCGGCGGCCAGGGTGGAGGCGGGCGCCGGGACGCCGGCCGCCGCCGCGAGCGCCGGGCTGTGCGCGCTGGCGACGGTTTCGTCCACGACGCCGCGGACGCAGGCCTGGAACAGCGCGCGCCGTTGCAGGTCGCGGCTGTCGGCCTCGTCGCCGCAGATCGTGCCGGCCGCGCGGGTGATGCGGCGAAGCGCGACGCGGGCGCCGGCCTCGCTGGAAAGGTCGACATCGGCGACCCGCACGCGGACAGTGGTGGTCTCGGCGTCGGAGGCGGGGGCTGCGGTGGCGATCCCGGCGGCGCTCAGGCCGACGGCGGAAGCGAGCAGCAAGGGCAGGATGGTGCGGGGCATGGCGGGAATTCCTTGGCGGGGACGGCGCGGGGAGCGCCATGCCGCAAGGAAACCGCGTCGCCGGTCCCGCCGACAGGACGCGCAGCCGATGATTTGCCGATAATGCGCCGATGGAGACCGGACGGTCTTTAGGCCTTTGACGTTCTCCGCCGCTTCGGAGCCTCCGCAGGCCCCGGCGCCGCTTCGCCGAACAGGTCGACCGGCGCCGGGGCGCGAGGCGCGGCGTTGCGACGGCTCAGCAGGAAGAGGGCGGTCTCCGAGCGCCAGTTCTCGAGCGGGTGCTCCGGATCGATCGGCCGGGCCGGCTTGCCGTTCGACAGCGCCGAGCAGGCGTCGATCCGCAGGTCCAGCTCGCGGCACAGCTCGGTGAAGTCGCGCAGGGTGCAGAGGTGGATGTTGGGCGTCGACCACCAGGGATCGGGCAAGGCGCGCGTCTCCGGCATCCGCCCGGTGGTGACGAGCGCCCAGCGCATCCGCCAGTGCCCGAAGTTCGGCAGCGACACCACCGCCTGGTCGGCGATGCGCAGAAGCTCGGCCAGCACGTGCGCCGGCTCGCGCATCTGCTGCAGGGTCTTCGACAGGACGGCGTAGTCGAACGACTGGGTCGGGAAGTAGTCGAGGTCGCGGTCGCCGTCGCCCTGCACCACCGCCAGCCCCTTGGCCAGGCAGGCCGCCACCCCGGCCTGGCTGATCTCCAGCCCCTGGCCGTCGACGCGCTTCTCGCGGGTCAGGAGCTCCAAGAGCTCGCCCTCGCCGCAGCCCACGTCCAGCACCCGCGCGCCGGGGCGCACCAGCCGCAGGATCTCGCGGAAGTCCTCGCGCAGGGTCACGCCAATCCCCGCGCCTGCGCCTGGGCGCCCAGGAACCCCCGCAGGGTCGCGTCGAGCTGCGGCTCGTCGAGCAGGAAGGCGTCGTGGCCCTTGTCGCTCTCGATCTCGGCGAAGCTGGCGCGGCAGCCGGCGGCGTTCAGGGCGCGCACGACCTCGCGGCTCTCGGCGGTGGGATAAAGCCAGTCGGAGGAGAAGGAGAGCACGCAGAAGCGCACCCGCCGGGCCTTGGCGAAGGCCTCGGTCAGCGCGCCGCCGTGCTTGGCGGCGAGGTCGAAGTAGTCCATCGCCCGGGTGATGTAGAGGTAGGAGTTGGCGTCGAACCGGTCGACGAAACTGGCCCCCTGGTGGCGCAGGTAGCTCTCGACCTGGAAGTCGGCGTCGAAGCCCCAGGAGAGGCCGTCGCGCTGCAGTTCGCGGCCGAATTTGCGCTGCAGGGCGGCCTCGGACAGGTAGGTGATGTGCGCGGCCATGCGCGCCACCGCCAGCCCCTTCTCCGGCCGCACGCCGGCCCGCTCATAGCCGCCGCCGCGCCAGTCGGGGTCGGCCATGATCGCCTGGCGGCCGACCTCGTGGAAGGCGATGTTCTGGGCCGAGTGGCGCGGCGCGCCGGCGATGCAGATCGCCGAGAACAGCTTTTCCGGATAGTCCGCCGCCCACTGCAAGACCTGCATGCCGCCCATCGAGCCGCCGATCACCGCGAACAGGGTCTCAACGCCCAGCGCCTCGACCAGCATGGCCTGGGCGCGGACCATGTCGGCGATGGTGATCACCGGGAACGACAGGCCGTAGGGCTGGCCGGTCTTCGGGTCGATCGAGGCCGGGCCGGTCGAGCCCATGCAGCCGCCGATCACGTTGGAGCAGATGATGAAGTGGCGCTCGGGGTCGAGCGGCTTGCCGGGGCCGACCATCCGGCTCCACCAGCCCGGCTTGCCGGTGGTCGGATGGACCGAGGCGAGGTGCTGGTCGCCGGTCAGCGCGTGGCAGACCAGGACCGCGTTCGAGCGGTCGGCGTTCAGGCGTCCGTAGGTGTTGTAGGCGATCTCCAGCGGCGCGAGCCGCGCGCCGGAATCCAGCCGCAGCGCCTTCGCCGCCGGAAACCTCATCGTTCCGCCGTGGATGTCCGGCGCGGCGGAAGCTGCGGCTTCGGTCATGAAGGCCTTGGACCGCCAAGCCCTTTCAGTGTCAATGGCTTCCACCCAACCCTGACGCGCTCTAAGACGCGCGCCGAAAGGGACAAGATCGATGGACCGGCTCATCCTGTTGCGTCACGCCAAGGCGGAAGGCGAAGCGCCCAGCGGCGACGACTTCGACCGCGCGCTCGCGCCGCGCGGCCAGCGCGAGGCCCGCGCCGTGGGCATGCAGCTCGCCGCCCTGGGCCTCAGGCCCGACCTGGCGGTGGTCTCGCCGTCGGCGCGCACCCGCGAGACCTGGGAGCTGGTCGAGCTGTCGGTCGCCGGCGCCGCGGTGAAGTTCGAGCCCGCGCTCTACAACGCCGAGGCCGGCGCCATCCGCAAGATCGCCGAGAAGACCGGGGCGGGCGCGCGCACGGTGATCGTGGTGGCGCACAATCCCGGCCTGCAGGAGCTGGCCGTGCGGCTGATGCGCGACGGGACCGCACCCGCCGAATGCCTGTCCCGCGCCCAGCGGCACTTCCCCCCCGGCGCGGTCGCGGTGTTCGATTTCGACGCCGAGGGCCGCGCGACGGTCGACCAGCTGTTCTATCCGGAACGCGGGTTGTGAGCCGGATCTACAAGATCCTCGCGCGCGCCGAATGGGAGCAGGCTCGCGCGCTCGGCCGCTTCGAGGGCTCGGCGGTCGACGCCCGCGACGGCTACATCCATTTCTCCACCGCGGCCCAGGCGCAGGAGACCGCGCGCCGCCACTTCCACGGCCAGGACGGCCTCGTGGTGCTGGAGGTCGAGGCCGACCGCCTCGGCGAGGACCTGCGCTGGGAGCCGTCGCGCGGCGGGGATCTGTTTCCGCATCTGTATGGGGCGCTGGATGTGGCCAAGGTGAGCGCCGTCACCGACGCGCCGCTGGGGCCGGACGGGGTTCCGTTGGTCGGTGATCTGGCGTGAGCCAGCGCCGAACGCCCCCTCAGTCAGCTTCGCTGACAGCTCCCCCGCTTTGCGGTGGAGCATCTGCAGCCAAGATCCTCCACCGCAAAGCGGGGGAGGTGGATCGCCGAAGGCGAGACGGAGGGGGCGTCGCGGCGTGGCCGATCGCGCAGGAACTTCGAGCATGACCCTTCTCCACGCCCTGGCCACCCGCGCGCTACGCGCTCTTGACCCGGAAGACGCCCACGGCCTGGCGATCCGCGCCCTGGAAATGGGGCTGGGGCCGCGCGCCGGGCGCGACGATCCGATCCTGGCGACCGAGGTCGCGGGGCTCTCGCTGCCGAACCCGGTCGGCCTCGCCCCGGGCTTCGACAAGAACGCCCAGGTGTTCGCGCCCATGCTGCGGGCCGGCTTCGGCTTCGTCGAGTGCGGCACGGTCACGCCCAAGCCCCAGGCCGGCAACCCGCGCCCCAGGCTGTTCCGCCTGACCGAGGATCAGGCGGTGATCAACCGCATGGGCTTCAACAACGAGGGGCTGGAGGCCTTCGCCGGGCGGCTCAAGGCGCGCGGGCCGGGCGTCGTCGGGGCGAACATCGGCGCCAACAAGGACTCCGAGGACCGCATCGGCGACTATGTGGCGGGCCTTCGGCGGCTGTGGGGCCTGGCGTCCTATTTCACCATCAACATCTCCTCGCCGAACACGCCGGGCCTGCGCGCCCTGCAGACCAAGGCCGCCTTGCAGGAGCTGCTCGGCCGCCTGGCCGAGGCGCGCGACGCCCTGCCGCGTGCGGGGCTGGTCCCGATGTTCCTCAAGGTCGCGCCCGACCTGGAGGACGGCGAGGTCGAGGCGATCGTCGAGACCGTGCTCGCAACCGGGCTCGCCGGGATCATCGTCTCCAACACCACCGTCTCGCGCCCGGCGCTCAAGTCGCGATTCCGCGAGGAGGCGGGCGGCCTCTCCGGCGCGCCGCTGAGGACGCTGTCGACCGACCGCTTAATGGCCTTCGCCGAGGTCGCCGCGGGACGGCTGACGCTGATCGGCGCCGGCGGCGTGGCCAGCGGCGCCGACGCCTACGCCAAGGTTCGCGCCGGGGCCTCGGCCGTGCAGCTCTACTCGGCCCTGGTCTACGAAGGTCCCGGCCTGGTCGGACGCATCAAGCGCGAACTGGCGGCCTTGCTGCGGCGCGACGGCTTCTCCAATGTGAAGGACGCGGTCGGCCAAGCTTAATACGCGCTCTGGGGCGAGACCCTGCGTTGCCGAAGCGGGCCGGGTGATTTACGGGATAGCCATGGCGGATGCGCCCACGCCGCAGGAGCTTCCGAAGCCGTCTCCCCGCCGCTTCTTCTGGCCCGGCGGCCTCTCAGCCCGTTTGCTGGTGCTCACCGTGCTGTTCGTCGCCCTGGGCGGCGCGCTGACGCTGCCGCCGTCGCTCGCAGACTACGAGCGGCAATGGCTGCTGGACCGGGTGCGCGCCGCCGAGCTCGCCTCGCTGGCGCCCGAGGTCGCGCCCGACCGCGTCGTCTCCGAGCAGCTGAAGGCCCAGTTCCTCAACGGCGCCGGCGTCGACATCGTGGCGGTCTCGGTCGACGGCATCCGCTCGCTGGTGTTCGCCAGGCCCAGGCCCGGTCCCGCGCGGGCGCCTTACCTCGTCGACCTGCGCGGGCGCGCGCCCGGCCTCGGGTGGGTCGCGCCGTTCCGCACCCTCTTCGGCGCCGACGGCCGGCGCGTGCGGGTGATGGCCGAGCCGCGCTTCCGCAAGGCCGACTTCGTCGAGTTCGTCGCCTCCGACGCCGAGCTGAAGCGGGCGCTGGCCGCCTATCTCTGGCGGCAGTTCTTCATCGTCGCCTTCGTCTCCACGATCACCGGCGTCCTGGTCTATCTGGCGCTGAACCTGTTCCTGGTGCGGCCGATGCAGCGGATCACCCGCTCGATGGAGCGGTTTCGCGCCGACCCGGAAGATCCCAAGGCGCGGCTGAAGCTCTCCGGCCGCCGCGACGAGATCGGCCGGGCCGAGGCCGAGCTCGACCGCATGCAGGCGGACCTGCGCGCGGCGCTCCACTCCCGCGCGCGCCTGGCGGCGCTGGGCGAGGCGGTGGCCAAGATCAACCACGACCTGCGCAACATGCTGACCAGCGCCCAGATCGCCTCCGAGCGGTTGGCGGCGCTGAAGGACCCGAAGGTCAGCCAGGCCCTGCCCAGGCTCGAGCGCGCGCTCGACCGGGCGGTGCGGCTGGCTTCCGACGTGCTCGCCTACGGCAAGACCGAGGAGCCGGCGCCGGAGATCCGCAACGTCCCGCTCGCGCCGGCGGTCGAGGCGGCGGGCGAGGAGGCGCGGCTCACCGGCGACGGCGTGCGGCTGGTCAACGAGGTGGCCGAGGGCGACCAGGTCGCCGCCGATCCCGACCAGCTGCACCGCATCCTCGTCAACCTGCTGCGCAACGCCCGCGAGGCGATCGAGCATCAGGAGGTTCGCGCCGGGCCGGGCGAGGTCCGCGTCTCCCTGACCCAGCCGGACGGGGTGAGTCTGGTGCGGGTCGCCGACAACGGCCCGGGCGTGCCGGAGCGCGTGCGCGAGCGGCTGTTCCAGGCCTTCGCCGGCTCCGGCCGGCCGGGCGGCGCGGGCCTGGGCCTGGCCATCGCCCGCGAGCTCGCCCAGGCCCACGGCGGGGACCTGTCGCTGGCGGAATCCGGGCCGGAGGGCTCGACCTTCGAGCTTCGCCTCCCCGGCGCGCCGCCGCGGGCGCGGCGGGCCTCGAGCGCCAGGAGCTCGGCTTAGAACGACGGCAGGATCTCAAAATCCCCGCGCCGCGCCTTCGCGCCGCGGATCCGCCCCGCCGCGCAGGCCTTGCGATGTTGTCTCGACGCCGTGCAGGCCGGAGCCCTCCGCGCCGACGCCGTCGACCAGGGTCACGCCGCGGGCGGCCAGGCCGGCGACCACGCCCGGCGCGAACTTGCCGACCTCGGCGTCGTAGACGTCCTTGCGCGCGATCAGGTTCGGCAGGTCGATCGCCGCCTGCATCGACAGCTTCCAGTCCAGCAGGCCGACCAGGGTCTTCAGGTCGTAGGCGATGATCCCCGGTCCGCCCGGCGAGCCCATGGCGGCGACGAAGCGGCCCTGGCGGTCGAGGACGATGGTCGGGCTCATCGCCGAGCGCGGCCGCTTGCCGGGGGCGACGGCGTTGGCGGCGGGCGCGCCGTCAGCGTCCTTCGGCGAGAAGGAGAAGTCGGTCAGCTGGTTGTTGAGGAAGAAGCCGCCGGCCATCCGGCCGGAGCCGAAGACGCTCTCCACCGTGGTGGTCATGGAGACGACGTCGCCTTGCGCGTCGACGATGACGACGTGGCTGGTGCCGCCGGGTTCCTGTGTGCGGTCCGGCCCGAAGGCCAGCGCGCCGGGGGGCTTGCCGGCGGCGACCGACTGGGCGGCGGTCGGCCCGATCAGCGCCGCGCGGTCCTTCAGGTAGGTCGG
>NZ_DATELG010000231.1:0-2569 GCF_035276905.1 Phenylobacterium sp. | reverse complement strand
CTCGGTGATCACGGCGTAGACGTGGCCCTGGCGGCCCACGGACTTCGACAGCAGCCGGGTGAAGTAGCCGCCGCCGGGCAAGAGCTCGCCCACCACCTGGCCGGGCTTCAGCTCGGCGAAGGCCAGCAGCTCGGCGGGCTTGCGCTTGGCGTCTCTCGCCACATCCGCCGCGGGCCTGTTCGGGTCGGCGATCGCACCGGCGAAGTCGGCCGGAAAGTTCCTGCGCCCATGGAGCGCCGCCGACGCGCTTCCGGCCAATCCCACCGCGAGCAGCAAAGCCGCCGCGATCATCCGCTTGCGTGGCATCCCAGACCTCCCAGCCCCAGTCATCGTCACGCAACATGGGGACTTACGGCAGCGGCGACCACTCCTCGGCGGCGGGAAGGGGCGCAAAAATTTCGTCCAGCAGGGGCTCGCCGACGTCTTCGAGGCTCGCCGGCCGCCATTTCGGGACGTTGTCCTTCTCGACGATCACCGCCCGGACGCCTTCGCGGAAGTCGGGGCGGAGCACCACGCGCGAGGCGATGCGGTACTCCATCGCCATGTTCGCGGCGAAGCTCTTCAGCCCCGCGCCGAGCTGCAGCTGGCGGAAGGCGACCTTGAGGGTCTGCGGCGACTTGGCGGCCAGCACCGCCAGCTGCTCGCGCGCCCAGTCGGTCTCGGCGGCCGTCAGGGCGCCGGCGATCGCCTCGACGCTGTCGAGCGAGAAGATCCGGGCGATCTCGTCCTGGTGGGCGGCCAGCGGCGGGCGGCCGGCGTCGCCCTCGAACTCGGTCAGCAGGCGCTCGATCGCCGCCGGATCGGCGACGACGGCGGCCTTCAGCTCCGCCAGCCGGCGGCTTTCCACATAGTCGGTGGCCACCCCCACCAGCTGGCAGTCGGCGGCCTTGATCCGCGCCCCGGTCATCGCCAGCCACATGCCGATGTGGTCGGGCATCCTGGGCAGCCACCAGCCGCCGCCGACGTCGGGGAACAGGCCGATCCCGGTCTCCGGCATGGCGTAGGTGGTCCGCTCGCTCGCCACCCTGAAGCGCGCCGGCATGGCGAGGCCGACCCCGCCGCCCATCACCACGCCGTCGATGATCGCGCAGACCGGCTTGGGATAGCGGAACAGCAGCTCGTTCAGCCGGTACTCGGTGAAGAAGAACTCGCGCGCCGCCGATCCGCCCTCGGCGGCGCTGTCGTAGAGCGCGCGGATGTCGCCGCCGGCGCAGAAGCCGCGCTCGCCGGAATGGTCGATCAGCACCAGCTCCACGCCCGCATCGCCCTGCCAGGCCAGCAGCGCCTCGGTGATCAGCCGGCACATGTCCAGCGTCAGCGCGTGCAGCGCCTGGGGCCGGTTGAGCGTCAGGCGCCCGACCTTGCCCTCGATCCGCACCAGGACTTCGGCTTCTTCCCTCACGCGTTCGCTCCCGGGCCGCGCCCCGCTATTGCCGGAACATCTCGCGCGCGGTGATCACGCGCATGATCTCGTTGGCGCCTTCGAGGATCTGGTGCACCCGCAGGTCGCGCACGATCCGCTCCAGCGGATAGTCCTTCAGGTAGCCGTAGCCGCCGTGCAGCTGCAGCGCCTGGTTGGCGACCTCGAAGCCGACGTCGGTGGCGAAGCGCTTGGCCATGGCGCAGTGCTGGGTCGCCTCAGGCAGCTTGGCGTCCAGCGAAAAGGCCGCCCGGCGCACCATCAGCTGGGCCGCGTCGAGCTCGGTGGCCATGTCGGCGAGGCGCCATTGCAGGCCCTGGAACTCCTTCAGCGGCTGGCCGAACTGCTTGCGGGTCTCCAGGTAGGCCTTGGCGGTGTCGAGCGCGAACCGCGCCCCGCCCAGCGAACAGGAGGCGATGTTGATCCGCCCGCCGTCGAGCCCGGCCATGGCGAAGCGGAAGCCGGCGCCCTCGGCGCCGATGCGGTTGGCCTCTGGAATGCGACAATCGTCGAAGTTGACCTGCGCGGTCGGCTGGGCGTTCCAGCCCAGCTTCTTCTCCTGGGCCCCGAACGACAGGCCGGGCGTTCCCTTCTCGACCACGAAGGCCGAGATCCCCTTCGGCCCCGGCCCGCCGGTGCGGGCCATCACCACATAGAGGTCCGAGACCCCGCCGCCGGAGATGAACGCCTTGGTCCCGTTCAGCACATAGGTCTCGCCGTCCTTCACCGCCCGCGTGGCCAGCGAGGCGGCGTCGGAGCCGGCCCCCGGCTCGGTCAGGCAGTAGCTGGCCACCGTCTCCATGGTGGTCAGGGCGGGCACGAACCGCCGGCGCAGCGCCTCGTCCCCGTAGCGGTCGATCATCCAGGCGGCCATGTTGTGGATCGACAGGAACGCCGCGGTCGTCGGGCAGCCGTACGACAGCGCCTCGAAGATCAGCGAGGCCTCCATCCGCCCAAGCCCCGAGCCGCCAAGGTCCTCGGCGATGTAGATCCCCGCCAGCCCCAGCGCCGCGGCCGCCCGCAGCGCCTCGATCGGGAAGATCTTCTCCTCGTCCCAGCGGGCGGCGTGCGGCGCAAGCTCGGCCGCCGCAAATGCGCCCGCCATGTCCTGGATCGCGCGCTGATCTTCGGTGAGATTGAAATCCATGG
>NZ_DATELG010000230.1:0-9970 GCF_035276905.1 Phenylobacterium sp. | reverse complement strand
CTGGCGGCGGTGAAGGCGGCGATCGCCGGCTGAGGGGCGTTCGGCGCCCGCCCGCGCGGCTCAGCGCGCGACCAGCACGACGCCCAGCAGCACCGCCGCCCAATGGGCGCCGGCGGCGGCGACCACGTGGCCGTGCCAGATGGCGCGGGCGTACTTCAGCCGCTTGTTCAGGTAGAAGATCACGCCGGTGGAGTAGAGCACGCCGCCCAGCGCCAGCAGCGCCATGGCCAGGCCCGCCGTCGTCGCCATCATCGGCTTCAGCGCCACCAACACCAGCCAGCCCAGCACCAGGTAGACCGCCACCCAGAACCGCCGATCGAGCATCGGCAGGAAGATCTTCCCGAAGGCGCCCAGCGCGGCGATGCTCCAGACCGCGGCGGTCATCCCCCAGGCCCAGGCGCCCGTCAGGTTCGAGGTGGTGAAGGGGGTGTAGGAGCCGGCGATCATCAGGAAGATCCCGGCGTGGTCGAGCCTTCGCAGCGCCGGCCGGTAGGCGGGCTTGGCGAAGTTGTAGGCGGTCGAGAAGGCCAGCATCGCCAGGAGGCCCGCGGCGTAGATCGCAACCCCGACCGTCTTGCTGATCGAATGCGCGCCCACCGCCAGCACCAGGAGCACCACGCCGCCGACCAGGGCGAGCGTCAGGCCCACCACGTGCACCACCAGGTCGGCGCACTTGGCGGCGGGCGTCGGGTAGTGACGGGGCGGATGAAGGGACGATGCGGGGGCGGCCTGGTCCATCATGCGAACTCCCTTGCGCCGTGGCCGTCGGACTCTGCGGGTCCGCCGTCCGCCATGCAAGGGCCCAGAGCCTTCGCCTAGCTTCTGGTCTCCCGCTCGTCCCAGTTCGGCCAGGCCGGCGAACGGGCGGACATGTTGATCCATTGGGCGGCGAGGGCGACGTAGGCTGCGATCATCTTCCGGTCTTCGCACCGGTCGGCGAGGGCGTGGGTGGCCTCGGCCATCCGCAGGCAGTGGGTGCGCCAGCTGGTCTGGCGCTCGTCGTCCATCACCATCGTACCTCGCCGCATGCCGGAGGCGGCCTTCAACCGCCGCGGGCGGGCAAATGGAAGGGCGGGGGCTTATCGGCGGCTTAAGAAGCATGGTTGCCGCCGCGTCCACCATGACGCCCCCCGGCGGGCGGGCCATCCCCGCAATGAAAACGCCCGCCGCGGTCTCCCGCGGCGGGCGTGATCTCGGCGGCTTGGCGTGCGGGTCAGGCCGGCTGCAGCGCCTTTTCGAGGTTCTCGGCGACCTTGTCGATGAAGCCCTCGGTGGTCAGCCAGCCTTGCTCGTCGCCGACCAGCAGGGCGAGGTCCTTGGTCATCGCGCCGCTTTCGACGGTGTCGACGCAGACCTTCTCCAGCGTCTGGGCGAACTTGGCCAGCGCCTCGTTGCCGTCGAGCTTGGCGCGATGCTCCAGGCCGCGGGTCCAGGCGAAGATCGAGGCGATCGAGTTGGTCGAGGTGCTCTCGCCCCGCTGGTGCTGGCGGAAGTGCCGGGTGACGGTGCCGTGGGCGGCCTCGGCCTCCATGGTCTTGCCGTCCGGCGTGACCAGCACCGAGGTCATCAGGCCCAGTGAGCCGAAGCCCTGGGCGACCTGGTCGGACTGCACGTCGCCGTCGTAGTTCTTGCAGGCCCAGATGAAGGCGCCCGACCATTTCAGCGCCGAGGCGACCATGTCGTCGATCAGGCGGTGCTCGTAGGTCAGGCCGGCGGCCTTGTAACGCTCGACGAACTCGGTCTCGTAGACCTCCTGGAAGATGTCCTTGAAGCGCCCGTCATAGGCCTTGAGGATGGTGTTCTTGGTCGACAGATAGACCGGGTAGTTGCGGTTCAGGCCGTAAGCCAGCGAGGCGCGGGCGAACTCGCGGATCGACTCGTCGAGGTTGTACATGCCCATGGCGACGCCGCCGCCGGGGAAGTCGAACACGTCGTGCTCGATCTTCTGGCCGTTCTCGCCTTCCCAGCTGATCTTCAGCTTGCCCTTGCCCGGGACCACGAAGTCGGTGGCGCGGTACTGGTCGCCGAAGGCGTGACGGCCGACGACGATCGGCTGGGTCCAGCCCGGGATCAGCCGGGGCACGTTCTTGCAGATGATCGGCTCGCGGAAGACCACCCCGCCCAGGATGTTGCGGATGGTGCCGTTCGGCGACTTCCACATCTTCTTGAGCTTGAACTCCTCCACCCGCGCCTCGTCCGGGGTGATGGTCGCGCACTTCACGCCCACGCCGTACCGCTTGATCGCCTCGGCGGCGTCGACGGTCACCTTGTCCTCGGTCGCGTCGCGATGCTCGATGCCCAGGTCGTAGTAATCGATCTGGAGGTCCAGGAACGGGAAGATCAGCTTGTCCTTGATCAGCTTCCAGATGATGCGGGTCATCTCGTCGCCGTCGATGTCGACGACGGGGTTGGCGACTTTGATCTTGGCCACAGGGCGCTCCCAGACGGATTTCGTTCGAGGGCCGTATAGCGGCCAAACGGGCCGACGCAAGCTCAAGCCGGCGATTTCGTAACCTTTGTCAGCTTCGCGCGGAGGCGATCGGCCGGGGCTTGCCTTCGCCGCCGCGGCCTCCTCTATACGCCGCATGGCCGAAGCCTTCCTCGCGACCCCGGTGGTCATCCTCACCGCCCCGCAACTGGCCGAGAACATCGGCGCGGTCGCCCGGGTGATGGCCAATTTCGGCCTCTCGGAGCTGCGCCTGGTCAATCCGCGTGACGGATGGCCGCAGGACCGCGCCTGGGCCTCGGCCTCGGGCGCCGACTGGCCGCTGAACGAGGCCAGGGTCTTCCAGAGCGTGGCCGAGGCGATCGGCGACCTGCAGCTGGTCTACGCCACCACCGCGCGGCCGCGCGAGCTGCAGCTGCCGGTGCTGACGCCGCGCCGGGCGGCGGCGGACCTGCGCCAGGCCGCGGCCGAGGGCCTGCGCACCGGCCTCCTGTTCGGCGGCGAGCGCGCCGGGCTGGAGACGAGCGACATCGCGCTCTGCCAGGCGGTGGTGACCATCCCGATCGATCCGAAGTTCCGCTCGCTCAACCTCGCCCAGGCGGTGGCGGTGAACGGCTACGAGTGGTGGACCGCCGCGCTCGACGCCCCGCCGCCGAACTTCCGCGAAGGCGCCGCGCCGGCGGAGGCCGCGGCCCTGCTGGGGCTCTATGAGCACCTGGAGCGGGAACTGGACGCCGCCGGCTTCTTTCATCCGCCGGAGAAGACGCCCTCGATGGTGCAGAACCTGCGCGCCGCGCTCGGCCGCGCCCGGTTCACCGACCAGGAGGTTCGCACGTTCCGCGGCGTGGTGACCGCGCTGTCGCGCGGGCGCGGCAAGGTGCTGGAGAAGCTGGCCCGCAAGGGCGCCGGCTAGACCATTCGCCGCCGAAGTTCGGCGGTTCGCCGAATGCTCTGGCGGGGCGAGGAGGCGGTGTGACGAGCTTCAGGGCGCTTGCTCAGCGCATGGCGAATTAGGACCGCCGGTCTTGCGGCGCGCGGCGCAGTCGGCGATCAAGGACGCGGGCAGGAGAGTTAGATGGCGTTTTCGACACGAAGCCTGGCGACCGGCGCGGCGCTTCTGATGGTGCTCGGCTTCGGCCGCGAGGTGCTGGCGCCGCCGCGGTCGATCGCCGAACGTGGGGTGCGGCTGGCGCTGATCCGCCTGAACGGCCTGCTCAGCCGGCGCGACCTCTCCATCCTCGACGAATTCATCGACGCGCCCGACACCTTGCTAATCGGCCCCGGGCCGGAGGAGCGCGCCCGCGGCCCGATGCAGATCGAGGGCTTCTTCGAGCAGCTGTTCGCCAAGCCCGAGGCGCATTCCTTCTCCTGGCGCGAGGTCGACGTCTCGGTCTGCGGCGACGTCGCCTGGATCCACGCCGACGGCGAGCTGGTCCAAAAGACCGACTCCGGCGAGACGCGCGCACCCTACCGGCTGGCCGGCGTGCTGGAGCCGCGGGGCGGCGACTGGAAATGGCGGATGTTCCAAGGCTCGCGGCCAGCGGACGGCGCAGCCTCGGCTTGACTCCGAAAAGAGCGGCCGGCATATACGCCCCCTTCCGCCGCCAGGCCCTGGGCCTTGCGGGCCGGAGCCTATGACGGGTTGATGCGGACGCCGCCGTTGCAATCGCGGGCCTTTTCCTAAAGGCGCGCCGGGCCGTATCGAAGTGAAGAGATAGGCATGTCCAAGCGCCACAGCGCCAAGTACAAACTCGACCGCCGGATGGGCGAAAACATCTGGGGTCGCCCGAAGTCTCCCATCAATTCGCGCGCCTACGGTCCCGGCCAGCACGGCCAGCGTCGCAAGTCCAAGGTCTCCGACTTCGGCCTGCAGCTGCGCGCCAAGCAGAAGCTGAAGGGCTACTACGGCAACCTGACCGAGAAGCAGTTCAGCCGGATCTACGAGGAAGCCGCCCGCCGCAAGGGCAACACCTCGGAAAACCTGATCGCGCTGCTGGAGTCGCGCCTGGACGCCATCGTCTACCGCGCCAAGTTCGTCCCGACCCCGTTCGCGGCCCGCCAGTTCGTCAACCACGGCCACGTGCTGGTGAACGGCAAGCGCGTCAACATCCCGTCCTACCGCGTGAAGGCGGGCGACGTGGTGCAGGTGCGCGAGCGTTCGCGCAACATGGCCCTGGTGCTGGAAGCCCTGGGCTCGTCGGAGCGCGACACCCCCGACTACATCACCGTGGACGCCAAGGCGATGAGCGCCACCTTCGTCCGCGCGCCGGAACTGGCCGAGGTGCCGTACCCGGTGAAGATGGAGCCGAACCTGGTCGTCGAGTTCTACGCGTCCTAAGACGCCGGACGACATTAACAAATGTAAAGGGCCCCGGAGCGAATCCGGGGCCTTTTTGCTGTCTGGGCCGAAGACCGGCCCAACCGCGCATGCAGGTCTTCTCGTTCAGTTCAGGGGCCGGACGAAGTGTCGGCCCGTGGACAGACTCAGGCCCAGGCCTGGAACAGAAGGTCGAACCTGGCGGGTTGGTCGTGTTTTCGGTGGTCTCGTGCCGGGTAGAAATTTAGTTCTTCGTTCGTTTGAGGCTGATCTAGATCAACTGAAGCCCCACCTTAGCCTGGAGCCATTCCAAGCTGGGCAAGTGCTCAAAGATCAGTGGGAGGAGGTCGATCGGGTCTATTTTCCGACCTACGGCCTCGTTTCTGCGCGCGCCATCCTGGCGAGCGGCCATCAGCTCGAGTGCACGCTGATCGGCCGGACGAACGCGGTGGGCGTCGTGGCCACGCTCGGCTTCCACAGCTCGCTCACGCGCTACGTCTGCCTGACCGACGGCCACGCCTGGTCGATCCCGTTGTCCAAGCTGCTCGCGGCGATGCGCACGTCGGAAGTGGTCGAGCGGCAGTTGAAGGTCTTCGCCTTCGCGCAGATGGGCTACGCCATGCTGGGCGGGGTGTGCAACGCCATGCACAGCGCCGAGCAGCGAGTCTCGCGCTGGCTGACCACCGCCGCCGACCTGCTCGGCCGGACGGAGATCCGGCTCTCGCAGGAGGAACTCGCCAGCGGGCTCGGCCTTCAGCGCACGGCGCTCAATCCGACCCTGCAGCGGCTGAAGGCCGAGGGGCTGGTGGAGGTGGCCAGGGGACGGATCGGCATCCTGGCGGCCGACCAGTTGAAACAGCGGGCGTGCGAATGCTCCCACATGCTGCGGCGCTCGCTGTTCCTTGAGGCGAGCGCGCATTGAGTTGAATTCGTCGGAGGAAACTGGCCTCGCTTCGACGCGATCATTTGTTCGTGCGCGGCGTCGCCGGACGCCGTCTGGAGACATACTGGGCTCGTGAACTGTGAGGCCTGAAATGTCTGACCACGGCGAAGCCCAACTGAGCATGGTGGCGCACGACTCCGCGGTGCACGCCGCCCTGCTGATGGATCTCCTGCGGATGGTGCAGCGGATCGACCCGTCGGTCGTCCAGGACCATGTGGCGCGGGCGGAGCGGGAACTGCGCGAGGCCAGCGGCGGCGATCCTGCCAAGCCGCAGCACGGCGGGCCCCACAGCGTGCTGGAGCACCGGCTGGCCTACCTCCGTTCGGTGCAGATCCAGGCCGCGGTCGCCTGATCGGGATGGCGGGACGCGCCCCGTCCTTGGGCCTGCTGGCGGCGGCCGTGCTGCTGGCGGCTTGCGGGCGGCCGGCGCACTCCGGGCCGGTCCGCACCCCGCTGGAGGCCAGCGAGATCGCCCAGCGGGCGCTCAGGGCCGCGCACCTCGATGAGCAGGTGGTCGACGCCCGCCGGCAAGGCGACGTCTGGATCGTCATCACCCGCTGGCCGGAGACCTCGCTGAACGGGCACCTGGTGACCGTCGACGGCGCCAGCGGCAAGGTCACGGTCGAGCGCTATCGGACGGTCGAGCTCGGCTGGTCCGATCGATAGCGGCCGTCTCCCCCAACTTCGCAGGGCTCAGCCCTCCTGGGCGGAGACGCCTTGCTGCTCGAGGAAGGACTGCAGCTCGCCGCTCGAGTACATCTCGCGGACGATGTCGCAGCCGCCGACGAATTCGCCCTTCACATAGAGCTGCGGGATCGTCGGCCAGTCGGAGAAGCGCTTGACGCCTTCGCGCAGCGGCTCGCTCTGCAGCACGTCGACGCCGACGTACTCGACGCCAAGCTGGTCGAGGATCTGCACCACCGCGGCGGAGAAGCCGCAGCGCGGCTGGTCCGGCACGCCCTTCATGAAGAGGATCACCGGGTGGTCCGCCACCGCCTTGGCGATGAAGTCGTGGACGGGATCGGTGGTCGCAGCTTCGGTCATGGATCGCCCCTTCGGCGTAGAAACTCACGGGCAAGAGCTAGGGAGGGGACCCGCCTGGGTCAAGCGGACGCAAGGCCGCGTCAGGCGGGGGCGGAGGTCTCCAGCGCCAGCGCGTGCAGCTCGCCCCCCATCTTGCCCTTGAGGGCTGCGTAGACAAGCTGGTGCTGCTTCACCCGCGTCAGGCCCGCAAAGGCGGCCGAGACGATCCGCGCCCGGTAGTGGTCGCCGTCGCCGGCGAGGTCGTCGACCTGAATCTGGGCGTCGGGAAAGCCCTCGCGCAGGGCGGCTTCGAGCGCTTCGATCGGCATCGGCATGGGCAGGCTCCGGTTATGGAAGCGCTCGATAGGCGCAAGGGGGCGTTCTCAGTCCATGTACCTGGGCATCCAGCCCTCGTGGGCCTGGCGCAGGCGGGCCAGCGGCAGGCTGAAGAGGCCGTCGACGGCGAGCGCCTCGCCGCCGGCCTTGCCGATCACGGCGGCGGGGACGCCGGCGGCCTGGGCGGCGGCCAGGATCGGGGCCGGATCGGCGGCCGCGAGCAGGTAGCGGGCCTGGTCCTCGGCGAAGAGCTGGGCGTGGGCCGCCCCGTCCGCGAGCGTCAGGGTGACGCCGACCCTGGAGGCCAGCGCCATCTCCGCGGCCGCGGCGACGAGGCCGCCGTCGGCGAGGTCGTGGACCGTGCCGGTGACGCCGTCCTGGATCAGCTTGCGCACCAGCTCGCCGTTGCGCTTCTCCACCGAAAGGTCGACCGGCGGCGGGGCGCCGTCCTCGCGGCCCAGCACCTCGCGCAGGTACATCGAGGCGCCGAGCTCGCCCTTGGTCTCGCCGATCAGGACGAGGGCGTCCTGCGCCTTCAGGCTGGAGAAGTCCGCGTGGCGCGCGCTCTCGCCGATCAGGCCGACGCCGCCGACGGTGGGGGTCGGCGGAATGGCCGCGCCGTTGGTCTCGTTGTAGAGGCTGACGTTGCCGCTCACGACCGGGAAGTCGAGGGCGGCGCAGGCCTCGGCCATGCCGTCGGTGGCGCGGACGATCTGGCCCATGATCTCCGGCCGCTCGGGGTTGCCGAAGTTGAGGTTGTCGGTGATGGCGATCGGCTCGGCGCCGACGGCGATCAGGTTGCGCCAGGCCTCGGCCACCGCCTGCTTGCCGCCCTCGTAGGGGTCGTTCAGCACATAGCGCGGGGTGACGTCGGAGGTGACGGCGAGGGCCTTTCTGGTCCCGTGCACGCGGACGATGCCGGCGTCGGCGCCGGTGGCCGAATCCTCCAGGGTGTCGGCCATCACGTGGCGGTCGTATTGTTCCCAGATCCAGCGTTTCGACGCCATGTCGGGGGCGCTCATCAGCCTGACCACCGCCTCGGCGTAGTCGGCCGGCGCGGGCGCGTCGGCCGCGGTCACCCGGGCCTGCAGCTTGGGCTGGACCCAGGGCCGGTCGTAGAGCGGGGCGTCGTCGAACAGCGGCGCCAGCGGCACGTCGGCGACGACCTCGCCCTTGTGCTTCAGCACCATGTGGCCGGTGTCGGTGGTCTTGCCGATCACCGCCGCGTCCAGGCCCCACTTCTCGAAGATGCGGTAGCCGTCTGCCTCGCGGCCGGGCTTGAGGACCGCCAGCATCCGCTCCTGGCTCTCCGACAGCATCATCTCGTAGGCGCTCATGCCCACTTCGCGCTGGGGCACGCAGTCCAGGTCGAGCTCGATGCCGACGCCGCCCTTGCCGGCCATCTCGACCGACGAGGAGGTGAGGCCCGCCGCGCCCATGTCCTGGATCGCGGCCACCGCGCCCGACGCCATCAGCTCCAGCGTGGCCTCGATCAGCAGCTTCTCGGCGAAGGGGTCGCCGACCTGCACCGTCGGGCGCTTCTCGTCGGAGGCGTCGTCGAACTCGGCCGAGGCCATGGTCGCGCCGTGGATGCCGTCGCGGCCGGTCTTGGAGCCGAAGTAGACCACCGGCAGGCCGGGCGCGGGGGCCGCCGAGTAGAAGATCTTGTCGGCGTCGGCCAGGCCCACGCACATGGCGTTGACCAGGATGTTGCCGTCATAGCCGGTGTGGAAGTTGGTCTCGCCGGCCACGGTGGGCACGCCCACGCAGTTGCCGTAGCCGGCGATGCCGGCGACCACGCCGCTGACCAGCCGCCTGGTCTTCGGATGCTCCGGCGCGCCGAAGCGCAGCGCGTTGAGCAGGGCCACCGGCCGCGCGCCCATGGTGAAGACGTCGCGCATGATGCCGCCCACGCCCGTCGCCGCGCCCTGGTAGGGCTCGATGTAGGAGGGGTGGTTGTGGCTCTCCATCTTGAAGATGCAGGCCTGGTTGTCGCCGATGTCGATGACGCCGGCGTTCTCGCCCGGGCCGCAGATCACCTTGGGGCCCTTGGTCGGGAACTTCGCCAGCTGCTTCTTGCTGGACTTGTAGGAGCAGTGCTCGCTCCACATCACCGAGAAGACGCCCAGCTCCACGAGGTTCGGCTCGCGGTTCAACCGGCGCAGGATCAGCTGGTACTCGTCGGGCTTCAGGCCGAACTCGGCGGCCGATTCGGCCATGGTCTTGGAAGGCTGGGCGCTCATGCGGGCCTAATAGCGGGGATCGTGCGGGGGCGCTACGCGCTCGCCAGCGCGCTCTGGAACAGGATCGCCCCGTCGGCCGAGCCAAGGGCCTCGTCGAAGGCGCGGTCGGGGTGCGGCATCAGGCCCAGCACATTGCCGCGGGCGTTGACGATGCCGGCGATGTCGCGCGCCGAGCCGTTGGGATTGTCGAGGTAGCGGAAGGCCACCTGGCCCTCGCCCTCCAGCCGGTCCAGCGTGGCCTCGTCGGCGAAGAAGTTCCCCTCGCCGTTACCGACGGTCATGGTCACCTCGCGGCGGCCGGCGTAGCCCGCGGTGAAGCGGGTCTGGGCGTTGGTCACTTCCAGATCGACGGGCTTGCAGACGTACTTCAGCTTCTCGTTGCGCAAGAGGGCGCCGGGCAGCAGCTGGGTCTCGCAGAGCACCTGGAAGCCGTTGCAGATGCCGACCGTCGCCACCCCGCGCTCGGCGGCCGCCTTCACCTCGCGCATGATCGGCGACAGCGACGCCATCGCCCCGCAGCGCAGATAGTCGCCATAGGAGAAGCCGCCTGGCAGCACGATCAGGTCGAGGCCGGCGGGCAGCGCGGTGTCGGCGTGCCAGACCATGTCGACCTTCGCCCCGGTCGAGCGCTCGACCGCCACCTTGCAGTCGCGGTCGCAGTT
>NZ_DATELG010000229.1:0-10926 GCF_035276905.1 Phenylobacterium sp. | reverse complement strand
TAGGGCTCGAACACCAGCGGCTTGTCGGTCGACAGGTTGGCCACGCCGATGGCGTTGAGCTCCAGCGTCTTGGCCGCCAGGTGCTCCATGGTGTTGACGTTGACCTGGTACTTCGGCGCCTGGACCTGGGCCGTCACCGTCTGGGTGGCGAGCTTCAGCCAGTAGGGCCGGCCCAGCAGCAGCGGCTCGTCGGCCATCCAGACGATGGTCGTCTCGAACTGGTCGGCCGCTTCCGGCGGGTTGTCGGCGACCGCCAGGACATCGCCGCGCGAGCAGTCGATCTCGTCGGCGAGGCAGATGGTCACCGCCTGGCCGGCGACGCCTTCCTGCAGATCGCCGTCGAAGGTGACCACGCGGGTGACGGTCGAGGTCTTGCCCGAGGGCAGGACGCGCACCGTCTCGCCCGGCTTCACCACACCGCTGGCGATCAGGCCGGAGAAGCCGCGGAAGTCGAGGTTCGGCCGGTTGACCCACTGCACCGGCATGCGGAACGGCTTGGCCTGGTCGGTCGTCTGGTCGAGCTCGACGCTCTCCAGGTGCTTGATCAGCGCCGGGCCCTTGTACCAGGGCGTGTTGGCCGACCCTGCGGTGATGTTGTCGCCCTTGAAGCCGGAGATCGGCATGGCGACGAAGTCCTTGATGCCGATGCTGGCGGCGAAGGCGCGGTAGTCCTCGACGATGGCCTCGTACCTGGCCTGGTCGTAGCCGATCAGGTCCATCTTGTTGACGGCCAGCACGATGTTGCGGATGCCGATCAGCTGCGCCAGGTACGAGTGGCGCTTGGTCTGCACCAGCACGCCCTTGCGCGCGTCGATCAGGATCACCGCCAGGTCCGCCGTCGAGGCGCCGGTCACCATGTTGCGCGTGTACTGTTCGTGGCCGGGGGTGTCGGCGACGATGAACTTGCGCTTCTCGGTGGCGAAGAACCGGTAGGCGACGTCGATGGTGATGCCCTGCTCGCGCTCGGCGGCGAGGCCGTCGACCAGCAGCGCGAAGTCGATCTCCTGGCCTTGGGTGCCGACGCGCTTGGAATCGTCCTCCAGCGCCGCCAGCTGGTCCTCGAAGATCATCTTCGAGTCGTAAAGCAGGCGGCCGATCAGGGTCGACTTGCCGTCGTCGACCGAGCCGCAGGTGATGAAACGCAGCAAGGACTTGTGCTGGTGCTTCTCCAGATAGGCGTCGATGTCCTGGGCGATCAGGTCGTCGGCCTTGTACTCGTAGGCCGCCTCTTGGGCCGCTTTCGGGAGGCCAGATTGGCGGAGGGTCGCGTCGGTCATCAGAAATAACCCTCCTGCTTCTTCTTCTCCATGCTGGCCGCGCCGGCGTCCTTGTCGATCACCCGGCCCTGGCGCTCGGAGGTGGTGGTCAAGAGGGTCTCCTGGATCACCTCCGGCAGGGTCGAGGCCTTGCTCTCGACCGCGCCGGTCAGCGGATAGCAGCCGAGCGTGCGGAAGCGCACCGAGCGTATCACCGGCTTCTCGCCCGGGTTCAGCCGGAAGCGGTCGTCATCGACCATCAGCAGCATGCCGTCGCGCTCCACGGTCGGGCGCTCGGCCGCGAAGTAGAGCGGCACGATCGGGATGTCCTCCAGGTGGATGTATTGCCAGATGTCCAGCTCGGTCCAGTTGGAGATCGGGAACACCCGGATCGACTCGCCCTTGGCCTTCTTGGCGTTGTAGAGCCGCCAAAGCTCGGGGCGCTGGTTCTTCGGGTCCCAGCGGTGGTTGGCAGAGCGGAACGAGAAGATCCGCTCCTTGGCGCGGCTCTTCTCCTCGTCTCTACGGGCGCCGCCGAAGGCCGCGTCGAAGCCGTACTTGTCCAAAGCCTGCTTGAGACCCTCGGTCTTCCACATGTCGGTGTGCAGCGGGCCATGGTCGAACGGGTTGATGCCGCGCTCCATGGCCTCGGGGTTGTGATAGACGAGCAGCTCCATGCCGCTCTCGCGCGCCATGCGGTCGCGCAGGTCGTACATCGCCTTGAACTTCCACGTGGTGTCGACGTGCAGCAGCGGGAACGGCGGCGGCGAGGGATAGAAGGCCTTGCGCGCCAGATGCAGCATGACGGCGGAGTCCTTGCCGACCGAGTAGAGCATCACCGGACGCTCCGCCTCGGCGACGACCTCGCGCAGGATGTGGATGCTTTCCGCCTCAAGGCGTTGGAGATGGGTCAGTCTTTGCCCCACGGCGCTTTCCGTTCGTTCGTATGGGTCGGTTAGATAGTAATCACTATCTAACGTGGCGAGTCCTCTTTGCGCCAGCGACGCGGCCGCTTCAAGCCCTGGAAGTCAGGGCGTCGGGGTTCGAAGGCTGCGCGCCCAAGGCCACGTCGAGCAGATGTAGGGCCTGGGCCGCGGCCCCGCCATTCAGCTTTTCTCGGGCCACCCCAGCAATTCTCTGCGCGCCGCCGGCCACTGCGGCCAAGTCCTTGTCGTAGCGTCGTAAAGAAACCGCCTGGAATACTTAGGGCAGATCGGCCGGACTGCCCAACGCAGTTGCCGTGGAACTCGCCGATCTTGAAGTGATCCAGCGGCTGGATCTCGCCTATCAACGTGTAAATGTCCATGCCGGCGACGGTCGCCTCGTTCACGTAACTGACTGCGTCATACGTCTTGTCGAAGTCGGCGCGGATCTTGTCGGCGCCACGAAGCGGCTCGCCATGGCCGGTGATGAGAATTTCTGCACCCATCCGGCGCACCTTATCGAGCGGCTTCAGGTAGCCTACCCCCAGCCTCGGCTCGTCGCCTCGACGGTGTTAAGCAACGCCGTCGAGGACGGCTGGCCACCTGAGGCGATCTGGGAGGACGTCGTGAGCGATCTGGACACGTTCAAGGACTGGCTGGCCATCTGCAACGCCAAGGCCCGCTACTGCCGCACCCTCGACACCAAGGACTGGGACGGCTTCGGCGAAATCTTCACGGAGGACTGCGAGCTGGACGTCAGCGACAGCGGCGGGCCGCCGCCGATCAGGGGCCGCGACGCCGCGATCGCCAGCGTGCAGGCCGCGATCCTGACGGCCAAGACCGCCCACCAGGTGCACCTGCCGGAGATCACCATCAACGGCGACGAGGCCTATGCGGTCTGGCCGATGCAGGACCGCGTGGTCTGGGGGCCGGATAGGTCGCTCACCGGCTACGGCCACTACCACGAGCGCTGGGTGCGCCAGAACGGCGAATGGAAGATCGCCGCCCTGAAGCTCACCCGCCTGCACATGGACTTCCAGTTCGCCGGGCCGGCGGACTGAGGCTGCGGCGGCCACGGGGCTTGATCGCCTGTGGTGGCCTCTGCGCGCACGGCGACCGAGGCGGGGCGGGCGTCCAGCGGGGGCGAGAGCGAGACCATGGTCCCGCCAGCCTTACCCCGCCGGACTTAACAAGGCTTCAGCGCTAACTCAGGCAAGCGTGCGCAGCTGGTCGGTGAGATCGGTCTTCTCCCAGGAGAAGCCGCCCTCGTTGTCGGGCTGGCGGCCGAAGTGGCCGTAGGCGGCGGTGCGGGCGTAGATCGGCCGGTTGAGGCCCAGATGCTCGCGGATCGCCCGCGGCGTGGCCCCGCCGATCATCTCCGGCAGCGCGGCTTCCAGCTTGGCCGGGTCGATCTCGCCGGTGTCGTGCAGGTCGACGTAGAAGGACAGCGGCTTGGCCACGCCGATGGCGTAGCTGATCTGGATGGTGCACTTCTTCGCCAGCCCCGCGGCGACGACGTTCTTGGCCAGGTAGCGGCAGGCGTAGGCGGCCGAGCGGTCGACCTTGGTCGGGTCCTTGCCGGAGAAGGCGCCGCCGCCGTGCGGCGAGGCGCCGCCGTAGGTGTCGACGATGATCTTGCGGCCGGTCAGGCCGGCGTCGCCGTCCGGACCGCCGATCTCGAAGCGGCCGGTCGGGTTGACGTGCCACTTGGTCTTCTTGGTGATCAGGCCGGCCGGGAAGACGCTCTCGACGTAGGGACGGATCACCGCTTCGAGCCGCTTGGGCGTGGCGCTGTGCAGGCCGATGCGCTTCTTGTGCTGGTGCGAGACGACGATCTGCAGCACCTCGACCGGGCGGCCGTCCTCGTAGCGCAGGGTGACCTGGCTCTTGGCGTCGGGCTCCAGCGGCATGCACTCGCCGGAATGGCGCGCCTCGGCCAGCTTCTTCAGGATGTTGTGGCTGTATTGCAGGGTCGCCGGCATCAGCTCGGGCGTCTCGTCGCAGGCGTAGCCGAACATGATGCCCTGGTCGCCGGCGCCCTCGTCCTTCTTCTCGCTGGCGTCGACGCCCTGGGCGATGTGGGCCGACTGCTCGTGCAGGTAGCAGGCGTACTTGGCCTTGGACCAGTGGAAGCCCTTCTGCTCGTAGCCGATCTCCTTGATCGCCTCGCGGATCTTGGGCTCCAGGCCTTTGACGATCTCCTTGGTCAGGGCCTTGTTCTCGGCCTTGGAGCCGCCCGGCCGGCCGGCGCGGACCTCGCCGCCGAGGACGATGCGGTTGGTGGTGACCAGCGTTTCGCAGGCCACCCGGGCTTCGGGCTCGACGCTGAGGAAGGCGTCGACGACGGTGTCGGAGATCCGGTCGGCCACCTTGTCAGGGTGCCCCTCGGACACGCTCTCGCTGGTGAAGATATAGCTGGAACGGCTCACGCACAGGCTCCCGGGACTAGAGGCGCCGCGGAGACGGCGTCCGAAGAGTTGGTCGAAAAGCCTATAAAGAAATCTTTATGTCCCGCCAAGCGGCGGCTGCTGTCAGCCGCCTTCCGGCTCCACCGCCATGGTGCGCACCAGCTCCAAAATCTGGCGGCGGATCCCCTGCTGGGGGATCTGCGGGAAATAGCGGGCGAGCTCCATGCCCTCGGCCGTCAGCAGGAAGTCCTCCAGCTTCGGGCCGGAACGGCGGCGCATCTCGCCCTCGGTGGGCAGGCCTTCATAAAAATAGCCGATGTTGGTCTCCAAAGCGCGGGCCACCTCCCACAGCTTCGAAGCGCTGACGCGATTGGCGGCGCGCTCGTATTTCTGCACCTGCTGAAAGGTCAGGCCGATGGTCTCGGCCAGCCTTTCCTGGCTGATCCCCAGTTCCTTGCGCCGCAGCCGGATGCGCAGGCCCACATGGCGATCGATCGGATTTGGACCGGCGTCGAATTCTGCGACCTTGTCCATGCAGCCCCGCGTCAAGACTTTGTTAACTTTGAGACACTGGCGCGGCTTTACGTCAAGAAGTCATGCTCGTCCAAGGCGATTCTGCAGGACGACGGCAATCGAAACGAGAACCATCAGCAAGAATCCGGCGTCGCCCCAGCGGACATAGGGCGTGGGCTTGAGCGCCGGCGGCAGCGGCGCATCGATCACTCCGAACGCGCCGAGGCCCAGGCGGGCACGGGGCAGGACGCGGCCATAGGCGTCGATGACGGCCGAGACGCCGGTCGGGGTGGACCGCACCAGCGGCAGGCCCTGTTCGATCGCGCGGTAGCTGGCGAGGTTGAGATGCTGCAGGGGCCCGCTGGTCACGCCGAACCAGGCGTCGTTGGAGATGTTCAGGATCCAGGCCGGCCGCGGCCCCGGCGCCGCCGGGCCCCGCCGCGTCAGGCCTGGGAACAGCGCTTCGTAGCAGATCAGCGGCTGGACGGCCGGCAGGCCCTCGGGGCTGAGCGGGCGCGACGGCGGCCCGGCGGTGAAGTCGTCCGGCATGTGGACGAGGCTGCGGAACCCGACCCTGGTCGCCAGCTGCGCCAGGGGCATGAACTCGCCGAACGGCACCAGGTGGTGCTTGTCGTAGATCCCGGTGATCTTCAGCCGCGCAGCTTCGCGGCGGAAAGCCAGCAGGCTGTTGAAATAGCGGTACTGGCCGCCCCCGGCGGGCTCGGCGCGGTTGGCGCCCATCAGGAGCGTCTGGCCGGGCGACAGCGCGGCGACCAGCTGCGGGGCGTAGGGCATGCCGGGCGCCAGCAGGTCGTCGACCACGGCGGGCAGAGCGCCTTCGGGCCAGACGACGATGTCGGGCCGCGCCGGACCCGGTCGGCGGGTGAGGTCGAGGTAGGTGGCGAAGATCTGATTGAGGTTCTCCGGCCGCCACTTCTGTTTCTGGTCGATATCCGCCTGCACCACGCGCACGAGCGGCGCCGAGGGCGACGGCTGCGCGGCGCCCGACAGCCGGACAATGCCGAAGCCGTAGAGGCCGGCCAGCGCCGCCAAGGCTGCGGCAAGCGCGGCCGCGCGATCACGGCGGGGACGGGCGTCGAACCAGAGCGCCGGCGCGCTGGCGATCGCCACCGTGATCCAGCTCAGGCCGTAGACCCCCACCAGGGCGGCGAGCTGGGAGGGCGCGGAGCCTGCCCGCCAGCTCTCGCCCGGCAGGTCCCAGGGGAAGCCGCTGAGGACGTGGCCGCGCAGCCATTCGGCGAGCGCCAAGCAGCCGGCGAACACCAGCACCCGGCAAAAGCCCCTGGCCTTGAGCGCGCGGTGCAGCAGGGACGCCGCGCCCCAGAAGAGGGCGAGGCCGCCCGCCAGCAGCGCCAGGGCGAAGGGCGCCATCCAGCCCTGGTTCTTGGCGTCGACCATGAAGGGCTCGACGATCCACCAGACGCTGACGGCGAAATAGCCGAGGCCGGCGAGCCAGCCGCGCCCGAAGGCCTGGCGCAGCGGCCGCTCCGCCGGAGCCTCGATCTGGCGCAGCATCAGCGCATAGCCGAGCAGCCCCGGCAGCACGCCGAACGGCGGATGGGCGAGGCCTGCCGCCAGCCCGGCCAGGAGAGCCAGGCCGCGCCCGGGCCACGGGTTTGCGCGCTGCACGCCTGAGGCGCCCGTCAGGCCGGAGCGCCGGCGGCGGGCTCGGCCTGGCGGCGCACCCGCACGCGCTTGACCCGCCGCGGGTCGGCGGCGAGGACCTCGATGGCGAAGCCGCCGGGATGCTCGATCTGCTCGCCTCGCTGCGGCACCCGGCCGGCGAGCGCGTTGACCAGGCCGGCGACCGTGTCGATCTCCTCGTCCAGGTCCGGCGGCGCGAGATCGACGCCGGCGCCCATGGCCGCCTCCAGCTCCTCGAGCGGAGCGCGGCCGTCGGCGATCCAGCCCATGGCGTCCTCGGCGATCGGCGCGAAAGTCTGGTCGCTCTCCAGGTCGTGCTCGTCGGAGATGTCGCCGACCAGCCGTTCGAGCAGATCTTCCAGCGTCACCAGACCGTCGGTGCCGCCGAACTCGTCGATCACCAGGGCCATGTGGGTGCGTCTCGCGCGCATCAGGCCGAGCAGCTCCGGCGCCGGCATGGAGCCCGGCACGAAGAGCAGCTTGCGCAGGATGCGCCGGCCGTCCTGCAGGATCTGGTCGCCCGGCGCCGGCTTGCCCGACTTGCGCGCCAGGAGCTTGAAGACGTCCTTGACGTGGACCAGCCCCACCGGCTCGTCGAGCGTGTCCTGGTAGACCGGCATCCGCGAATGCTCGGCCTCGACGAAGCGGGCCGTCACCTCGGCGAAGCCGGCGCTCTGCTCGATCGCGACGATGTCCGCCCTGGGCGTCATCACGTCGTCGACGGTGAGCTCCTGGAACTCCCGCGCGTGGCTGACCAGTTCGCCGGTCGCCGGCGTCTCGTGCTCCTCGGCCTGGACCTCGCCCTCGGCGTGGCCCTTGCGGAAAAGGTTGTTGAAGATAGCCATGACCCCGCGGCCCTTGTTCCGGGGGTCGTTGCTACTTGAGGGGTCGGGGTCAGTCATGGTCCCTTCCGCCCGCCTGGTAGGGGTCCGGCACCCCTAGCCCGGCCAGGACGACGCGCTCGAGGCCTTCCATAGCTTCGGCCTCATCATCGCTCATGTGATCGTATCCTAAAAGATGCAGCACGCCATGCGCCACCAGGTGCTGCAGATGATGGCCGATCGGCTTGCCTTGTTCGCGGGCCTCGCGCGCGCAGACGCCGTACGCCAGGGCGATGTCGCCGAGGTGCCCTTCCGGGTTCTCCGGCGCCGGAAAGGAGAGCACGTTGGTGGGCCCGTCCTTGCCGCGGAAGCGGGCGTTGAGGTCGCGGACGGTCTCGTCGTCGGCGAGGAGGATGGCGAGGCCGGCTGAGGGGGCGTTCGGCGCCGTGCTCAGCGCCGCCTGCGCCGCCGCCATCGCCAGCGCCTCCACCTCCGGCAGCGCCCGGGTCCAGGCCTCTTCCTCGATCTCGACGTCGATCACACCGTGCGCCCGCGTCTGGCGGCGTCGGCGTCGTAGGCCCGCACGATCCGCTCGACCAGGGGATGGCGCACCACGTCCTCGGAGCTGAACCGCACCACGCCGATGCCCTTGACCCCCTCCAGCAGGCCGACCGCATGGGCAAGGCCGGAGTCCTGCGGGTTCGGCAGGTCGATCTGGGTGGGATCGCCGGTCACCGCCATGCGCGAGCCTTCGCCGATCCGTGTCAGCACCATCTTCATCTGCGCGCGCGAGGCGTTCTGCGCCTCGTCGACGATAACGAACGCATGGGAAAGCGTCCGGCCGCGCAGAAAGGCGATGGGCGCCACTTCGATCTCGCCCTTCTCGCGCCTGCGGCGCAGCTGCTCGGCGCCCAGGATGTCGGTCAGCGCCTCCCAGACGGGGGCCATGTAGGGGTCGACCTTCTCGTTCATGTCGCCCGGCAGGAAGCCCAGCCGCTCGCCGGCCTCGACGGCCGGCCGCGAAACGATCAGCCGGTCGACCTCGCCGCGCAGCAAAAGGCCCGCGCCGTGCGCGACCGCCAGGAAGGTCTTGCCGGTGCCGGCCGGGCCCAGGCCGAAGACCAGGTCGTCCGCCGCCAGCGCCTGGAGGTATTCGGCCTGGGTGGCGGTCTTCGGGGCGACCTGGCCGCGTCGGCCGACCGGCAGGGCGCCGGGTCCGGCATGGCCGGAGCGGGCCGTTCCGATGGCGACGCGGACGTCGGCCTCGGCGATCTCCAGGCCCTGGTCGGCGCGCTCGGCGATCGCCTGCACCGCCTTCTTCGCCTGCGCCCGGGCGCGGGCGTCGCCGCTCAGCGACACGCCGCCGCCGGGAGTCTCGACCAGCACGCCGAAGGCGTCCTCGATCAGCGCCGCGTGACGGCTGTTCGCGCCGGCCACCGCGCGCACCGCGGCGTCGGACATCGGCAGGAATTCGGGCGCTCGGCTCAAGCCGTCTCCAGGTCCAGAACGCCGGACAGGCTGTTCCTGGCCGCGCTTTCGATGCGCACGGGAACGATCTGCCCGATCAGTCGATCCGGCGCCGTGGCGTGCACCGCCTGAAGATAGGGGCTGCGGCCGATGATTTGACCAGAGTGACGGCCAAGCTTTTCAAACAGCACCGGCAACACGCGGCCCGCCTGGCGCTCGTTGAACGCCCGCTGCTGCGCCTCGAGCAGGGCGTTGAGGCTCGCCAGCCGCGCGTCCTTCACCGCTTCGTCCACCTGGCCCGGCAGGGCGGCGGCCGGCGTGCCGGGGCGGCGCGAGTACTTGAACGAGAAGGCGCCGGCGTAATCCACCTCGCGCACCAGCTCGAGAGTGGCCTCGAAGTCGGCGTCGCGCTCGCCCGGGAAGCCGACGATGAAGTCGCCGGAGATGGCGATGTCGGGGCGGCTGCTGCGGATCTTCTCGATCAGTCGCAGATAGCTCTCGGCGGTGTGCGCCCGGTTCATCGCCTTCAGGATCCGATCCGAACCCGACTGCACCGGCAGATGCAGGTAGGGCATCAGCTCCGGGACCTCGGCATGGGCGGCGATCAGCGCCTCGTCCATGTCGCGCGGGTGGCTGGTGGTGTAGCGGATGCGATCGAGGCCCTCGATCTTCGCCAGCCGGCGGACCAGGCCCGCCAGACCGTCGTCTCCGGCATAGGCGTTGACGTTCTGGCCGAGCAGGGTGACCTCGCGCACGCCCTTCTCCGCCAGGCTGCGGGCCTCCGCCTCGATCGCCTCGGCCGGCCGCGACCACTCGCCGCCGCGGGTGTAGGGCACGACGCAGAAGGTGCAGAACTTGTCGCAGCCCTCCTGCACCGTCAGGAACGCGGACACGCCGGAGGGCCGGCGCTCGGCGGTAAGCGCGTCGAACTTCTCGTCGGGGGCGAAGTCGGCGGCCAGCCGCTCGCCGCGGGCGCGGTGGGCGCGGGCGATCAATTCGGGCAGCTGGTGATAGGACTGCGGGCCGACCACCAGGTCGACGGCCGGCTGGCGGCGCAGGATCTCCTCGCCCTCGGCCTGGGCGACGCAGCCGGCGACGGCGACGGTCATGGCTCCGCCGGCGGCCTGCTTGTCCTGTTTCAGCAGCTTGATCTGGCCGAGCTCGGAATAGACCTTCTCGGTCGCCTTCTCGCGGATGTGGCAGGTGTTGAGCACCACCAGGTCCGCGCCCTCCGGGCTATCGGTCACGCCATAGCCCAGCGGCGCCAGCACATCGGCCATCCGCTCGCTGTCATAGACGTTCATCTGACAGCCGTAGGTCTTGATGTAGAGGCGCTTGAGCGGCGCGTTCCCGGACATGGACGGCGTTATGGGGGCGGAGGGATCGCCGTGCAAGTTCTGCAGGTTAGGGTCGGGGCTGTCATCGCGAAGCCGCGGAGCGGGCGGCGGGCGCCTACTTGTCCTCGATCGGCACCGCGTAGAGCTCGAGCCGATGCTCGACGAGCCGGTAGCCGAGGCGTTTGGCGATGGCCTCCTGCAGCTCCTCGATCTCCTTGTCGACGAACTCGACCACATTGCCGGTCTTCAGGTCGATCAGGTGGTCGTGATGCGACTCGGTCTGCTCCTCGTAGCGCGAGCGGCCGTCGCGGAAGTCGTGGCGGGTGATGATGCCGCTCTCCTCGAGCAGCCGGACCGTGCGGTAGACGGTGGCGATCGAGATGTGCGGATCGACCGCATGGGCGCGACGATGCAGCTCCTCGACGTCCGGATGGTCGTGGGCGTCCGACAGCACGCGGGCGATCACCCGCCGCTGCTCGGTCATGCGCATGCCCTTTTCGATGCAGAGCTGTTCGATACGGTCAGGCACAGGCCTC
>NZ_DATELG010000228.1:0-4618 GCF_035276905.1 Phenylobacterium sp. | reverse complement strand
CGCCCCTGCCCCGCCGCCGCCCCCGCCCGAGCCGCCACCGCCGCCGCGGGCCTACTACGCGCCGCCGCCGCCTCCCCCGGCGCCCGCCTACTACAGCCGCGATGACGATGACGACGACGCCCACTGGGCCTACGGCCGCCGCGGCGAGCGCTTCCGCATCGCCGAGCGCCCGGTCGGGCCGGACGGCTGCACCCTGGCGGAGAGCCCGATCTACCTGCCCGACGGCCGCGTCCAGAAGCGCTTCGTGCGCGTCTGCCAGGACAGCTCCGGCCGCTACCAGGTCGTCGACTGATCTCAGACCAAGTTCGAGCGTCAAACTGGCCGCCCGCCTCCCCGCGGGCGGCCTTTTTCTTGATCCTCCTCATTTGGGGAAGCATCTGATTTCCGAGCCCAGAGCAGGAACTCGCGATTGCCGTCGCCGCCCTCGATGGGGCTGTCGATCGTGGCCTGCACGGTCCAGCCGGAGAATTCCAGGAAGCGGCCGACGCCCGCCAGCGCATCCTCTCGCGCCGCCTCGTCCTTCACCAGGCCGCCCTTGCCGACGCGGGCCGGCCCGACCTCGAACTGCGGCTTGACCAGGGCGATCAGGTCGGCGCCCGGCTCCGCCAGGGCCAGCGCCGCCGGCAGCGCCTTCTCCAGGCTGATGAAGCTGACGTCGCTGACCACGAGCCGCGGCGGTACGGGAACCAAGGCTGCCGTCAGCGCCCGGGCGTCGGTCGCCTCCAGGCAGACGACGCGCGGATCGCGGCGAAGCAACGGATGCAGCTGCCCGCGGCCGACGTCGACTGCATAGACCCGCGCCGCGCCGCGCGCGAGGCAGACCTCGGTGAAGCCGCCGGTCGAGGCGCCGACGTCGAGGACCACCCTTCCCGCCACCGCGATCGGCCAGGCGTCCAGCGCATGGACCAGCTTCAGCGCGCCGCGGCCGACCCAGGGATGCGCCGGAGCGGCGACGATCTCCGCCGCCGCGTCGATGGCGTCGGACGCCTTGGCGACCAAGCGGCCGCCCGCCGTCACGCCGCCGGCCTCGATCGCCGCACGCGCCTTGGCCCGGCTCTCGAAGAAGCCGCGCTCCACCAGCAGGCTGTCGGCGCGCTTGCGGGGCAAGGGAGACGCCGCCTGCCGCGTTACGCCCCGCCCAGCCGCGCCAGCGCCGCCTCGAGCTTGGCCCTGGCGGCCTGGGCCTCGGCGAGGCGCTCGCGGTTCTCCTCGACCACCTCTTCCGGGGCGCGGGAGACGAAGTCGGGGTTGCCGAGCTTCTTGCCGAGCTTGTCGATCTCGGAGCCGAGGCTAGCCACCTCCTTGGTCAGCCGCGCGCGCTCGGCGGCAAGGTCGATGAACTCGGCCACCGGCAGCGCCAGGGTGGCGCCCGCGACGACATAGGGGATCGATCCCGCGGGCGCGGCGCCCTCGAACTTCACCTCGGCCACGCGCAGCAGCTGGGCGATCAGCGGCGCGCTGGCGGCCAGCACGCCGCGCTGGGCCTCGGTCGCCTCGACCACCAGCAGCGCCGGCCGCGCCGAGGGCGGCACGTTCAGCTCCTGGCGCACCGATCGGCCCTCGGAGATGGCGTCGATGATCAGGCCGATCTCGGCGTCGGCCGCCGGATCGATCAGGCTCTCCGGCAGCTCTGGCCAGCGGGCGGTCATCAGGAAGCCCGCATGCTCGCGCGGCGCGCCCTGACCCGCCGTCTGGGCCCACAGCTCCTCGGTCAGGAACGGCATCACCGGATGCAGCAGCTTCAGGATCACGTCCAGCGCCCACGCAGCGGTGGCGCGCGTCTCGTCGCGGGCGGCCTCGTCGGTCCCGTTGAGGATCGGCTTTGCCAGCTCGACGTACCAGTCGCAGTAGACGTTCCAGATGAAGCGATAGAGCGCGTTCGCCGCCTCGTCGAAGCCGCAGTCGGCCAGCGCCGCGGTCACCGCCGTGGCCGTGCGCACCGTCTCGCCGACGATCCAGCGGTTCAGCGTGCCCTGAACCTTGGCCGGATCGAAGCCCTCGGCCCGCGCGCAGCCGTTCATCTGGGCAAAGCGGGTGGCGTTCCAGAGCTTGGTGCCGAAGTTGCGATAGCCCTCGATCCTGGGCTTGGAGAGCTTGATGTCGCGCGCCGCCCCCGACATGGCGGTGAGGGTGAAGCGCAGGGCGTCGGCTCCGAACTCGTCCACCAGCTCCAGGGGGTCCATGACGTTGCCCTTGGACTTGGACATCTTCGCGCCGGTGGCGTCGCGCACCAGGGCGTTGATGAACACCCGCTTGAACGGCGCCTCGCCCATGAAGTGGATGCCTTGCATCATCATCCGGGCGACCCAGAAGAAGATGATGTCGAAGCCGGTGATCAGGGTGTGGGTCGGATAGAACCGCGCCAGGTCCTCAGTCTTCTGCGGCCAGCCCAGCGTCGAGAACGGCCAGAGCGCCGAGGAGAACCAGGTGTCGAGCACGTCCTCGTCCTGGCGCAGAGGCTCGTCGCGGCCGTAGTGCCGGCGCGCCTTGGCCTTGGCCTCTTCCTCGGTCTCCTCGACGAAGACGGCGCCGTCGGGGCCGAACCAGGCCGGGATCCGATGGCCCCACCAGAGCTGGCGCGAGATCGTCCAGGGCTGGATGTTGCGCATCCACTCGAAGTAGGTCTTCTCCCAGTGCCTGGGCGCGAAGACGGTGTCGCCCTGCTCGACCGCCTTGATGGCGTCCCTCGCCAGCACCTCGGCGTTCACGAACCACTGGTCGGTCAGGTAGGGCTCGACGACGACGCCGGAGCGGTCGCCGTGCGGCACGGTGTTCTTGACCTTCTCGATCCCGCGCAGCAGCTCGGCCGCCTCGAACGCCTCGACCACCTTCTTGCGCGCGACGAAGCGGTCGAGGCCGCGGTAGGCCTGCGGCGCCTCGTCGTTGATGCGGCCGAAGTCGTCGAGGATGTTGATCATCGGCAGGCCGTGGCGTTTGCCGACCTGGAAGTCGTTGAAGTCGTGGGCGGGGGTGATCTTCACCGCGCCCGAGCCCTTCTCGGGGTCGGCGTATTCGTCGGCGACGATCGGGATCAGCCGGCCGACGATCGGCAGGCGCACCTTTTTGCCGACCAGGTCCTTGTAGCGCTCGTCGCTCGGGTGGACCGCGACCGCGGTGTCGCCCAGCATGGTCTCGGGCCGGGTGGTGGCGACGACGATCTCGCCGCTGCCGTCCTCCAGCGGATAGGCGAAGTGCCAGAACTGGCCCTCCATCTCGCGCTGCTCGACCTCGAGATCGGAGATGGCGGTCTGGAAGTGCGGGTCCCAGTTCACCAGCCGCTTGTCGCGGTAGATCAGCCCCTCCTTGTGCAGGGCGACGAACACCTTGCGGACGGCCGCCGAGAGGCCTTCGTCGAGCGTGAAGCGCTCGCGGCTCCAGTCGCAGGAGGCGCCCAGCCTGCGCAGCTGGTTGACGATCTGGCCGCCGGACTCGGCCTTCCACTCCCAGACCTTGGCGACGAAGGCCTCGCGACCCAGGTCGCGCCGCCCGACGTTCCCCTCCTGGGCGAGCTTGCGCTCCACCACCATCTGGGTGGCGATGCCGGCGTGGTCGGTGCCGGGCAGCCACAGCGCCGCCTTGCCGCGCATCCGCTCGAAGCGGATCAGCACGTCCTGCAGGGTGTTGTTCAGCGCGTGGCCGATGTGCAGCGAGCCGGTGACGTTCGGCGGCGGGATGACGATGGAGAACGGCTCGGCGGCCGGATCGTCGATCGGCGCGAACGCGCCCGAGGCTTCCCACGCGGCGTAGAGGCGCGGCTCGGCGGTCTTGGGGTCGAAGGTTTTTTCAAGCATGGCGAGGTGCAGCGGTCCTTACCTTCCCGCACGGGAAGGCGAAAGCCCTCCCGCCCCTTTATGGGGAGGGACAGCTCGCCTTAAGGCGCGCTGCGCTACCCGCCCCTGGCGAGGCGCGAGACCTCGGCGTCGACCGCGCGCTGGACGATGCCGGGCAGGTTCTCGTCGAGCCACTGCTGGAGCAGCGGCCGCAGGAGTTCGCGGACCACGTCCTCCAGGGTGCGGCCGGGGGCCGGCATGGCCATGTTGCCGCTGAGCCGGCCGAATGCGGCGGCGGCGGCGGCGGCCGCCGGCGCGCTCACCAGACCGGCCATGTCCGGAACCTCGGGCGCGGCCGGCGGCGGCTCGGCCGGGGCGGAATAGATGTCGAGGTCGCCGTGGGTCTCGACCTTCTCGGTCAGCTCCAGCTCGTCGCTGTCGTCGCCGAAGCCTGCGGAGTCGGCGGCGGCGGCCGCGGCGAAATCCTCGTCCTCGGGAATCGGCAGCTCGTCGGCGGCCGGGGCGGGCGGCGGCGGCTCCCCGGGCGGCGGCGAGGCCGGGCTCGCGCTGGACTCGGGCGCGTCGTCTTCGGAGATGATTCGCCGGATGGAGGCGAGGATCTCCTCCATCGTCGGTTCTTGCGAAGAATCGGACATGTGTGCTGACCGCCGAGTCGATGAGAGAATCTTAAGCTCAACCTAGGCGGATGGCGGCGATCCTGCAATTTCCGCCGTCCGGCGCCGGGCCAAGTTTTCGCGCCGGGCGGCCTGCTCAGTGCGCGGGCGGCGTGGGCGCAGGCGCGGGAGCCGCTGCGGCGGGCGCAGGCGCGGCCGTCCGCGTCGGGCCCG
>NZ_DATELG010000227.1:0-2518 GCF_035276905.1 Phenylobacterium sp. | reverse complement strand
CGCCGCCGAGGCGGTGGCGGAGAATGTCCACGTGGTGGGCGCAAGCTCGCTCGCCGCCGGCCACCTGACGCTGGTTCCCGAGCTCAAGGCCGAGCTCGCAAAGCTCGGCCGTCCGGACATCATGGTGGTGGTGGGCGGCGTGATACCGCCAGAGGATTTCCAGGCGCTCACCGACATGGGCGTGGCGGCGATCTTCATCCCCGGCACGGCGGTCCCCGACGCCGCGATCACCGTGCTGGAACGCCTTAACGAGAACCTCGGCTACGCCCAGGAACAGGCGGCGCAGTAGGGGGACTACCGCGAAGCCGTCAGGGGTGGGGAATTGTTGACGCTAAGCCTCGAGCGTGATTGACGCCCCACAGCTTGATCGAGACTTCCCCGCCCTACGCGCGTGCCGCGCGCTGTCTCTCGCCGATCGGCGGGCGAGGTCCGCCACGCGCGGCGGAACACCGCAGCGTACAATCCCGCGAGGACGAGTGGGGCGATCGGAATGCGGGCGCTCACCAGCGCCAGACACACCATCGGCAGCACGAAACCGGCGAGCAACGCAGCCTTTTCCCACGGCAGGAAGCCCGTGCGCCGCCCCTCGGCGAACAACCAGGCCATGGGAATTGCGGCGAGCATCAGGTCGTAGGACAGGAGGTAGGGCGAAGTGACGAGCGTCGCGCTCACCAGCGCCGCGCCGAGTGCCGGCGAAAGCCCCGTCCTGCGGCCCAGCAGGAACAGCGAGACTCCCGCGCAGACGCTGAAGACGGCCTGCAACCCAAAGGCTGCGGCGTTGTCCGCACCTAGCACCTTGGCGGCGGCGAAGGCGCTCTGCACCTTGCCAGGTTCAAGCGCCCCGCGCGTCACCATCGCCGATACGAAAGGCATGCTGTCTAGGAACTGGCGCCAGGGCTCGAGGCCGAAGGCGAGCGCCGAAACCGTCACCAGGGCGAGGACGGTCGCGGCGGCCCCGGCGATCGTCCGCCAGCCGCGGGCGGCGACCAGGGCTACGGGAATGAGCACGCCAAGATGCGGCTTGACGACGAGCGCGCCAAGGCAGGCGCCGGCCAGGAGGGGCCGCTTCGCCAGCAGCAGGGCGCCGGCGCCGAACAGGGCGGTGGTGAGAAAGCCGTTCTGGCCGCAGGCCGCGTTCACCAGCACGCCCGGATAGACCAGCAGGACCAGGCTGCGGTTTGGCAGCGAGTCCAGCCAGTGCCGCAGCGCCGCGACATAGGCCGCGCCAGTCGCGGCCAGCCAGGCGGCGAGGCCGGCCGTATAGGGCAGCGCGCCGAAGGGCAGGCAGACGAATAGGAAGATCGGCGGATAGGGAAACGGGGTGTAACCCACGTCGGCGCCGCTGAACGTCGCCGTTTGGAGCGCCGCCAGCAGGCGGTGGTCGTAAGGCGCCGCGGTCCCCGCGCCGTTCAGGACGAGGCGCGCGGCGCACCAGAATTCGATGAAGTCCGTGCCGATCGGCCGACCGTTCAGGTCGAGCCCGTGGCGTGACAGCAGGATCCACAGCCCCGCCAGCGGCCAGGTCGTGGCGGCCAGCACGAGCATCCACGCGCGGGCCCGCGCGCCGTCGAGCCAGGCCATCTGCGAGAGCGGCGCGATGTTTCCAGATCGCATGGAGACACGACGCCACCGAAACATGTATTCCCGCTAAACGCGCCGCCCCCTTGGCGGAATTGGTAGACGCACGCGACTTAAAATCGCGAGCCGTATGGCGTCCCGGTTCGATCCCGGGAGGGGGCACCACAGCGCAGCGGCGTCTGCGTCGCATCCTGCTAACGAGGCGCTATTGCGGCGCGCCGGTCATGAAGAACTCGCGGACCGGATAGCCGCTCTCCGGCGGGATCGACATGTGGAGCCCCTCGGGACGCCGGTCGAGCACGGGCGTCACCGGGACGATCCGGCGCGCCTGCGTCGCCGCGACCGCCTTGGCCACGGTCCTGGATTGGTCGAGCAGCTCGAGCTGGCACTTGGTCGGGAAGAGCAGCTTGCGGGCTTGCGAGGCGCCCAGCGCCAGGGCCTGAGCCGGCCGGAGCCACTCGACCGAGACCGTCTCGCGGCCGTCGGAGACGGCGGTGGTCTCGGTCGTGCGCCAGCAGAGGCGGAAGTGAGTGTCGAAGCGCTTGGGCGTGCCCTCCGGCGTCACCCAGTGGGCGAAGGGGGCCATGGCCGAAAGGTCGAGCCGGCCGCCGCAGCCGCGCACCACCTCCAGGAAGGAAGCCCCCTCGCCCGCCGCCTGCGGCGCGCGCAGGGGCGCCTCGAGCAGCAGGACGCCGGTCTCCTCGTAGAGCTCGCGCAAGCCGGCGATGCGACGGGCCCGCTCGGCCGCGTCGAGGCCGTCGGCGCCATCGGCCAGCTCCAGCCAGGCCTCGTCGCCGTCTTCGGCGTCGAGGATTCCGCCCGGGAAGACCATCGCCGAGCCGTAGTGCGACCCGTCGGCGCGAGTCACCATCAGCACTTCCAGCCCGCCCGCCGAGTCGCGGACCAGCAGCACCGTGGTGGAGGGACGCGGGACCGCCGC
>NZ_DATELG010000226.1:0-2655 GCF_035276905.1 Phenylobacterium sp. | reverse complement strand
CGGCGCGCTGGAGGCGCTCGCCCGGGCCACGACGCTCGACGGCGGGGCCGCGCTGACCGCCCGCGCCCAGCGCGAGCGGGTGCGCCTGCGCCTGAACTAGCTGGCGCCCCGGGGCCTGCGGCCCTATTTGGCTAGCTCTAGTGTCCCAATTCCGAAGTTCGTGTGCGCCTGTGGCGAACTCGGGCGAACTTCGGAATTGATAAGGACACTAGACAAGTATTTGTTTTCTAGCGTGCTTTTCGGATCTGAAGTTCGCTCCGGCGCTTGGACCAGATGCAAGCGAACTTCAGATCCAGCACGCTAGCTGTCTGGAGCCCGCCATGTCTCTGAAGGTCGCCGTGCAGATGGATCCCATCGAGGGGATCAACATCGAGGCCGACACGACTTTCCTGATGATGGAGCAGGCCCAGGCCCGCGGGCACAGCCTGTTCGTCTACACCACCGAGACCCTCGCCCTGGAGGACGGCCGCGCCTTCGCCCGCGGCCGCGACGTGACAGTGCAGCGGATGAGGGGCGAACACGCCACCCTCGGCGACTGGCGCAAGGTCGACCTGGCCGCCTTCGACGTCGTCCTGCTGCGCCAGGATCCGCCGTTCGACATGCATTACATCGACACCACCTTCGTGCTCGAAGCCGTGCACCCGAAGACCCTGGTGGTGAACAACCCCGTCGAGGTGCGCAACGCGCCGGAGAAGCTGTTCGTCACCAAGTTCCCCGACCTGCAGCCGCCGACCCTGATCACCTTCGACCGCCAGCAGATCTACGATTTCCGCGCCCGCCACGGCGACGTGGTGCTGAAGCCGCTGAACGGCCGCGGCGGATCGGGCGTGACGCGGCTGCTGGCGGACGACCCCAACCTCGACGCGCTCCTGGAGCTGCACGCCCAGATCGGCCGCGAGCCGGTCATCCTGCAGAAGTTCCTCCCCGCCGTGACCAAGGGCGACAAGCGCATCCTGCTGGTCGACGGCGAATGCGTCGGCGCCATCAACCGGGTGCCGGAGAAGGGCCAGATCCGCTCCAACATGGCGGTCGGCGGCAAGCCGGAGCCGGTGGAGCTGACGCCGCGCGACCTGGAGATCTGCCGCACGATCGGGCCGGAGCTGAAGCGGCGCGGCCTGCTGTTCGTCGGCATCGACGTGATCGGCGACTACCTGACCGAGATCAACGTCACCTCCCCCACCGGCGCGGTCGCCTTGAAGCGCTTCACCGGCGTCGACGCCGCCGAGATCCTCTGGGAGAAGATCGAGGCGATCCGCGCGGCCAGCTGAGCGCCCGCAAGCTTCGCCTTGCAACTTTCGTGTTATGTTCTAACTTCGTTCCCGCTTCAGCGGCGAGTTCCATCGCGCCCTGTGGATAAGTCCTGACAGGCTGACGAGGAAACGGCATGGCGGCGCGGGTGGTCACGGTGGCCTTCCAGGGGGTCGATGCGGTGCGCGTCGACGTGGAGGTGCAGTTCACCCGCGGCGAATCCGCCTTCATCCTCGTGGGCCTGGGCGACAAGGCGGTGGCCGAGAGCCGCGAGCGGGTGCGCGCGGCCTTCGCCGGCCTCGGCCTCGCCTGGCCCGGCAAGCGGATCATCGCCAATCTCGCGCCCGCGGACCTGCCCAAGGTCGGCAGCCACTACGACCTGCCGATCGCCCTGGCGGTGATGGCCGCCATGGGAGTGATCCCGCCGGACGCGCTCGACGGCTGGGCGGCGATGGGCGAGCTGTCGCTGGACGGGCGGATCGTGCCAGTCGCCGGCGCCCTGCCCGCCGCGGTGGCGGTCGGGGGCATGGCGCTCGGCCTGATCTGCCCCCAGGCCTGCGGGCCCGAGGCGGCCTGGGCCGGCGAGACGCCGATCATCGCCGCGCCCTCGCTGATCGCCCTGGTCAACCACTTCCGCGGCGTCCAGGCGCTGTCGCCGCCGAAGCCCGGCGAGATCCTCGACGGCGAGCGGGTCCCCGACCTGCGCGAGGTGAAGGGCCAGGAGCACGCCAAGCGGGCGCTGGAGATCGCCGCGGCCGGCGGCCACAATCTGCTGTTCATCGGTCCACCAGGCTCCGGCAAGTCGATGATGGCCCAGCGCCTGCCGGGCATTCTGCCGCCGCTGACGGCGGAGGAGCTGCTGGAGACCTCGATGGTGCACTCGATGGCGGGCCTGATCGCCAAGGGCGAGCTGCGCCGCGCGCGGCCGTTCCGCAGCCCCCATCATTCGGCGAGCATGGCGGCGCTCACCGGCGGCGGCGCGAAGGCCAAGCCCGGCGAGGTCAGCCTGGCGCACAACGGCGTGCTGTTCCTCGACGAGCTGCCGGAGTTCGGAACCCAGGCGCTGGATTCGCTGCGCCAGCCGCTGGAGACCGGCGAGGTGGTCGTCGCCCGCGCCAACGCTCACGTGCGCTATCCGGCGCGCGTGCAGCTGGTGGCGGCGATGAACCCCTGCCGCTGCGGCCATGGCGGCCCGGGCCGCGGCGCCTGCGGGCGCGCCCCGCGCTGCCAGACCGACTACCAGGGCCGGATCTCCGGCCCCTTGATGGACCGCATCGACCTGCAGGTGGAGGTCCCCCCGGTGACCGCCGCCGACCTCGCCCTGCCGCCGCCGGCCGAGGGCTCGGCCGAGGTCGCGGCGCGCGTCGCCGCCGCGCGCGACATTCAGCTGGCGCGCTATGCGGCGGC
>NZ_DATELG010000225.1:0-5961 GCF_035276905.1 Phenylobacterium sp. | reverse complement strand
CGCCGCCGGCGTCGCGCGCGTGCCCGCGACGCTGAAGAAGACGGCGGCGGCGAGCGCGCCGAAGGTCTGGCCGAGCAGTCGCGCGGTCGCCAGTGTTCCGCCCGCCGCTCCGCTGCGGATGATCGGCGCCGCCGAGACCATCGCCCGGTTGTTCGGCGACTGAAAGAAGCCGAAGCCCGCGCCGCAGATCATCATCCGCCAGCAGATCCCCCAGTCCGAGACGCCCGGCCCGACCCGCGACAGCAGCGCCAGGCCCACGGCGAAGACCGCGAGCCCGATCCCGCCCAAAAGGCCCGCCGGGCGGCGCTCGGCGAGATGGCCGGCGATCGGCGCGGCCACCGCCACCGTCAGCGGCCAGGGCGTCATCAAGAGGCCGATGGCCACGGGGCTGCGCCCCAGCATCTCCTGGAAATAGAAGGGCAGCACCGTGTAGGCGATCATCTGCGCCGAGAAGGAGACGACCGAGGTCGCCGCCGACAGGCCGAAGATCGGGATCCGCAAGAGGTCGAACGGGACCAGGGGCGCGATGCGCCGCAGCTCTCGCCGCGCAAGCAGGATACCCGCGACCGCCGCGCCGGCCAGCCGCAGCAGCCCGATCAGCAGACCCTCCCGCGCGAGGCCTTCGAGCCCGAGGATCAGCAGGCCGAAGGCGACCGCATTGAGCACGGCCGCGAGCCAGTCGAACGGTCGGCCCGAACCCTCGGTCCTGGGGAGCGCCCGCGAGCCGATGGCGATGGCCAGCACACCGATCGGCACATTGACCGCGAACAGCCATTCCCAGGACGCGCGCGCGAGGATGGCGGCGGCCATCGTCGGCCCGACCGCCGCCGAGACGGATATGATCGCGGCGTTGAGGCCGATCCCGCGCCCCAGCAGCCGGTGCGGATAGGTGAAGCGCACCAGCGCGCTGTTGATGCTCATGAGCCCGGCCGCGCCGATCCCCTGGAACACGCGCGCGGCGACCAGGCCGGCCAGGGTGTGCGACAGCGCGCAGCTCAGAGAGCCGAGCGTGAAGACCGCCAGGCCCGCCATGTAGACCCGGCGATAGCCCAGCTTGTCGCCCAGCGCGGCGAGCGGCAGCAGGCAGACGGTGATCGCCAGCTGGTAGGCGTTGACGATCCAGATCGAGGCGGCGGCGCTGGCGCCCAGCTCGCGGGCGATGGTCGGCAGGGCGACGTTGGCGATCGCCCCGTCGAGCACCGCCATGGCGATCGCCAGCCAGATCGCCAGCACGGACCAATAGCGGCGCGGAACCGGCAGCCCCTCGTCCGTGGGCGGACCGGGCGGGGCCGGACCTGACCTTGCCGAGGCAGATAGCAGCATGCGTCGCGAACCGTGGCTTCGATCCGACGCCCCTAGAGCATTCGGCGGCTCGAATGAACCGGCAAATGCTCACGGTTCATCAGGGTCGGATGGCGAACGGTCGGACCGACTCGCCGACGGCGGAGCTTGTTAAGAAAACTTTACAATAATCTTCGTTCGGAGAGTGGCGTTATGCCGCAGCCGCGAGTATAACCGCCCGCCATGACGGATCGCACGTTCAAACCCGATCTGACGGGATCGGACGAGACGCTCGAAGCCCTGCTCGAACGTCTCCGCTCGTTTGGAAAGCGGCGTCCGGCCGGACGCAACCTTCCGCCCGACTTCGGCCATTTCGTCACCTCGCGCCGGCCGCGAGGAGGCGCCGGCGGCGCCGAGGCGCCGATGCCGAAAGAAACGCCGGCGCCGGACCTTTACGCCGCCACCTGACGGCGGCCGCGGCGCGAACATGCGCGCCGTCCACCGATGGTGGAGCCTTCCGCCGCTCTGGCGCTTTTAGCAGATGGCGCGGACGCCGTTCCCGATGCCGCTCGGGGCGGCTGCGGGCCGCGTCCACTTTCGGACCTTAAGGGAGGTTCCGCCATGGCGCTCGCCCAGGACCAGCTTGAACGCCTCGCCCTTCACAGCGCTTTCGCGGTCCACCAGATCGCCCGCTGGGTCGCCACCCAGAAGGACGTGCCGGAGGACGTGCGCGATCGCCTGAGCAATCACATGGCCGCCATCGAGGGCGTCCTCGTCAAGAACGGCCACGATTGGATCAAGGACGAGATCGAGGCGACGGAAGCCGCCCTGCACGCCTGAGAGCCAAGACCGCACGCCGCTCGCAGCGGCGTGCGGCCGGAGCCAAAGCCTGCGGCCGCGAGTCTAGTCGCGGCGGCCGCGCGCGCGAGCCGATCTTAATTTCCAAGAAACCAATTCTAACGGCATGTATACCTTAGATACAGCCGCAATTCACACACGCCTCGGTTCGTATTCTTTACATTCGATTCACTGCGTTTGTTGGCGATATCGAAAACGCCCGCTCGATAACCTTACGATCTACAAGATAAAAATGCGAGCCAGGGCAAGATGCGCGTCATCACCATTGTCAGCCTAGGAGCCTCCGCAGTGCTCGGCCTGGCGGCCCTCGTCGTCGCCAAGACGGTGCTGCCGAACCAGGCCTCGGCCAAGATCCCCGGCGTCGCCGGCGCGCCCGTCGAGGGCGTGCCGGTGGTCGTCGCGGCCAAGGACATGAAATACGGCGACCGGGTCGCCGCCGATTCGCTGAAGCTGATCCGCATGCCGGCCGACGTCGTGCCGCAGGGCGCGTTCAGCACCGTCGCGGCGGTGCTGTCGTCCGACAAGGGCGGCCCACCGGTCGTGCTGACGCCGATCGCCGCGCGCGAGCCGCTGCTGCCGATCAAGCTCTCCGGTCCCGGCGCCCGGCCATCCGTGGCCGCCGAGATCAAGGACGGCATGCGCGCCTACACGGTGAAGGTCAGCGACGTCTCGGGCGTCGGCGGCCACGCCCTGCCGGGCGACCGGGTCGACGTCATGATGATGCGCGACCTCGATCCGTCGAACCCGAACCACAACTACGTCTCCGAAGTCGTGCTGCAGGACGTCCGCGTCCTGGCGATCGACCTGAACGCCGACCTCGCCTCGGACAAGCCGGCGACTCCGGCCACGGCGACGCTGGAGCTCTCGGTGGCGGACAGCCAGAAGCTGTCGGTCGCCGCCGACCTCGGCAAGCTGTCGCTGGCGCTGCGCCGCACCGGCTCGGCGGAGGTCACGCCGACCGCCCTGGTGCGCGCCAACGTCTTCGCCAGCGGCCCCGGACGCATCCCGACGTCGGGCCGGGCTCCGGCCTCCTCATCGCGCCGCGGCGGCGTCCCCGTCGGCTACGGCATCCTCATCATCGAAGGCGAGCGTCGCCATGGCGGCGGCGGCGGGCCCTCGGCGACCGCCGCCGCCCTGCTCGCGCCGGCGCCCCCGGCCGCGCCGGCCGCCGCCAACGCCGTCGTCGGGTGATCCTCATGTCCAACGCGTTCAAAATGACCCGTCTCCTCGCCGGCGCGCTCGTGAGCGCCGCGGCCCTCGCCGCCGCCGCGCCCTCCTCCGCCGAGGTGTTCCGCACCACCCCCACCGCGCATCGGGTGGTCTATGTCCCGCGCGACAAGTCGGTGGCCTTCCACCTGGACAGCCCGCCGAGCCGTATCGTCGTCACCCAGCCGGACACGGCGGTGGTGCGCGCCACCGGCGGCACGAGCTTCTACATCCAGGGCAAGGAACTGGGCGAGACCAACCTCCTCGTCTACGGCGCCGGCGGCCGGCTCGCCGAGATCCTCGACGTGCGCGTCGGCTATGACGCCCAGGCGCTGCAGGAAGACCTGGGGATCGCCTTCCCGAACGAGAACATTCAGGTCCGCGCCACCGGCGAGGGCGTGCTTCTGACCGGCCATGTCTCCAACACCGGCGTCGCCGGCCGCGCCAAGGCGCTGGCCGAGAAGTTCGCGCCCCAGTCGGTCACCTCGCAGATCTCCGTCGGCGCCTCGCAGGAGGTGGTCCTGGAGGTGCGCGTGATGGAGGCCAGCCGCTCCCTGCTGCACGACGTCGGCGTCAACCTGGCGATCCAGAACAGCTCGTTCCAGTTCGTCACCGGCGCGAACGGCCTGCTCAGCGGCAACTCCCCGGCCGGGGTGCTGAAGCTCACCGGCGCCTCCGGCAGCACCACGATCGACGCCCAGATCCAGGCGCTGGAGTCCAAGGGCCTGGTGCGCACCCTGGCGCGGCCGAACCTGGTGGCGATCTCCGGCGAGAAGGCCAGCTTCCTGGCCGGCGGCGAGTTCCCCTACCCGGTGCCGCAGACCTCAGGCGGCGGCACGACCATCACCATCGAGTTCCGCAAATACGGGGTGAAGGTCGATTTCAAGCCGGAGGTCCTGGACAACGGCCTGATCCGGCTCGAGGTCGCGCCCGAGGTCAGCAAGCTCGACCAGTCCAACAGCCTCAAGATCGAAGGCTTCACGGTTCCGGGCCTGATCACCCGCAACACCCAGACCGTGGTCGAACTCAAGAACGGCGCCTCGCTCGCGATCGGCGGCCTGTATCAGCGCGACTATCAGAACGACGTGAGCCAGGTGCCGGGCCTCGGCAACCTGCCGGTCCTCGGCGCCCTGTTCCGTTCGGCCAGCTGGCGCCGCGGCGAGACCGAGCTCTTGATCATCGTCACGCCGCGGCTCGTCGAGCCGGGCGACATGGCGAAGGCGCAGGCCGCCGTGACCATGCCCGGCCAGGAGCCGAGCGAGAAGGACCTGCTCCTGATGGGCAAGTCCCTCGACCACCCGATCGATCCGAAGATGGATGCGAGCAGGCCGTAGGTCCCATGGCGCGTACGAGTGAAAAGAAGGCTTCGATGACCGAAACCCCGCTTTCCGGCAAGCGCGTCCTGCTGGTGGGCCCGAGCCTCGGCGCCATGGTGGCCGGCCCGCTGAAGGGCGCGGCCACCGAGACCGCCGGCGTCGAGCGGCTGCCGCAGGCCGTGTCCAGCGCCTACGACCTGGTGCTGGTCGACGCCGACGTCTGGGAGGCCCAGACGCTGGCCGCCGCCATCCAGGCGCTCAGCACCAATCCGCGCGCCGCGCCGGTGCTGCTGATCGGCCAGCATTTGCCGACCACCGTCGTGCGCAACCTGCTGCGCCTGCCCAGCTCCGACGTGCTCGACGCCCCGTTCTCGCCCGAGCAGTTCGCGGCCGCCGCCTCCGGCCTGGTGACCAAGACGCCGGTCGAGGCCGAGGCCGCGCCCCTCGCCCCCGAGGGCGGCTCGCATTGCTGGGCGGTGACCGGGGCGGTCGGCGGCGCCGGCGCGACCACCATCGTGGTCGAGATCGCCACCGCGCTCGCGCAGCGCTCGGGCAAGGACAAGAGCGTCTGCCTGATCGACCTCAACCTCGCCGACGGCGCGGCCGCCGCCTACCTGGGCGCCCAGCCCGCCATGCGGCTTTCGGACTTCGGCTCGTCGCCGGACCGCATCGACGCGGCCATGCTGCAAGCCTTCGTCACCCCGGTGACCAAGCAGCTCGACCTGCTGGCGAGCCCGCGCGATCCCGACGCCTTCGACCACGCCAGCCGCGAGACCGTGCTGCGCATGCTGGAGGTCGCCTGCGAATGCTACGAGTGGGTGATCCTCGACATGCCGCGGCATCGCCGCTCCTGGACGCTGGAGGCGCTCTCCGGCTCCGACGAGATCCTCGTCATCTCCGAGCTGACGGTGCCGGCGCTGATCTCGGCGCGGTCGCTGGCGGAGGAATTCGAGACCGCTCTCGGCGGCGAGACCAAGCCGCGCATCGTGCTGAACCGCCTGGCCAGCCGCATGTTCGGCCCGGCGCCGTCCATGTCCGAGGCCGAGCGCGCCCTGCAGCGCAAGGCCGACGCCGGCATCAGCTCCGACTGGGAAGCGGCCGCGGCCGCGGCCAACCTGGGGGGCGCGATCGCCCAGCACCGCCCGAAGTCCAAGATCGTCAAGGACATCGCCCAGCTGGTCGAGCGCCTCGCCGCCGACGCCGGCCGGTCGTCGGCCACCTCGAAGCGAGCCGCCTGATGGGACGTTTCAGCCTCGCCCGCACTCCGGCGCCCAAGCCCGGACCCGCGCCGGCCGCAGCG
>NZ_DATELG010000224.1:0-2725 GCF_035276905.1 Phenylobacterium sp. | reverse complement strand
GGTTGAGCTCTGAACCACGCCGAGGACGGCTCGACATCAAGGCCGCCGCCGGCTCTGGGCTACGTCGAGACCTGAGTTCCGCCCAGCTGCGCCGGCGGCCTGGTCTGGCCGCCTTCACAAAGGTCATGGTCGCCACGGCTGCGCCGGGATGGCTTGGCGGGCGGGGAGACGACCTGGTCCGCGAGGAGATGATCCCCCACGGCGTTCGCCCCAAACGGGGCGGCCGGCGCTTACATGACCCTGCGGAACAGCTGCCGAACAAACCTCAAGCGCTTGGTGCGTTCCCGATCCGGCCCCACACGACTTTGCGGTTGGTGATTCGTTCTCTCAACCCCGGCGCCGCGGCCGGAGCGCAGCGCAGGCCGCGGCGCCGAAAAATAATCCGGCGCCTCAGGCGCGCACCACCCGCCCGACAGGGGAGGGCGGGGCGGCCAAGTCCAGCCGCCCCGTCGCGCCCCTACGCCCGGCTCTTGACGGGGACGTGGCGCACGCCCTTCTCCGCCGCCTTCTGGCCGAGGTTCAGCGCCGGGCCGAAGGGCTGCAAGCCCGCGCCGCGCTCGCTGTTGAGCGTGTTCGGCAGGGTCAGCACGCAGACCGGGTCAAGGTCCAACAGCTGGTCGTTGGCGCGGAAAGGCGCTGCGCGCCCGTTCTTGTCGAAATCGGCCTTAGCCAAGACGAGCGTGACCTTCTTTTGCTGCGCCCACTTGATCGCGATCTTCTCGCCGCCTTTCGCCCCGGTCGTCGCAAGGGCCATGTCGGGCCATTGCTGGCGCGCCCAGTTCAGCGCGTCAAAGATCCTGTGCGCGTCGTCGGCCGTGTCAGCCTGGGGGGCCGCCCGGAACGCCACGACCGTTGCGCCGGGATCGGTCGCCGCGTGCTTCCTCGCCTTGGCGGTCCGCAGCGCGTCCCGCGCCTCGATCTGCGCAGCCGTGGTGCGGGAAGCACGAACCGCGCCCCTCCAAGCCGTCCAGACCTCTCCGGTCGCCGAGGTGTAAGCCTGCGCCGCGGCGTCACGGATCGCCTCCACGGCGGCAACCGCCATGTCCGCCGCGCGGGTCTTCGCGGTCGCCTCCTGCAATTCGACGTCGGCGACTTCGCTTCCGTCGTTCTCACGCATCAGACGGTTGATTTCGTCCCGCTGCTTGTCGGCCTCGCGCTCGATCCGCTGCGCGGCCGAATGGAACGCGCCAATCAGCGCCTCGCAAATGGTCGTGCGGAAGTCCTCTAGCTGGGTGTCGCTCAGGACGTCGACCACCTCCGCCATCAGCACATGGCCGAGCTGCTCAAGCTGAGCTTCGGGGGGCTGCTCGCGGCTGTCGTCGAAAGCGGTCGGAAGGGGAGCGAAGTAAGGCTCAAACATTTCAGGAAATCCCACGGGGTGATGGCAGGGCTCAGGGCCCCCGCCCTGACCCCTGCCCGTCGGCGAGACTGGGGGTAGCAAGTGGGACGCGGCCGGAGGGGAGGGGGATCACCCGGCCTGCACGACCGAAGGGAGGAAGGCCGGGGAAACCCCTCCGGCCGGTCGGAGAGCAGCGGAGACTTCACGTCCCGCGCGCGAGGGGCGACGCCCCTTAGCCCCCTCCTGAAGGATCGGCATCGCGGCGCCGTTGATATGTCCCTTCGCTTTGAGCGGCGGAGGTTCAGAATCGGTGCTCGCGCCAGCTGCGAGCCAGAGCGCGCGCCTCGCTGCGCGTCCTGGCCTCGCCAATCCACTCGCCGCAGAAGCGGGCGACGTAGCGGCGGGCGCGGTAGCCGCAGTATTCGGGGCGGACGCTGAACCGCCGGTCGCGCCGCGCGTCAGCCGCCGGCCCACGCGCGTCAGGCCTGTCGTGCTGGGCCTTCATGAGGCCGTCTCCGGAAGAGGCGGCAGCTCACGCCAAAGGCCGGCGTGGACGACGGCGAAGCCGAGCACCTGCAACCCGGCGACGAATTGGTGGGCGGCGGCGAGTTCGTAGGCGATCCAGGCGCAGCGGTCCTGGCGCCAGCTGAAGCCGGCCTTGCGGGCCTTGCCATGGATGCGACGCACGGCGCTGTCGCTGAGCGAGGCGCAATCGTAGAGGCGAAAGGCGCAGCGAACGCCCGAAAGCGCGCCATAGGCTTCATCCCGCCAGGTGACGGTGAGTTTGCGAGACATCGCAGTCTCCTGAGGTGGTGGGGTTGCCGGCGTCCTGATCGGGACGCCTGATGGGGGAGGGCACGGCGGCGCGGCCGGCCCACCGCACCGACGTTGGATTGGCGTCCCCGATGGCGCATCATCCGGCCATGGGCCGCCGTTACGACATCCGGGAAGATCGCGAGGGTTGGACGGTCTTCGACGTCTTCACCGGCGAGCCCGTGGTCATCCACGGCGTCCCTCAGACCGGCTTGGACATCCAGGATGCCGACGAGCTGGCGGAGCTCTTGGAGAAGCCCGCCATGATGCGGGATCGCAGCCTGCGCCAGTAGCATCGAGCGAGAGCCGAGCCCGCGGCGCCGCGCTCGTCGCTCACCAATCGCACCGCGCACGCAGGGGCGGCGGCGCGCCGGGCTTGTAGGCGACCTGCGCGTGTCCCGGGCAATACGGACCGTCAGCAGCCGGCCGGCCGCAATAGGTGAACCCCGCCTCGAGCGGGTCGCCGATCGGCCACTTGCACATGTGTGCGCCCAGGGCGAGGAGGGTCGCACAGCCCGGGCCCTCGACGATCCGCGCGGGCGCGGACCTGGCGACGGTCGGCGGGCCAGCCAC
>NZ_DATELG010000223.1:0-5039 GCF_035276905.1 Phenylobacterium sp. | reverse complement strand
CTGAGCGCAAGAGCGCGTCATCGCGCCGGCCGTAGCCCAGCGTGACGATCTGCTGCTCAAACACGCCCATCGGTTCTCCTGATTTGGCGCGCCATCCTAAACGCGGCGCACGAGCGTCTCAATCATAGGAGACATGGGGGCTGGGCGTCCTACCTTTGTCTGGCGGACGTCAGTTACCTACGGTCCGGCTGTGGCCCTTATAGCGGGTGCCTCCAGCTGCAGAGCTCATTTCACGAGCGGCCCCCGCCCTTTGATGCGGACAACTGCGCCTCCGCTGCCGCAAGCGTCGTGAAGGCATCGGGGCAAGATAGGGGGCGGATGTTAGTAAGCTCCTTGCCGTTGAATTCCTGGCCTTGGAGCGTGACTTCGCACCGGCGAGCGCTGGTGAGGTGCTGGCCTTGTGGGACGCCGTGCATCGTTATCTGCTTGGGCTCAAATCGTACGAGAAGGCTTTTTCCAGGGTCCACTACGAAGCCGCCGCCTTCTCCGACGACGGCGAACTCAATGAGACCGCCAGCCTCCGCGCGCACATTCGAGAAGCGTAGACTTGCGCCCGTGACGAGACCAGGTCGGTCCCCGGTGTTGCTTACAAAGGCCGAAATTTGCGGGCCCTGCGTCGAGACACCCGCGAAATCCAGAAATGAACTCCTGCGCCCGAAATACTTGGCGTAGACAGGGAGCGCGGCCGTGCTCACCGCAACGAACGCAACCAGCATGCTCAGCGTGCTATTCGTCACGCCGAAGATCATGCGCCATCCCTGGTAGCTGCCGCAGTGCCTGCATTTACGGGCACTAGCGGGTATGTCAGCTGCGCAGATTCGACATGCCTTCAGCGCGACGCTGCCATTCGTCTCGTCGCCGTTATCCATGATGTTGGCCCGCCCCGGTGATCCCACTGTCGGACATCCAACCCGACTGAGTTCGCTTCCGCTAGAGCCAACGTTGACCATGATCTTCGGTCGCATGTCTGGAAGCGAGAAGGGTTGGCACGTCGCCCCCAAGAACCGGAAAGGAGATCTCGCCCCCAGATTGGCAATGGGATCGAAATGGTGCCACCTTTAGAGTCTCAATCGTGTCTCGTGGCGTGTCCGGGCTGCTAAACTATAGAACGACGCGATCAGTCCAGAGACCGGGCCTGGCGAGCATCTATACCGGCATTACCGACATCATCGACAAGGGTCACCGTTTTTCCCGCGGAGCGTAACCCATTGAATCGATTGGATGCGGATCAGACCGGTTTTGTCGCCCAAGTTATTGGCGAGATTTAATTATCGCCTGCTTGGGAAGCTGACGTTCTACCTCTGAACTACACCCGCGCGGCCATCCCCCCTCGGGGCGGCAGAGGCCGGACCATAGCGGCGCCGGCGCCCGAGGGAAAGGGGGGGCCTACTGCACCCGCTCGACCGTGAACCCTCGCGCCTGGAGCAGCTTCGGCAGGCCGTCGTCGCCGACCATGTGCAGGGCGCCGACGTTGACCAGCTCCACCCCGGCGGCGCCCTTCAGCTCCCCAGCGATCTGGTCGGCCCAGGCGAGGTTGCGGCGCTTCAGCAGCGCATCGTAGAGGCCGGGGTTGTCCGCCTTCATCCCGCCGACCAGCGCCGGCCCCAGCCGCGCCAGGTCGCCGTCCATCCAGGCCTGCTCCAGGCTCTCGGCGGAGGCCTCGGCGGGCCTGACGGCCCTGGGCGCATGCTCGCGGATCACCTCGGTCAGGTAGCGCACCTCCGCCCCTTCCGGCAGGCTGGCGAAGACCCGGACCTGGTCCTCCACCGTTTCGAAGGTGCGGATGGTCTTGGCCTCGCCGCGGGCGGCGCGGGTCATGGTCGCGTCGGCGCCGCTCTCGAGCTTGGCCCCGCGGCTCAGCATCGGCTGCATGGAGAGCATCAGCGCCGCCGCCCAGGGCCGCAGATGGTCGATGCGCCGCAGGTCCGCCTGGCGCTCCAGTTGGGCGAGCGCGTCGGGCGCGAGCTTCTGCGAGAGCCGCCGGCCGGGATCCATGCCGTAGCGGAGCAGCATGGCCTGCATGGTCTTCGGGTCGGCGCCGTCCATCGAGGCCTCGAACCAGACGGTGCTCGCCTCGGCGTAGGCGGCGTCATAGGCCGGCGTGCGCCAGGCCAGGTTCGGCGGCAGGGCGTGCAGGGTCCCGAAGAGATAGATCTCGGCGTGGTCGCCCTTCACCCGCCAAAGCGCCGGAGCGGCTCCGGCCGCCCCGGCGACGCCCAGCCATGCCAACACCAACACGACGCCAGCTGCTGCGACCCTGCGGAACCGGCCCAAACGCATCCCCTACCGAGCGCAATCCGCGGCAGCCCGTACGCGGCGTCCTACTCGCCCCACACTCTGAAGTGCTTGGATAGCTTCAGTCCCTGGCGCTGGTAATGCGACCCGAGGTCGCCATAGAGCCGCGTCGGCCGCTCGGTCAGCGGCTCGTAGACCAGCCGGGCCACGGTCTGGCCGTCCTCGAGGATGAACGGGGTTTCGTGGCTGCGCACCTCCAGCACGCCGCGCGAGCCCTTGCCGTGCGCCTCGTCGGTGCCGAAGCCGGGGTCGAAGAAACCCGCATAGTGGACGCGGAACTCGCCCACCGACGGGTCGATCGGCGTCATCTCGGCGGCCTCCAGCACCGGAATCTCCACCGGCTCCTTCGAGGCCAGGATGTAGAATTCGCCGGGGTCCAGCAGCAGCTGGCCGTTGTGCGGGATGAGCGGCTCCCAATAGTCCTTGGGGTCGTGGCCGTCCTCCTTGTCGAGGTCGACGACGGGCGCGTGGCGGCGGGCGCGGAAGCCGGCGATCATCCCGTCGGCCAGCTCCACGCCGACGCTCTCGGTCCGAAGCCTCGGCGGCTCGCCGCGCTTGAGGCGCAGCTGGTTCAGCCGCGTGCCGCGCCGCACCAGCACCGAGAAGGTCTGGGGCGCGATCTCGATATAGGTCGGGCCGTGGTAGCCCTCGGCGACGTCGTCGAAGGCCGCGCCGGCGTCGGACAGCAGCCGTACGAAGACGTCCACCCGGCCGGTCGAGCTCTTCGGATTGGCCCGGGCCGAGACGCCCTTCGGCAGGGCCAGCCGCTCCTGCAGCTCGGCGATGTAGACGCAGCCGCGCTCCAGCACCGCGCCCTTGGCCAGATCCAGCTCGTGCATCGCCACCTGGCCGATGCGATCAGAGACGGTGCGCCCGCGCCCCGGCAGGAACGAGGCTCGCACCCGCCAGGCGCGCGCGCCGAGCCGCAGGTCCAGGCTCGCCGGCTGCACCTGGTCGGCGTCGAACGGGCTCTCGGAGGTGATGGCGCCCATCGCGATCAGCTCGTCGAGGGACTGGCAGGGCAGGATGCCGGGCGGCGTGCTCATGGGCGGCGCAGCCTTAAGGGGATGAGCGAGTCTTGCAAGCCCTCCTCCCTCCCCTTTATGGCAGGGAGTCCTCCCTCCCTTGATGCGGAGGGACAGACCGCAAGGCGGTCAGGGTGGGGAAGTGCAGGCCCAGGCGCCGAGCGCGGAGTTTGATCCACACTTCCCCACCCTGCTCGCCTGCGGCGAGCTGTCCCTCCCCATTAAGGGAGGGGAAGATTGAAGCGTTAGGAGCCCCGTCATGGCCGAAGATCCGAACACCTGGGACGTTGAGACGCGGCTGGTGCGCGGCGGCATGGCGCGGACGCCCTACGGCGAGATCTCCGAGGCGCTGTTCCTCAACCAGAGCTTCGCCTACGAGAGCGCCGCCGCCGCCGACCGGCGGTTTTCCGGCGAGGAGCCGGGCTTCATCTACCAGCGGTTCGGCAATCCCACGACGCAGATCTTCGAGGAGCGGCTGGCGCTCCTGGAGGGCGCAGAGGCCTGCCGGGCGACCAGCTCGGGCATGTCGGCGGTGCACGTCGCCTTGCTGGGCCTGCTGCGCGCCGGCGACCACCTGGTGGCCGGCCGCGCCCTCTTCGGCTCGTGCAAGTGGATCATCTCCGAGCTGCTGCCGCGCTACGGGATCGAGGCCACCTACGTCGACGCCGTGGACCCGGCGGCTTGGCGCAACGCGGTCCAGCCCAACACCAAGGCCTTCCTGGTGGAAAGCCCAGCCAACCCGCTGCTGGAGGTGACCCCGATCGGCGCCGTCGCCGAAATCGCCAAGGAATGCGGCGGCAAGCTGATCGTCGACAACGTCTTCGCCACCCCGATCTACCAGAAGCCGCTGGCGCTGGGCGCGGACCTGGTCGTCTATTCCGCCACCAAGCACATCGACGGCCAGGGGCGGGTGCTGGGCGGGGCGCTGCTGGGCTCGCTGGAGCTGCTCACCGACACCTACAAGGATTTCCTGCGCCACACCGGCCCGGCGCTCTCGCCGTTCAACGCCTGGGTGCTGCTGAAAGGGCTGGAGACCCTGGAACTGCGGGTCACGCGCCAGACCGAGAACGCCGGCAAGATCGCCGACGCCATCGCCGCTCACGCCAAGGTGAAGCAGACCATCTACTGCGGCCGCGAGGACCACCCGCAGGCGGGGATCATCGCCAACCAGATGACCGGCGGCGGCAACGTCGTCGCCTTCGACCTCGGCAGCCGCGAGGCCGCCTGGCGCTTCCTCGACGCCCTGGAGATCGTCGACATCTCCAACAATCTCGGCGACGCCAAGTCGATGGCCACCCACCCCTCGACCACGACCCACCGCTCGATGTCGGAAGAGGAACGCGTCGCCATCGGCCTGACCCAGGGCTGGGTGCGGATGAGCGTCGGCCTGGAGGGCCCGCGCGACCTGGCGCGGGACGTGAACCGGGCGCTGGACCGGGCCTGACCGCAAGCACATGGGCCGGATCCAGCCGGAAGCGGAAGCGCGAGAGCCGCGTCAGATCGCGCACTAGACCATTCGCCGCCGAAGTGGAGGCCGGTTCGGCGCAGCGAATGCTCTAACTTCAAGAACTTATGAGCGTTCGGCGGTTCATTCGAACCGCCGAACGCTCTAGATGTGAGCTCTCAGTAGGTTGTCCATCCGGTCCGGACCGGGAAGGCTGTTGTTGCGACACTTCAGCTGAGTCTCGGGGGACCGGATGAACCTGCATAGGAATGCCC
>NZ_DATELG010000222.1:0-2505 GCF_035276905.1 Phenylobacterium sp. | reverse complement strand
AGAACCCGCTGCACGCTCAACTCAGCCGGCACGAGCCAGCTGAGCGATGATCGTCGAGAGGAGCTGTTCCTCGTGGGGCTCGTGCATCTCAGTCCTCACGCCGTCGTTTTGAATGACAATGACAACGCCGCGTGGGACCTTCGCATCTCTTGTCGTCCGAACCTTAGAGCCTCGTGCATCTACAATGACTGTAATTGCTCACCTCCTCCGTTCTGGTCGAGCGGTTCAGCGTATCGGCTGCGAGGGGAGCTACGGTGAGATTTGTGTTGCGACAGGGGCCGGAACGTGAGTCAACCTGGCTGTGGCCCCGCCGCTCGACCCCGCTGTGCTGTCGTCCTGTGAGAAGGACAGTCTGATTTCCACGCTGTTGGCGCAGGTCGACGCGTTGGCGGCCCGAGTTGCCGCGCTGGAGACCGAGAACGCGGCCTTGCGGGAGAAGCTGAAGGCGCCGCCGAAGACGCCGGACAACTCTGGCACGCCGCCCTCGCAGGGGCGCAAGGCGAACGGCGATGGCGAGCCCAGCCCCAAGGCCAGGGTGCACGCCGGAGCGCACCGCCCGTTGCATCCCAACCCGACCCGTCATGAGACGGTTCGCGCGGAGCGCTGCCCGCACTGCCGCGCCGACCTGGACAACGTGGCCCAGGTGGCGGTGCAGACCTACGACCGCATCGAGATCCCCGAGATCGCCCCGGACGTGACGCGGGTGGTCCTGCACGGCGGCGTCTGCCCGTGCTGCGCCGGGCGCTTCAAGGCACCCGCCCCGGCCGGGCTGGCGCCGGGCTCGCCGTTCGGCCCCAACCTGCGCGCCTTCGTGCTCTACCTGCGCTTCGGCCAAGCCATTCCGTTCGAGCGCCTGGCGCGGCTGATGCGCGACCTGTTCGGGCTGGAGATCAGCGAGGGGGCGCTGGCCAACCTGCTGCAGGACAGCGCGCCGGCCTTCGCCGCGCAGACCGGCCTGATCAAGCGGCGCCTGCTGTCCGGCACGGTGCTGGCCTCCGATGAGACCAGCGTGCGCGTCGGCAAGAAGACCTTCTGGACCTGGGTGTTCCACCACGCCGACAGCGCCTGCTTCGTGATCCGCCCGTCGCGCGGCAAGGCGGTGGTAAGCGAGTTCCTCGGCGATGTCCGCCCCGCGGTCTGGATCTCCGACCGCCTCGGCGGCGCCCAGAGGGGCTGGGCCAGCAGGGAGCATCAGGTCTGCCTCGCCCATCTGCTGCGCGACGTCCAGTACGCGATCGACGCCGGCGACGCCGCCTTCGCCCCCGGCATGAAGCATCTGCTGCAACGCGCCGTGCGCATCGGCCACCGTCGTTCGGCGCTCGCCGACGCCACCCTGGCCACCTACCACGCCCGGCTCCAGCGCGCACTCGACGCCCTGCTCAAGATCGTGCCGGACAGCAAGCCGGGGCTGAAGCTCCAACGCATCATCAAGCGCTTCCGCCAGAACCTGTTCGTCTTCCTCACCGACCGCGAGGTGTCGCCCACCAACAACGGGTCCGAACAGGCGCTGCGGCCCTGCGTCATCTTCCGCGAGGTCACCAACGGCTTCCGATCCGAATGGGGCGCCGCGCTCTACGCCAACGTCCGATCCGTGCTCGAGACCGCCCGACGACGCGGCATCCCGGTCCTGCGGGCGATCCGCCTCACCCTCGATGCGGCGCCTCTGCCGACCGGCCCATAGCCGCCCGGCGGGGCGTCGCATACAACCTCGGGCGAGGGACATCATCGTCGGCGCTTGCCGTGCCGGAGACGAGAGCCATGGCCAAGACCGCCGCCGGACGCAGCGCCGGCAGGACCGGCGCCGGCAAGACCGTCGTCGCCCTGAAGGGGACGCTGCGCGACGTCAGGCCGCCGGTCTGGCGCCGTCTCCTGCTGCCCGGGACGATGACGCTGGCGGACCTGCATGAGGCCATCCAGGCCGCCATGGGCTGGCATGGCGGCCACCTCCACGCCTTCGACGTCGCCGGCCGCCAGTATGGCGATCCGCGGACCCTCGACGACGTCGCCGACGAGACGCAGTTGACCTTGAACGGCCTCCTGAGATCCGGGATCCCCCGCTTCACCTACACCTACGACCTCGGCGACAACTGGGAACATCAGGTGCTGATCGAGCGGACCCAACCGGCGCCCGACGCGGGCCGGTATCCCGCCTGCGTCGCAGGAAGACGCAACTGCCCTCCGGAGGACTGCGGCGGCCCTTGGGGCTACGCCGAACTCCTGGCCGCCATCGCCGACCCCGCCCGTCCCGAACACGCCGACCGGCGCGCCTGGCTCGGCGAGGACTTCGACCCCGACGCGTTCGACGTCGATGCCGCCGATGCGGACGTGGCGATCCGCTTCGGCCGCAAATAGACCCGCACGCAGCCCTTGCACATCAGCCCGGATCGCCACCCCAATCCAAACCAGCAAGGTGAGCAATTACGTCGGATTGGTGACGGAGCCGAGATTCGCGGACGCGGTGGTGAAGCCGGCCGTGTCGGTGCTGTCCGCCCCCGAGTAGTTGTC
>NZ_DATELG010000221.1:0-10033 GCF_035276905.1 Phenylobacterium sp. | reverse complement strand
AGCTGGGCGTTCCGGAGCCGGCCGAGACCGTGCCGCCGCCCGGCCACCGCACGGGCGAGGTTGGAGGCGGCATCCGCTTCGCTGAGCCGTCGGCGCTGGTGAAGGCGCTGCGTCGCATGCGGGACATCGGGATCGAGCCGGACAAGGCCGCAGATAGGGGTTCGATCGCGTCGCTGACCTATCACGATCCCGATGGCGTCGAAGTCGAGATCCTGGCGCCGATCTCCGGTGGCAAGCCCACGACTGAGGTGGTGCTCGACGTCGACGGCTTCATCAGACGCTTCGGCTAAGGCCGCCGCCGGGGAGGGAGGGGCGGCGACATCGTCGAAATCGACGACGTCGGCGCCCAGACCAGCCGCTGTTCAGCGGGGGACATGCTTTACAGGGTCTATTTCCAGCACCTTGAACACCGAGATCACCGGATGATTGGTGGTGTAATTCGGAAAGTCGTCGGCCAATTGCTTTGCAGTGTCTTCGCGGGCGAACAGAGACTTGAATGCCTCGACATGCGACAACTCTGCAAAGTAGAGATTGCTCGCGCAGTGGTAGGGCGGGTCCTCCGGACCAAGCGGTATCGGCTCGGCGTCGACCTCGACCCGGGCGGGCTCTATGCCGGTGGTCGACTTCAGTAGATTAAGCCCTAGTGGCGTGTGCACGTCCAAATAATGGCGCAGGTTGAAGGTCGAACCTTTGGTGCGAGGGTACATGATTCTGATGGCGTACATCCGTAGCTCCTTACGCGTCGTCAGACCGCGGAATGGTTCTCCGGGTCAAAATCAAGGGGATCACCGTCATCGCAATGGCGGCGCGGCGTCAAAAGAACGGATCTGCCGGATTTCGGTCAAGCCCGAGAACGCAGCGGCCGTAATTCTCGTTCGCGATGTCCGGAGCCAGCGCGATATGGCAGCTTGCGGCATGTACGTCGCGCCAGACCCGCTGGAACGGACTCGAGTCGACCAGTCCACGCGCGCCGCCCATCTGGAACAGCTTGTCGACGGCGCTGCAGGCGAGACGGACCGCATAGGTGAAATCCCGACGATTGCGATAGCGCTCAGGAAGCGTCACCGAGCCGCGCTCCAGAATGTCGGTCACCCGGTGAAGCAACATGCGAGCAATATCCAATTCGGTGTCCGCTTCCGACAACCGCAATTGCAGCGGGAGCTGGGCGCTCATTTGTTCTCCAGTGGCGCTCGACACCTTTTCCTTCGTTTCCTCCACCCAGAGATCGCGCCCGCCGATCGCCATTCCGATCGCCGGCGAGGCGATAGAGAGCGGAATCGCCGTGTACATCGGCAAGCGATAGACGTTGCTCGTATTGATCTGGTTGCCAGGGCTGACGCCTTCCCGAAGGTTCGAGAGATCCAGCATATGATCGTTGGGGATAAACACGTCATCCACCACGACGTCGTTGCTCCCTGTTCCGCGCAGGCCGACGTTGTACCAGGTGTCGATGACCTGGAAATCCGGGCGACGCACAAGGCAGATGACATTCTTGGGCGGACCTTTACCGGACGGCGGTGGAAGCAGCGCCCCCAGCATGGCCCAGTTGCAGACATCGATGCCGCTCGACCATTTCCATCGGCCGGAGATCCGGATCCCACCGTCGACGACCGTAACCTGTTTCGTAGGCGTGAAGGACGTCGCGATGCGGGCGTTTGGAGTCTCGCCCCAGACGCTTTCCTGCGCCGCTTCGGGAAACTGCGCGAGGAACCACTGGTGCGTATTGAGCAGGGAGAGCAACCAGCCGGTCGAGCCGCAGCCGGCGCTGCCGGCGATCACGGTGTCGACAAAGGTTCGCCAGTCGGTCTCAAGGCCTTGCCAACGCTGCGGGCGCAGCAGGCTGGTCAAGCCATGGCTCTCCATTTCATCTATGGCCTGCTCCGAAACGCGGCGCGCCTTTTCAGTGCTTTCGGCGCGCGCCAAAGACACTTTCGCGAAGGCTGCGGCGCGGGCGACGAGCTCCGCGCCGCTCGCCCTTTCCCGATCGAGCACGAGGTGTTGGGCGCTTGCCATTAAAGAAATCTCCTGTTCGTTGTCCTCGACACGCTGAGCAAAAGGTCGATCTTGGCGCGACAGTCTTGCGCCAACGTGCGCTAGTTTCCTCTGGATGACGTGCTAGTGTGCGACGCCGCTTCAGCAAAATTAGAATTTGCGATGCAACGGATCATCCGGCGCGATGGGGAAGAGGATCGTCCCGGACGATTGTTTCCATCACTAAATACGCTGCTGCGGCGCATGCTGTCTCGATTGACGCTGTGATTACTGGAACGCAAACTTAAGGCCGCCCACGTGAGGCCCGACACATCCTCAATCGAGCGCCGCCGCCGGACCCGATGGGAGGCGCATCCTCGATCCTCTGGGAAGGGGATCCATGATGCGGATCGTTGCGCTTGAAGAGCATTTCAGCCATCCCGACCTCGTTGCCCGAATTCCGTCCGACCGGATTGCTGGCCGAGGTTATCCGCCCTCCGGACCGGGGTTCGCGGGGGTCATGCGCTTCGAGCAACTCGCCGACACCGGGGCCGGCCGTCTCGCCGACATGCAGGCCGCCGGCATTGACGTGCAGGTTCTTTCCGTCGCGGGCCCCGGCGCCGATCTTCTGGACGCCGGTGAAGGCCAGGCCCTGGCCCGCGCGTTCAACGACAAGCTGGCGGGTATCGTTGCGGAGGGGGGCGGCCATTATGCGGCATTTGCGCATCTTCCCCTGACCGCGCCCGACGCCGCCGCCGACGAACTCGAGCGATGCGTCGTCGACCACAAGTTCTGTGGCGCGCTGGTCAATGGCGACACAGCCGGCCGGTTTCTCGACCACCCCTCATTTGCACCGGTGCTCGAACGGGCTGAGCGGCTCGATGTGCCGCTGTATATTCATCCGAACGTGCCGCCGGCCGCGGTGCGCGACGCCTATTATTCGGGCTTTGCTCCTCCCGTGGACTTCCTCTTCGCCACGGCCGGCTGGGGATGGCACGCGGAGACGGCGGTCCATGTGCTTCGGATGGTGCTTTCCGGAACGCTGGAGCGTCATCGCCGCCTGAAGCTGATCGTGGGGCATATGGGAGAAGGGCTGCCCACCATGCTGGACCGATGTGATCAGGTGCTTTCGCCCCATGTCAGCGCTCGCCTGGGGCGAAGCGTCAAGGAGACGATCCTTGACCAAGTCTGGATCACGACGAGCGGGATATTCGCCGCGGCGCCGATGGCGGCAGCGCTGATGACGTTCGGCGTGGACCGCGTGCTGTTCTCCGTGGACTATCCTTATGCTGCAAACCGACAGGCCCGCGAATTACTCGACAACTTGCCCCTTGCGCCCGCGGACAAGGCCAAAATCGCCTCTGGCAACGCCGACGGCCTGCTGAAGCTGGGGTGATCGAAGCAACGACCGCCGCCTCAACTCCCGCGCCCGCCGATAGTTGGTATTACGACAAGCGATTAGACACGACTGTCCTGCGAAAACAACATATTCATGGCATAAAACGGTTGATAGGCTCCAGTGGTATGCAGGGATGAAGCATGAGCGCGGCGGGCTACATTCGGTTGGCCGACTGTTGCGCCTTTCGTGGCGTCGCGGGGAAATGCCAGATCGACTTTATGCTTATCTCGCAGAGATTCAGGAAATAAGAGGGAGGGGATAATGAAAAAGTTTTACGCGATGGGGATGTTGCTCGGAACGTTTGGAGCGTCCTGTGCGTTGGCGACCGCAGCGAATGCTCAGGACACTTCGACCCGGCTCGAAGAGATCGTTGTGACGGCGCAGAAGCGCCAGGAAAATGTGCAAAACGTTCCGATCGCGATTACGGCGCTCAGTCGGACCCAGATTGCGGCGTCGGGCGTCACGGACACGTCCAACCTTAAATTCGCGGTGCCAGGCCTGGATTTCACCACCGCCCTAGGCACGAACGCGCTTCCCAACATCCGCGGCGTTGGGACGGGTGCGGGCGGGCCCGGAGTGGAGAACCCGATCGCGCTCTATGTCGACAACGTCTACATCGGCAATGCCAGCGATGGTCTGCTCGCACTGAACGACATCGAGCAAGTGGCGGTGCTGAAAGGTCCGCAGGGCACGTTGTTCGGGCGCAACGCCACGGGCGGCCTTGTTCAGATCACCACGCGCACGCCGGAGCATCAGCTGACCGGCGATGTTCACCTGACGGGCGGCAATCTTGGCACATACGGGGGAGACGCCTTTGTTACGGGCGGACTGACCGACAAGCTCGCGGCCAGCGTCTCGCTCTACTACAAGGATCAAACGCAAGGCTTCGGCAAGAACCTAAACAGCGGCAATGATGTGAACCGCGGGCGCGATTTCGCGGGCCGCGTCAAGTTTCTCCTGACGCCCGACGACGACACCAAAATCACGCTCTCGCTGGACTATTCGCGCAAGCGCTGGATTGGTCCTAATTTCGGCCCGGTTCCGGGGAGTTTGAATGTCCTGGGCCAGCCCCATTTGGGAGAGCCTTGGGACACCGACGTCAGTTTCGACCCATTGACGCAGATCAAGCAGGGAGGGGCCAGCCTGACGTTTCAGCACGACTTTGGCGAGGCGGCGCGCCTGGTCGCCATCACGGCCTACCGGGCCAGCAACCAGTTCGTGCAGTTCGATCTAGATCTCTCGCCGGCGCCGCTTCAGAACGGCCATATTCGCGACAAGGAGAAGCAGTTCAGCCAGGAGCTGCAGCTTCAGTCTTTGAGCGCGGGCAAGCTGAAATGGGTCGCCGGTCTCTATTACTACTGGGCGGACGGCAAATATGATCCCTTCCTCGTTGATGGTCCGATCATCGCCGCGGCTGCGTCAGGCTTCCCATTCTTCCTGCCGGCCGGCGCCGAGGCGTCGGTCATCCATGTGGACCAGAGCACCGAGTCCGTCGCCGCCTTCGCCCAAGCCACCTATGAGATCCTCAAGGACACCAACCTGACGGCCGGCGCTCGCTACACCTCCGATCGGAAAGACTACCGCGCGGACCAGGCGTTCCAGTATCCGGGCAATTCGTTCATTCCGATCGCGAACGCAAAGGCGGGCAAGCAGTTCGACCGCGCCACCTGGCGGCTTTCGCTCGATCACCGCTTCTCGCCGGAAGTCCTTGGCTACGTCTCCTTCAACACCGGATTCAAGAGCGGCCTCTTCTCGCCGCCAAGCTTTCCGGCGCAACTCGTGAAGCCGGAAACGATCAAAGCCTACGAAACCGGCCTGAAGATGGACTTGTTAGATCGCCGCCTCCGCCTCAACGTGGCGGGATTTTACTATGACTATACAAATATTCAGGTCCTCTATGTTTTCAGAGGCATAGGGTTCCTGGCCAATGGCAACGGTGCGCGCAGTCATGGCATCGACGCCGATCTGACCTGGAGGGTGACGTCGGACCTGACCCTCACGGCCGGGGGCAGCTGGCTGCACGCCCGGTACGGCTCCTTCCCGAACGCGAACTTTACGCAGCCCGAGCCGGCCTTCGGCTTCTGCCCGACCGTGACGGTTGGTCCCAATCCCCCGCTCGGCGGCAATTGCGCCATACCCAGCGCCTTCAACGCGACGGGCAACAAGGCCCAGCTTGCGCCGGAATACACGCTCAACGGCGGCTTTGTTTACAGCCTGCCGCAGTCGGTCCTGCCGGAAAGGATGGGCGGGGTTTCGGTCTCCGCGCACGCCTACTACAACAACGGCTATTTCGCCGATCCGCAGAACCGTCTCAAACAGGGCGGCTACGCCATCGCCGACGCCTCCGTCACCTGGACCGCGCCGAACACGCGTTGGGACGTCAGCGTGTGGGGCCACAATCTCTCGAACACGTCCTACGCCGCACAGCTGGTCGCCAATGATGTCGGCGACCAGCGCAGCCTCGCGCCCGGGCGCACTTGCGGCGTCACCGTCGGCCTGCACTTCTGAACGGCCACCGCGGCGGGGGGCGAAGTCGAGCCCTCCGCCGCGTTCGCCGTATCACCTTGATGCGAAAGAGGCTGTCCGCTTGGGATCAGATCTCGAGCAGGTCCCGGCCCGCGATCACTGGGCCATTGTAATAGCGCTTGACCGCCGCGATTAAAGGGTGCGCGTCGAACGTGCTGTCCGCGCCGCCGGGAACAATATGCGTCAGCACGACCATCTTTACGTCGGCCGCGGCGGCCATCTTGCCGAGGGCCTCGGCCGGCAGATGCGCCTTCTCCATGAATTCGGAGAGCGACTTTCTCATTGTTTCCGGCATCGTCGGATTGCGCAGATGGAGTTCCTCCATGATGGCGCGGGCGTCGATCACCTCGCTGACGAGAATATCGGCCTGCTTGGCCAGGCGCACGATCGCCCCGCTTTCGCCGGTGTCCCCGGTGAAGACGACGCTGCGTTCAGCCGTATCGAAGCGATAGGCGTATGATTTGTCGGGACCCGGTTTGAGCAGTCGATAGTGCGTATTCTCGGCCGCTGTCACGCGCACCCGCTCGTCCTTGTAGATTTCTCCCTCGCCCGTGATGTCCTTCGACACCACGAAGCTGGACGGACCGTTGTTCGGCACGGAGGCGTCGAAGACACGCTCCCCCACGGAGAGATAATCGAAGGCGGCCTTGGTCATCGCCTCGGTGCCATAGGGCCCGATGATCGGCAGCTTTCTCGTCCGCCGGCTGACCCAGTTATACGAAATGACGTCCGCCAGATCGGCGTCGTGGTCCAAATGGTGATGGGTGATGAAGACCGCCGCGAGCCGCTCCGGGTCAAAGCCCGCCGTCACCATTTGCCGCAAGCAGCCGTACCCGGCGTCGATCAGATAAGGCTCGCCGTCGACCACCAGAAGATTTGCAGGCTCGGAGCGGAAGGCCCTGATAATGGGGCCGCCGGCCGTACCGAGCAGGATCAACCGTGTGCCTGCGCCCGATGGCGCGTCGGCGGCCTCGGCTGCGCCGACGCCCGGTGGCGCAGCGATCCCGACGCCCATCAGGGCCGCGCCCGCCAGGCGCAAGAAACTGGATCGTGTGATCCTTGGGCCTTGTCCTTTTTGAATCACAGCTCCCCTTTCCTGCCTGCGACTGTGAGCGGGGCGGGAACATGGCCGCACCGTCTTATCCGAAGGAGCCGCCAGCCGGGAAAGGGCGCGGGCGACGGCGCGGCTCGAGCGCGCCGACGAGACCGGCGCCTAACGGCGACGCGGCGTCGCCATCAGCTGCATCGACCCGCCAGAGGGCTCGGCGAGCCCGTTCTCCGCTGCCGGGTCATGTTCAGGGGATGGCGGTCCACATTGATCCTAGTGTGCTGGATCTGAAGTTCGCTTGCATCTCGGTCGGGCGCCGGAGCATGCGAACTTCGGAATCGGGACACTAGTTGGTTTTCGGTAAGCGGCGCCGCGAGCACACGGGGCCTTGGCGGAGGTTTAGGTCAGGCCGCGACGGCGGCGGGCTTCGGCGCGTAGGCCCAGGGCAAGAGCTCGTCGAGGCGGCTCTGGAGATGGCCGTTGACGAGCTTGGTTATGACGTCCTCGATGTAGGCCTGTGGCTCGACGTCGTTAAGCTTGCAGGTGGCGATGAGCGAGGCCAGTACCGCCCAGTGTTCCGCCCCGCCTTCGCTGCCGGCGAAGAGGCTGTTTTTCCGCGTTAGAGCCAGCGGCCGGATGGCGCGCTCGACGGTGTTGGTGTCGAGCTCGATGCGGCCGTCGTTGACGAAGCGGTTCAGGCCCTCCCAGTGGGTCAGGACGTAGCGGATCGCCTTGGCCAGGTCGCTCTTCTGGCTGATCAGCTCGACGCGGGCGCCCAGCCAGGTCTTCAGGTCGGCCAAGATCGGCACGCTCTTCGCCTGGCGCACGGCCCGGCGGTCGTCCGCCGATCGGCCGCGGATCTCCTCCTCGATGGCGTAGAGCTGTTGGATGCGGGCGATCGCCTCGGCGGCGATGGGTGTTTTCGTCGGCTTCTTTTCGTCGAGCAGCTTGTGGAAGTAGCGGCGCGCGTGGGTCCAGCAGAAGGCGAGCTCGACAGCGCCGCCCTTGGCCAGGGCCTTGTAGGCGCTGTAGCCGTCGGTCTGAAGCACACCGCGGTAGCCGGCGAGATGCTGCGCCGGCGACGAGGTCGCCCGATCACCCGCGTAAACGAAGGCCACGCCCGGCGGCGCGGGGCCGCCCCACGGGCGGTCGTCGCGCGCGTAGGCCCATAGCTGCCCGAGCTTGGTTCGTCCTCGCCCAGGATCCAGCACCGGCGCCCGGGTCTCGTCGGCGAAGAGCTTGCCTGAGGCCTTCAGCTTCTCGAGCAGGCGTGCGTGCAGCGGCTTCAGCAGTTCCGCCGCCGTCCCGGTCCAGTGCGCCAGGGTCGAGCGATCGAGCACGACGCCGCGGCGGGCGTACATCTGGGCCTGGCGATAAAGCGGCGTGTGGTCCGCGTACTTGGCGACCACGACGTGGGCGATGGTGGCTTCGGTCGGCAGCCCGCCCTCGATCAGGCGCGTCGGCGCCGGGGCTTGCACCACCACTTCCTCGCAGGCGCGGCAGCCGTACTTGGGTCGGCGGATCACCAGGGCGCGGAAGGTTGCCGGGATAACGTCCAGCCGCTCGGCGACGTCTTCGCCGATCCGGTGCAGGGCGCCCGCGCAGCACGGACAGGTCTTGTCCTCGATGTCGATCACCTGTTCGACGCGCTGCAGATGGGCCGGCAGCGATCCGCGGTTCGCGCGCCGTTTGGCGGCGTTCGCCGCCTTCTCGGTCGGGGTCGACAGGCGCAGCTCAGCGCTGGCCAGCTCCTGCTCGAGCTCCTCCAGCGCCAGCGCGAGCTGATCGGGATCCAGCTTCTCCGAGCGGGCGCCGAAGGTGGTTCGCTGCAGGTCCCGGATGATCCGGCTCAGCCGCGCGATCTCCTCGTGGTCCGCGGCCCGGGCGTCCTCGTGAGCGGCGATCTTCCGATCGCGCTCGGCGAGATCGGCGGCGTGGCGCGCGCGCTCGGCCTGGAGCAGCTCCCAGAGCGCCTCGGCATCCATGTCGCGCGGCATTTCCACGGGCCAAGCAGACCATATTCCGAGGCCTTTGAGGCGCCCCCGCGTGCGCCCTGAGTCATCTCGCCGCAGCGGTCAGGACACCTCCCGCGGCGTCGGCGTCCGCCGCGGCGCCATCACCCGCGTCCACTCCATTCCGGCAACGAGCGCGGACAGCTGCACCGCGCTCAGCCGCATGACGCCGTCGGTGATCTGCGGCCAGCGGAAGCCGCCCTGTTCCAGGCGCTTGGCGTAGAGCACCAGGCCAGATCCGTCCCAGTAGAGCAGCTTGATCCGGTCGGCCCGCTTCGCTCGGAAGACGTAGATCACGCCCGAGTACGGATCGGCCTTCAGGTCCTCCTTCACGGCCCGCGCCAGGCCGTCCATGCCGCGCCGGAAATCCACCGGCCTGGTCGCCACCAGCACCTTCACGCCCGCCGGTGGGCCCGATCCTGGGATCACCGGCCGCCCTTCAGCGCCTGGATCACCGCCGCGACCGTCTTGGCCTCAGCGCCGCGGCCGATCCGCACCAAGACGCCGTCGATCTCGATTTCGATGTCGCCGCCGCCCCGCGGTTTGCGGCGCTTCTTCGGGGTGGGAGCCGCCGGCGCTTCCGGCTCGACCACCACGGGCACGAACGCCGGCGCCGGCTCTGCAGCCTTGCGCGCCTCGCGCAGCCAGCCGAACACCTGCTGCGGTCGCAGATCGTGCCGGCGCGCCACCTCCGACACCGTCGCCCCGGGCGCCAGCGCCTCCAGCATGATCTCGGCCTTCGCATCGACCGACCACTTCCGCCGGCCGCCGACGTCGGTGATCACCTCAAGCCGTCGGACCAGGGTTGGCTTGGGCTCATGCGTAAGGTCGTGCGTAAGGTCAAACGTAGACATGTGCGGATCTCGTCTCCGAGCGAGATCGCCATTGTCATTGCTTGGACTCAGGCCTGGAAGGTGCCCTCGGAGCGCCGCTTACGCAGATAGCGCGAAGCATGGTCGGTGACGGTCAGCGGATAGCAGTAGCGGCCGTCGCCCAGCTTGAACTCGCCCTTGAAGTCGGCGCACCAGAGGTCGTTGGGCGCAGCCCCTGGCGACAGCGCCGTGCCCTGCGCCCGAC
>NZ_DATELG010000220.1:0-30851 GCF_035276905.1 Phenylobacterium sp. | reverse complement strand
CTTCTCGTCCCACAGCGCGACCGCCGCGCCGCCGGCCACGAGGGCGCGCGCGGCCGCCAGCCCCGTACGGGCCAGGCCGAACACGGCCACCGTCCTGCCTTCGAAGCCGCGGACCGGGATCATGACGACTTAGCCTGGCCTCCTAGCGCAGCTTCAGCGTGGCCAGCCCCAGGAGGGCCAGCATCAGCGAGACGATCCAGAAGCGGATCACGACGGTGGATTCCGACCAGCCCAGCTTCTCGAAGTGGTGGTGGATCGGAGCCATCAGGAACACCCGGCGGCCAGTGCGCTTGAACCAGGCGACCTGGATCACGACCGACAGGGTCTCGGCGACGAACAGCCCGCCGATCACCGCCAGCACGATCTCGTGGCGGGTGGCGACCGCGATCGAGCCCAGGGCGCCGCCCAGCGCCAGCGAGCCGGTGTCGCCCATGAAGATCCGGGCCGGCGGGGCGTTGTACCAGAGGAAGCCCATGCCGGCGCCGATCAGGGCCGAGCAGAAGACCGCGATCTCGCCGACGCCCGGCACGAAGTGGAGCTGCAGGTAGTTGGCGAAGACATAATTGCCGACCAGGTAGGCGATGAAGCCGAGCGCCGCCGAGGCGATCATCACCGGCACCGTCGCCAGGCCGTCGAGGCCGTCGGTGAAGTTCACCGCATTGGCCGCGCCGACGATCACGAAGGCGCCGAAGACCAGGTAGAACCAGCCCAGGTTGATCACCGCCTGCTTGGCGAGCGGGAACACCACCGAGGTCAGGAGGTGCCCATCCGGCGGCGGCTTGGCGGCGAAGACGAGGATCAGGAGGATTGCGGCCATGGCGACGCCGGCCTCGATCGCCAGCCGCGCGAAGCCGGAGAGGCCGGCGGTCGTCTGCTTGGTGACCTTGGCGTAGTCGTCGAGGAAGCCCAGCACCCCGTAGCCGGTGGTCACCAGCAGCACCGCCCAGGTGTAGACGTTGCGCAGGTCGGCCCACAGAAGGGTGCCGACGATCAGGCCGGCCAGGATCATCACCCCGCCCATGGTCGGGGTGCCGGCCTTCTCGATGATGTGGCGCTCGATGCCTTCCTTGCGGATCGGCTGGCCCTTGCCCTGCTTCGTCCGCATCCAGGCGATGAAGCGCGAGCCCATCAGCATCACGACCAGCTGGGCCGTGAACAGCGCCATGCCACCGCGGAAGGTGATGTAGCGCAGGATGTTCAGCACGGGCACATGCCCGCCCGCCGCCAGCTGCTCGTAGAGCCAGAAGAACATTACGCCGTCTCCCCGCCCACGGAATCGAGCGCGGCGAGCGCTGCCGCCACAGCGCCGGCCTTCGACCCGTTGGACCCCTTCACCATCACCACGTCGCCGGGCTCTGCGGCCCGGACGACCAGCGGCGCGAGATCCGCCGCTGTCTCGGCGTAGCCGCCCCGCCGAGTCGGCGGAAGGGCGTCCCACAGGGATTTCATCAACGGCCCGGCGCAGAACACGAGGTCGATGGCCGCAGCTTCCAGCGGCTCTGCGAGGGCGGCGTGGAAGCTCTTGGTCTCAGGGCCCAGCTCCAGCATGTCGGTCAGCGCGACAATGCGCCGCCCGTCCGTCTTGCGGCCCCCCAGAGTGGCGATCGCCGAGGCCATGGAGATCGGGTTGGCGTTGTAGCTCTCGTCGATCAGGGTGAGGGCGCCGCCCCGAATATGCACGACCCTCTCCGCCCCGCGTCCGGCCAGCGGCTCGAACGCGCCCAGCGCCGCCAGGCCGTCGCCCAGGTCGACGTCGAGCGCCTCCAGCATCAGCAACACGGCCATGGAGTTCAGGCCCCAGTGCCGGCCGGTCTGCAGGATCGGGAAGTCCACCGGCCGTCCGTGCAGGCGCGCCTGCACCATGGCGCGGCCGCCGGCGGACTGGAAATCGATCAGCCGCGCGTCGCAGTCCTCGCCGGTCCCGAAGCTGCGGACGGTTGCGCCGGCCTTCAGCGCCTGCCCCTTCAAGAGGTCGAACCAGCGGTTGTCGGCGTTCAACACCGCGATCCCGCCGGGCTCCAGCCCCTCGAAGATTTCGGCCTTGGCGCGCGCTACGCCGCTCTCGCCGTCCGGAAAGTTCTCGGTGTGCACGGGCCCGACGGTGGTCACGACCACGGCGTGCGGCCGGACCATGCGGCTGAGCGGCTGGATCTCGCCCTCGTGGTTCATGCCGATTTCGAAGACCGCGCGCGCGGCGTCCCGCGGCATCCTGGCCAAGGTGAGCGGCACGCCGATGTGGTTGTTGTAGGACTTCACCGACGAGTGCGCCCGGCCCGCGCGCATCAGGCCCGCCATCACCGCCTGGGTGACGCTGGTCTTGCCGACCGAGCCGGTGACGGCGCCCCGCCGGGCGTGGGGCGCCCGCTCGCGCGCCGCCTGGCCGAGACGCTCCAGCGCCTGCAAGGTGTCGCCGACCATCACGGCCGGCGCGCCGACGTCGCGGGCGACCAGGGCGCCGGCCGCGCCCCCGGCCATCGCCTGGTCGACGAACTCATGACCGTCGCGCACGCCACCCAGCGCCACGAACAGGTCGCCGGGCTCGATAGAGCGGGTGTCGATCGAAACGCCGGTCGCGCGGAAGGCGCCGCGCAGGCCCTGGCCGCCGGTCGCGGCGATGATCTCCTCGGACGTCCAGAGCGGCTCAGCCATGGCCAGCTCCAGCGCCTGGGCGGTCTCGGCCACGTCGTCGAAGGGATGGGTCACGCCGCCGACGATCTGGCCCTGCTCGTGGCCCTTGCCGGCCACCACCAGGATGTCGCCCTCGCCCAGCATGGCCGCGGCGGCGCGGATCGCCTCGCGCCGATCGCCGATCTCCTTCGCGCCGCGCGCGCCGGCCAGCACCTCGGCTCGGATAGCGGCCGGAGTCTCGGAGCGCGGGTTGTCGTCGGTGACGATCGCCGCATCGGCCAGCTCGGCGGCGACGGCGCCCATCAGGGGGCGCTTGCCGCGGTCGCGGTCGCCGCCCGCGCCGAACACCACGATCAACCTGCCTCGGACGTGTGGGCGAAGCGCCTTCAGCACCGTCGCCAGGCCGTCGGGCGTGTGGGCGTAGTCGACATAGGCCTCGCCGCCGCGCGGCCCCGTCCCGACCCGTTGAAGCCGACCCGGCGCGCCCTCCAGCGCCTCCAGGCCCGCCAGGGTCTGCTCGAGGCCGAGCCCCGCGGCCAGGCACAGCCCTGCGGCCACCAGCGCGTTCGAGGCCTGGAAGCCGCCGGCCAGCGGCAGCACCAGGTCACAAGTCCGGCCGTCGAGCTCCAGCTTCAGCCGCTGGCCCTCGGGCAGCAGGCTGCGCTCGACCAGCCGGATCCCCTGCCCCGCCTCGCCGACGCTCAGCACCGTCTGGCCGGCGGTCACCGCGGCCGCGGCGAAGACGTCGTAGGCGTCGGAGTCGGCGTTCAGCACCGCGGTCGCGCCGCGCGGCAAGAGCGTCTCGAACAGCCGCAGCTTGGCCGCGCGATAGACGTCCATCGACCCGTGATAGTCGAGGTGGTCCTGGGTCAGATTCAGGAAGCCCGCCGCGGCCAGCCGCACCCCGTCCAGCCGGCGCTGATCGACGCCGTGCGAGGAAGCCTCCATGGCGAAGTGGGTGACGCCGCGGGCGGCGGCCCCGGCCATCAGCTCGGCGACGTCGGCGGCGTCCGGCGTCGTCAGGCCCGGCGGGGTCACCTGTTCGTCGAAGCCGCCGGGGCCCGAAAGCCGCACGCCCAGCGTGCCCATGCTGCCGGCCTTGAAGCCCGCGCGGGCGAAGATCTGGCGGCAGAAGTTCGCGACCGAGGTCTTGCCGTTGGTGCCGGTCACCGCGACCACTGTCGCCGGCTGGGCGCCGTAAAAGGCCGCCGCCGCCAGCGCATAGGCGCGGCGCGGATCAGGCGTGGCGATGGTCTGGGCGGAAAGCGCCAGCTCGCGGCCGGCGATCACCGCCGCGGCCCCTTGTTCAACCGCCTTGGCGGCGAACGCCGCGCCGTCGACCTTCGAGCCCGGCAGGGCGGCGAACAGGAAGCCCGGCCGCACCTTGCGGCTGTCGGCGGTGACGCCGGTGATCTCCGGATCGACCGACAGGTCGCGTTTGACCAGCTGGGAGAGGCGCGCGCTCAATGCTCTTCCCCTGTGTCGCTCGGCGCGGCGGTCACCTCGGTGAAGGGCGCGGTGTCCATCCGCCGTTGCACGCCCAGGAACGGAGCGATGCGCTCGATGATCCGCCCGGCGGCCGGGGCCGCGACGATGCCGCCGGTGGGGTCGGCGCCGGTCTTGTCCGGGTGCGGCTCGTCCATCAGCACCAGCACGAAGTAGCGCGGGGCCTCGACCGGGCCGTCGGTCGGGAAGACGGCGGCGAAGGAGGAGACCTGCTTGGTGGTCGAGTAGCGCTTGGCCACGGGATCGAACTTGTCGCCGGTGCCGGTCTTGCCGCCGACGTTCAGCCCCGAGACGTTGGCCGACTTGCCCGAGCCGCCGGTGACGTTGGCGCGCATGATCTGCAGCAGGGTCTCGGTGGTGTGCGGCGAGACGATCTGCGGCCCGTCCGGACGGGCGCCCGGCGCCAGCTTGTGGATGGTCAGCGGCAGGAGCTTGCCGCCGTTCAGCAGGCCCGAATAGGCGCGCGCCACGGCCAGCGGGCTGACGTTCATGCCATGGCCGAACGAGGTCGAGGCGACCGCGTCCTCGTCCCAGGTCCGCGGCGTCAGCGGCCTGGCGCTCTCGACCAGCTCGATCTTGGCCGGCTCGGTCAGGCCGAAGGCCTTGAAGTAGTGCTCCAGCCGCTTGACGCCGATCGCCTCGGCGAGGCGCGCGGTGCCGATGTTGGAGGAGTGCTGAAAGACCTCGACCAGGGTCAGGATCTTATGGGTGGCGTGATAGTCGTGGATGGTGCGATAGCCCAGCTGGAAGGGCTGGCGCGCGTCGAAGGTCGACATCGGCGTGGCCACGCCGCTGTCCAGCCCCGCCGCCACGGTGAAGCCCTTGAAGGTCGAGCCCATCTCGTAGATCGAGGCCGCGGCGCGATTGAGGCGCGCGTCGAGGCTCGCCTCCCCGGCCTTGTTCGGGTCGAAGGTCGGGTAGTTGGCCAGCGCCAGGATCTCGCCGGTGTGGACGTTGACCACCACCGCCACCGCGCCCTTGGGGCGGAAGTTCCCGACGGCCTTGTAGAGCTCGTCCTCGGCGGCGGCCTGGACGCGCAGGTCGATCGACAGCGGCACGTTGCGCTCGGCGGTGGCGGCGTCATGGATGTCGCCGTTGAAGGCGGCTTCGGCCCCGGCCAGACCCTCGCCGCCGGAATCGACGAAGCCGATCAGGTGCGCGCCGGTGTAGCCCAGCGGATAGACCCGCCGCTCCTCGGGCTCGAAGCTGACGCCCGGCAGGCCGAGCTCATTGACCTTGGAGCGCACCTCCGGCGTCAGCCCGCCGATCAGGAAGGTCCGCCGCCCCGCCTGCAGCGCCCGCTCCAGCCGCTCCGGCGTCAGGTCCGGCAGGGCCGCGCGCAGCGCCCGGCGGGTCTCGCCCGCGTCCCAGATCTCACGCGGATCGAGGTAGAGGCCGTAGTGCAGCAGGTCGGCGGCCAGCAGCTCGCCGTTGCGGTCGACGAGGTCGCCGCGCGCGGCGCTCACCGGCGGCGCCGAGCCGTCGGCCCGGCCGGCGTCCGAGAACAGGGCCGCCCGCGTCGCCCCGATGGCGAGGGTCAGGAACCCCGCCGAGAACAGGGTGGCGACGAAGAAGATGCGCAGCCGCGTGTCGTCCTGCGGCTTGTCCGAGGCCCGCGCACGCTCGAAGGCGTGCTCCAGCCGCCACATCGCCCGCGCGAGCCAACGGGAGACGGTGTCGGCGCCGAAGGATTGCAGGCCAAGGCTCATCGGGCGTGGGCCTCCGCGGCGGCGGGCGCCGTCGGCGGCGCGGGCGGATGGGTCGGATCGAAATCGAGCGGGGCGTGCTCCGAGGCGGCCTTGGCCACCTCATCGCCGGGCGTCTTGCCGGTGATCATCACCGTGCGAGCGATATCGGCCAGGCCGTCGGGGCCGACGTCACGCTTGATCGAGACCGGCGCCATGCCGAGGTAGGCCGCCGACAGCCGCTCCAGGCGCGCCGGCTCCTCCAGGTGGGCGACCTCGGCCTGCAGGAGGCGGATGCGCGCCTGCTCCTCGTCGATCTGCCGGTCCATGCTGGCGATCTCCGCGCGCTCGCGCCCGGCCATGGTCTTGGCCAGGTAGACCCCCAGCACCAGCGCCACCAGCAGCGCCGCCGCGATCAGGTCGATCAGCCGGAAACCGCGGACCCTCCGATCGAGCAGGCTCATGCCGCATCCCTCCAGACGGGCGCGGCGGTTCTGATCGCGGCCCGAAGCTTCGCCGAACGCGCGCGGGGATTGGCCTCGACCTCCGCCGCCGACGGCGCCTGGGCGCCGTTGAACAGCAGCTGGAAGCTCGGCGGCGCGCCGGCGGCCACCGGCGGCGCATGGCGCGAGCCCCCCGGCGTCCGACCCGCCCGCACCGCCAGGAAGGTCTTCACGATTCTATCTTCGAGCGAATGGAACGTGACGACGCAGAGCCGCCCGCCGGCCTTCAGCGTCCGCTCGGCGGCCACCAGGCCCTCCTCGAGTTCGGAAAGCTCATCGTTGACGGCGATACGCAGCGCCTGGAACGACCGGGTGGCGGGATGGACCTTGGCGCCGCGGCGCCCGCCCAGCGCCTTCTCGATGAACTCGGCCAGCTCCAGGGTGCGGCTGAACGGCTGCTCCGCCCGCCGCTTAGCGATGGCCGCGGCGATCCGGCGGCTCTGCCGCTCCTCGCCGTAGACATAGAGGATGCGGGCCAGCTCGGCAGTCTCGGCGCCGTTGACGAGGTCGGCGGCGGTCGGCCCCGCCTCGCCCATGCGCATGTCGAGCGGGCCGTCGCGCATGAAGGAGAAGCCGCGCTCGCTCTCGTCGAGCTGCATCGAGGAGACGCCGAGGTCGAGCGCCACGGCGTCGACAGCGCCCTCGCCGGCCACCTCGGCCATCTCCGAGAAGCGCGCCTGCACCAGGCGGAAGCGGTCGGCGGGCAGGCCCTCGGCGAAGCGCGCGGCCGTGGGATCGCGATCAAAGGCGATGACGCTGGCCCCGGCGGCCAGGAAGGCGCGGGTGTAGCCGCCGGCGCCGAAGGTGCCGTCCACCACCGTCTCGCCCTTAGCGGGCTTCATGGCGGCGAGCACCTCGTCCAGCAGGACGGAGGTGTGCGGCGCAGCCGTCATTGCGGCCGCTCCGGACGCTCTGCGCCGCAGGGCGCAGGCGGGGGCGCAGGGCGCTTGGGCGGCAGGCCCTCGGGCCGGGGCGTCTGATCCGCCTCGGGTACGGGCTCGAACAGGTAGCGCCGGCAGCGCAGTTCGCCGTAGTGGCGCTCGAAAGGCCGCTCGTTCATGCCGCACCTCCCAGCCGGGCGGCGCGCTGCTGCGCGCGCAGCTGGGCCAGGCCCTGGCGGGCGAGGTCGCGCTGGGCCGCGCGGTGGGCCTGGAAGGCGTCGCGCGACCAGATCTGGAACCGGTCGCCCAGCCCCACGACCGCCACCCAGTCGGTCAGGCCGAACATCTCGCAGAGGGTTTCCGGCAGGGTGATCCGGCCGGCGGTGTCGAACGACAGCTTGGCCATGCCGCCCAGCACCGAGGTCTCCAGCGCCGAACGCAAAGGATCGCCGAACTCCAGTTCCTCGATGACGGCGGTGTAGCGGTCGAACAGCGCCTTGCCGCCGCCCTCGATGCAGTCGGCCTCGATGGAGGGGAAGCAGAAGACGCCGTCGAACGGGCCGGCGGCCAGCGCGCGGAATTCCTGCGGCACGACGATGCGCCGCTTCGCGTCCAGCTGCTTCTCAAAGGTCGAGAGAAACATCTCGCCCTGGCCCCTGCTAGCGGCCGGCATCCCGACCGCACCCACCACGTCGCCTCAAGGCCCGCCCTGGCGATGCGGCTGACGATGGAAATTGGGTTAACATGGGACGAAGTGGGATACAATGACTCTGCGGGTCCGAAACGGGTCAAATGAGGGGCGGCGAAACATTTGCGGTTAACGGATTCCACCCATCCACAGAACCTACAGAGAACAGCTGAAGCAGCGGGCGCGCCGGTGTCAGTCGGTCCCAGTTGCGCGGCATGAGCGGGCGCTGCGGGCTCGATCCGGGCGGTCCTGAGCTGGGACGAGGGATCAGACGGCCTGTAAGCCGGGTTCTGTGCCGCCCGACGAAGTCGGACGCGGCGGCCATTCCTCTGGACCGACCCTCGCGGGCCGGTTCTCGCGACCTACCCGGACCCCTCGGGCCGGCGACGGCCCTGCCCGTGGGAAACGGGCGCGGGATCCCTATTCGGTCTTGCTCCTGGCGGGGCTTGCCATGCCGTCCCTGTCACCAGGAACGCGGTGCGCTCTTACCGCACCCTTTCACCCTTGCCCGACTTCGCCTTCGGCTTCGAAGGGCGAAGCCCTGCGGAGCTTAAGCGGAGCAGGGCGGTTTGCTTTCTGTGGCGCTATCCCTGGGGTCGCCCCCGGCGGGCGTTACCCGCCGCCATGTCGTCGTGGAGCCCGGACTTTCCTCGAACGCGCTTGCGCGCGCCCGCGACCGCCCGGCCGTCTGATCCGCCTGGGAAGGTGATCGTTCGAGCGCCGGGGGTCAAGGCGCGCGCGTTGCGCTATCGTCGAGGCAGCCAGGGAGATGTCGATGCCCGAAGGAAAGACCGTACGCGGGGCCTGCCACTGTCGAGCGGTGAAGTTCGAGGTCGCCCTGAAGGGCGGATTGTCGGGCGCGCGGCGCTGCAACTGCTCGATGTGCCGGATGCGCGGGGCGGTGGCGCTCACCGCCGACGTCGGCGACCTGCGCCTCGTCGAGGGGGAGGAGCAACTCACCGAGTACCGCTTCAACACCGGCGTCGCCCGGCACTATTTCTGCTCGCGCTGCGGGATCTACACCCATCACCAGCGCCGCTCGAACCCGAACGAGTTCGGCGTCAACGCCGCCTGCCTCGAAGGCGTGAGCCCCTTCGACTTCCGCGAGGTCCCGGTGACCGACGGGGTGCGCCACACGAGCGACGGCAACCCCGAGCGGATCGTCGGCGTGCTGCGGTTTGAGCCGGAGTAAGCTCCTCCCCGCTGCGCGGGTGAGAAGCGTACTAGGTATCGGCCGGCTCCCACCCGGGCGGCGCGAGCTCGAAGCCCTCGAACTCGAACCCTGGCGCAACGACGCAGGCGACCAGGGTCCAGCCCTCAGCGGAGGTCTGAGCCGACTGCCATGCGCCGGGCGGGACGAGATGCTGCGGCGTGTGCCCGACCGACGGGTCCGGGCCGATCACCACGGTCCGCGGCGCCTTCCCGTCCTCCGCCACGCCGAGCTCCAGCGGCGCGCCGGCCTGGAACAGCCAGAGCTCGCCGGCGTCGACCCGGTGCCAGTGCGAGCGCCGCCCCGCCTCCAGCAGGAAGAGGATCGACGTGGCGCAGGCGCGGCCGTTCGGCAGGGCCGCCTCGGCGCGCCAGGTCTCGCGATACCAGCCGCCCTCGGGATGGGGAGCGAGGCCCAGCGCCTCGATCATCGCCGCAGCGGCGGCCGTCATCCTCAAGCCCCCAGCCGAAGCAGGGCGATCAGCCGCGCGCGGGTCTCCCCGTCCGCGTTCCCATCCACCTGGTTCGGCCGCCAATGCCGCTGGAAGGCGCGGATGATGCTGCTGGTGCGCGGCTCGTATTCGCCGGACGGAGCGCAGTCGTAGCCCAGCCGGGTCAGCCCCGCCTGCAGGGCGAAGACGCCCGGACCGGTCTCGCCCTCGCAGAGCGGCGCGCCCGGGGCGGCGGAGACGTCGGTCCAGTAGCCGTGGCCGGCCTCGGCCAGCCGCTTCCAGGGGAACAGCTCGCCGGGGTCCTGCTTGCGGTCCGGGGCGACGTCGGAGTGGCCGACGATGGCGCCGTCGTCGATGGTCCAGCGGCTGCGGATGTCGTCGATCAGTTCGATCACCGCCTCGACCTGCGCCTCGGGAAAGGAGCGGTAGCCGAACTCGTGGCCGGGATTGACGATCTCGATCCCGATCGAGACGCCGTTCAGGTTCTGCCGCCCCTTCCAGAACGACACGCCCGCGTGCCAGGCGCGCCGCTCCTCGGCGACCAGGCTGAACACCCGGCCGTCCTCCTCCACCAGGTAGTGGGACGAAACCTTGGCCTCGGGATCGCGCAGCCGGTCGAGCGCGGCATGGCCGGTCAGCATGCCGGTGTAGTGCAGGACGATCATCTCCGGCGGCGCGGTGCGCGCGTCGAAGTTCGGCGACGGGGCGGGGATCAGCTCCATGCCCCTGTCATAGAACCTGGCCGGCGAGCTGGCGACCGGGAACGCCTGAAGCGGAGCTTGCGTTCGGGGACGGTCCTCGTCACACCTCGGCGCCCATGCCCCGCATCGTGACCTACAATGTCCATCGCTGCGTCGGAAACGACCGCCAGCTCGACGTGGCGCGCGTGGCCGAGGTGCTGGCCAGGCTCGAGCCCGACATCGTCGCCCTGCAGGAGCTGGACGTCGGCCGCGCCCGCACCAACCACGTCGACCAGGCCAATGAGATCGCCCAGCGGCTGGAGATGGCGGTCCACTTTCACCCGGCGATGCGGGTCGAGAAGGAGCTCTACGGCGACGCCATCCTCAGCGCCTATCCGGAGAAGCTGATCCAGACCGGCCCCCTGCCCGGCCATCCGCGGCTCACCGCGCTGGAGCCGCGCGGGGCGCTCTGGCTGGAGGTGGATATCGACGGGCGCTCCGTGCAGGTGATCAACACCCACCTGGGGCTGGTGCCGCGCGAGCAGCGGACCCAGGCCTCGTTCCTGGCCGGTCCCTCGTGGCTGGAGCACCCGCGTTGCAGGGGGCCGAGGATCCTGCTGGGCGACTTCAACGCCACGGGGACCTCGGTGGTCTACCGCACGCTGACCGCCAAGCTGGAGCCGGCGCGGCGGCTGGCGCCGGAGCGCAAGCCGACCTCGACCTTCCCCTCGCAGCTGCCGGTGCTGCGCATCGACCACATCTTCGTAAGCCCGGAGATCAGGGTCGGCGACGTCTTCGCCCCGTTCGATCCGCTCACGCGGGTCGCGTCGGACCACTTGCCCCTGGTGATGGACTTCGAAGTGGCGGCCTGACGACGCTGCGCGCGTCGCGGATGATGGCGTCGGTGAGCGCGTGGGCCTCCTGATAGAGGCGCTCGCGCCGGCGGCCCGGTCGCCAGGAGTCGCGGGTGTCCTGCGGGTCGCCCAGGTGGTGCCTTGTGATGAAGTCGCCGATGGCCATGGTCTCCGGCGGCTCGATCGCCTGCAGCCGGCCCTCGCGGTTCAGGGCGTCGATGGCGCCGACCAGGCCGCCGAACTTGGCGCGGGCCTTGGCCACGGCGTCCCCGGTCTGGGCCATGAAGTGGCCGACGAGCCGGTCGCGGAAGGCGGCGATCTGCCGGCGCGCGCCCGGATCGTCGCTCTCCACCCCCAGCTCACACTCGGTGTCGAAGCCGCCGGAGCGGTTGTTGAGGTTGGCCGAGCCCACCCGGACGATGCGGTCGTCGATCACCGTCACCTTGGAGTGGACGATGATGGTCTCGCCCTTCGAGGTCGCCGGCCAGAAGGCGCGGAAGCGGCCGAAGACGTCGGCCGCGCGCAGCCGCCAGATCATCGCCCCGCGCGCCCGGTCCATCGTCAGGTGGTCGAACCAGCTGGGCGCGTGGCCGGTCGAGACCAGCACCACCTCCGGCCCGTCGGGCTCCGACAGCCGGGCCGCCAGCGCCTCGGTGACCACCGGCGAGGTGAAGTACTGGTTCTCCAGGTAGATGGTCTCGTCGGCCGCGGCGATCGAGGCCAGCGTCAGGCGGCGGATCTCCTCCACCTGCGGCCGCTTCTTCCACTCCGGCTCCGTGCGGGCGATCGCCACCTCGGCGCCGAACAGCTGGGCCGGCACGTGCTCGGGCCAGGGATCTGCGCCGACGGGCGGCGGCGCATCGAGGCGCTTGCCGGTGGAGCGGAACCAGCGCTCGCGGGCGAGGTCGCCCAGCGCGCGCGCCGCCGCGCCGTCGACCATCATCATCACCTCGTGGCGCGGGTCGTGGCACTCCTGCTTGGGCATGATGCGGCGCCGGTCGTCGTCCTTGTGCGCGGGCGAGTCCCAGCGATCGACGGAGATGTCGCCGCCGCCGCAGAACGCCAGCCGGTCGTCGACCACCAGCACCTTCTGGTGGTGGCAGGCGCCGAAAGGCACGGAGTCGTCCAGGCGGAAGTGCACGGGGGTGTTGCGGAAGAACTTGCGCGCCTTGTGCGGGAAGAACTCCTGGCTGGCGCTGATCGGCAGGGCCGACTTCCAGATCAGGAGCCGCACGTCCAGCTCCGGCCGCGCGCTGGCCAGCTCCACCAGGATCCGCCCGACCTCGTCGGGGTCGTCGGGGCTGTCGTAGCCGTCGGGGAACAGCCGGGTGCGCGGATCGAAGCCCCAGCCGAGCAGCAGGATCGAGCGGCGCGCCTTCTGCAGCGCGTCGTAGACGGCGGTGAAATAGGCCTCGTTGTCGATCAGGAACGCCGCGCGGTCGGCCCGCGCCGTGCGCCAGCAGGTGTTGCCGGGCCGAAAGACCGTCATCCGCCGTGTGTTCCCTGCGCCCGGAGTTCCGCGCCGCTCCCGGATAAGGGAAAGCTCATGGCGAAGGTGGGTTCCCGCGGCTCCGCTGGCAAGAAAAAGACGCGCCGGCTGGGGGAGGCCGGCGCGTAGAGGCGGGGGTCTAGCTCGGGGAGGAAAACGCGGGTCAGCCGGCCGAGGCGCCGGTGGAGGCCGAGGCGTAGGCCGCGCAGGGGCCGGAAAGCTCGGCCTGCAGCCGGTCCTTGCCGTCGGCGCCGCGCGCCTCGCGCTTGGCGCGGTCGAACTCTTCGTCCGCCCGGGCGAGGATCGCCGGCGAGCGGCCGCCGGCCGCATGCTTCAGGTAGCTGTTGATGGCCGAGGCGTCGACGCCCAGGCCGACGGCGAGGCCGCGGCAGCGGCTGGCCTTCAGGTAATCCACGTCCGTGGCGGGCTGCGCGACAGCCAAGCTGGCGGCGGAGGCCAAGCTGAGGGAAGCGAGGGTGACAGCGGCGACGTTCATCAGATCTCTCCAGGCTCAGTGTCCGTCTGTCCATAATCTGCAACCTATCCAATATATTCTCAAATGAATTGGCGGTAATGAACCTATATCGACATTAAATCTGAGAAATACCGAACACCGTTCAGATCACAGATAAACATCTTGTAATCTTCCGGGACCGAAGGCATGCACCGCCGATGCCTCAGCCCGGCCCGCCCCGGCCCATCAAGAGCCCTTGCGTCCAGGTCTGCTCCGTCGATCCCGAGAGCGGCCTCTGCCTCGGCTGCTTCCGCTCATTGGCCGAGATCGCCGACTGGATCCGGCTGACCGACGCCGGGCGCGAGGCGGTGATGAGCGACCTTCCGCACCGCCGCGGCCGGATCCCGCCCGAGAAGCTCGGGCCGGCGAATGGTGTGGGCTGAGCGCGCCTACTGCCGCGCCATCGCCGCCTTGAGATAGGCCTTGGCGGCTTCCTCCTTGTCCTCGATCGGCTTGCCGGAGATGTCGATCAGGGCCTTCTTCACCATGCCCGAAAAGGCGAACGGCGAGTGGTACTCGTCGTCCATGACCGGCGCCCCGGCGTCCGCGCCGATGCAGACCCCGGCAGCCAGGCCCAGCGTGAGCGGAATGGTCACCGGCAGGTCGCCCTCGCCGACCGGCCGGCCGTCGACATAGAGCCTGATATTGGCGGGCGCGCCCTTGCCGTGAGCGACGTCCGGCTTGCCGGTCGGGGTGAACTCGAAGCTGAAGACGTGGTCGCCCTCGGGGATCGGGCTGTCGGCGATCACCTTGAAGCGCTGGTCGGCGACATAGTTGTAGCCGTAGGTCAGCTTGCCGTCCTTGACGTAGAAGCTGAAGCCGCCGTCGCAGCCGCCCATCGACATCAGGGCGCCCTCGGCCCCGCCCTTCGGCACGTTGGCGTGCACCGACACCCGATGCGGCACGTTCACCAGCCGCGGCGCGGCGTTCAGCGGCACCGTCTGGGTGCCGGGATAGTAGACGTACCTGTCGCGGCCGACCGCGATCTCCGGACGCTCGTCGGCGAAGCGCAGCGTGCCGCGGCTGTCGATCGGCAGCACATTGTACTTGCCGGCCTCGACGTACCACATGCCGATCATGGCGATGAGCCGCTCGCGCTCCTGATCGGCGAGATTGATGGTCTCGCAGAAGTCTTCCTTCAGGTTGTAGAGTTCCCACCCCTTCGCATCGAGCTCGGTCAGCAGGTCGTAGTCGATCGGCGCGCCGAACTGGCGGCCGGACTCGCTGAAAGAGGTCCCCGGCCATGGGCACACCGCGCGCCAGCCGTCGTGATAGAGCGACCGGTGGCCCAGCATCTCGAAGTATTGGGTGACGTGCAGCGCCGGCGCCTGGGGATCGTCAAATGACGACTTCAGGCTGAGGCCCTGGATCGGTGACTGGGTGACGCCGCGGATCTGGGGCGGCGCATCGATCCCCAGCGCGTCGAGCACGGTGGGGACCATGTCGATGGCGTGGGCGTACTGGGTGCGGACCTCGCCCTTGGCCTTGATGCCCTTCGGCCAGCAGACGATGAACGGATCGGCGGTTCCACCGCGGTAGGTCTCGCGCTTCCAGCGCCGGAACGGCGTGTTGCCGGCGTGCGTCCAGCCCCAGGCGTAGTGGTTGAAGTACTTGGGCCCGCCCAGGTCGTCGATCGCGGCCAGGTTCTGCTGCAAGTTCTCGGGCACGTTGTTGAAGAACTTGCCCTCGTTGACCGAGCCGGTCGGGCCGCCCTCGGGGCTGGCGCCGTTGTCGGAGATCAGCATGATCAGGGTGTTCTCGTACTCGCCCATCTCCTTCAGAAAGCCGATCAGTTCGCCGACGTGGTGGTCGGTGTGCTCCAGGAAGCCGGCGAACACCTCCATCATCCTGGCGTAGAGCCTGCGCTCGTCCGCCGGCAGCTTGTCCCAGTCCTGCACGTCGGGGTCATGGCGCGAGAGCTTTGCGCCTGCCGGCACGATCCCCAGCTCCTTCTGCCGGGCGAACACCTTCTGGCGATAGGCGTCCCAGCCGTCGTCGAACTGGCCCTTGTAACGGTCGGCCCATTCCTTCGGCACATGGTGCGGCGCGTGCATGGCGCCGGGGCAGAAGTAGAGGAAGAACGGCTTGTCCGGCGCGACCTGCTTGGCGTCGGCGATCATCGCCTTGGCCTTCTCCACCAGGTCCGGCGTCAGGTGATAGCCCTCCTCGGGCGTCTTCTCGGGCTCGGTCTGCGAGTTGTCGCGGACGAGCTCCGGATAGTACTGATGGGTGTCCCCGCCCAGGAAGCCGTAGTACCGCTCGAAGCCGCGGCCCAGCGGCCAGCGGTCATAGGGCCCCGCGGCCGAGTTCGCCTCCGCCGGCGTCAGGTGCCACTTGCCGAGGGCGTAGGTGCTGTAGCCGTGCTGCAGCAGGATCTCCGACAAGAAGCCGTTCTCGAAGGGGATGTAGCCGTCGCTCCCGGGATAGCCGGTCGAGCCCTCGGTGATGCACGCCATGCCGTTGGAGTGGTGGTTGCGGCCGGTCAGGATGCAGGACCGCGACGGCGAGCAGAGCGCGGTGGTGTGCATGTTGTTGAACCGCAGGCCGTCGGCGGCCAGGGCGTCCAGGTGCGGCGTCCGGATCGGGCTGCCGTAGCAGCCGAGGTGACCGAAGCCGGTGTCGTCGAGGACGATGAAAAGGACGTTGGGCGAGCCGGCGCGCGCCCGATTGGGCTTGGGCCACGCGGGCTTGGAGACGTCGAAGGTGCGGCCGATGACGCCGGGGAAGGCTTGGCCGGGCGAGTATTCTGTTAGGGGCATGAGGAGGCTCCGCGCGCTCGAAAGCCCCAAGACCATGCGCGCCCCTGTCCCGAAGACCATCGGGTGCATTCCGGGGCCATCCTCCGGAGCCAACGGGGACCTTGCGCTGCGCCAGCTTCACTTGGCCGCAGCAGCCTTCGGGCCAAATGCTCGTTAGGTTCGGTTGGATTTTGGCAAAGGGCGCCCCGGCCAGGAGGCGCAAGGCTTGACGAGGCGTAGCTTCAGCTTGTGCGATTTCACCTCCGGCGACATCGTCGAATGCATCGATGACACGCCCAGCCGCCCCGAGAGCCAGATCATGCCAGTGCTTGGGACGCTCTACACCATAACCAGCATCCGCGCGGTCGGGGACGGCCAGAGCGTGCGCCTGAACGAGCTGACGCCGAGCTGCTATCTCGGCGGGGTCTGCGCCTGCGGCGACTGCGGCTGGGACGCCGGCCGCTTCCGCAAGGTCTATCGTCCGTCCAAGGATTTGCTGGTCCAGCTCGCGGCGAACCTGCGATGCGTCGAGATCGCCTGACCGGGCCTCTATTCACGGCTTGCAAAGGACCCCGCGCCTAAGGTTCGCGCGACAAGGAGCCCAGACGGGCTGCGGCGGGTGGAGAAGCCTGGGTGGCCGACATGTTCCGGCTGGCGATGGTCGCGGTGGTGGCGTCCGTTTCGGCGATGGGCTCCGCCGAGGCCGTCGTTCGTCTGGCCGACCACCAGCGCCCCGCCGCCCTGCGTGCGGCGACCGTGGAGCTCCCCTCCACGACCGCCGGGTCCCTGCCGCCCCGCCAGGGCGGGGCGGTGATGAAGGCCAGCGACGGCCACTTCTGGGCCGACGGCGAGGTCAACGGCGCGCGCGTGCGCTTCCTGGTCGACACCGGCGCCACCGCGGTCGCGCTGACGCCCGCGGACGCCCGGCGGCTCGGCATCGACCTGGCCAGCCTGCACTACGGCTCCAGCGTGGTGACCGCCGGCGGCAAGGCGCGGGCCGCCTCGGTGAAGCTGGCCGCGGTCAGCGTCGCCGGCGCCAGGCTTGAGGACGTCGACGCGCTGGTGATCGAGAAGGGGCTCGACGCCTCGCTGCTGGGAATGAGCTATCTAGGCCGCCTCTCCAGCTTCCAGGCCACCCGCCAGGCGCTGTTCCTGCGGCCCTGACCCGGCCACCGCCGCCAGCGCGCGGTCGATCACCTCCAGGCCCGCGCCCGGCTTGACCCCCTCCACCGTCAGGATCCGCCGCCAGGCGCGCGCGCCCGGCTGGCCATGGAACAGCCCCAGCATGTGGCGCGTCATCGCCGCCAGATGGGTCCCGCGGGCAAGCTCCCGCGCGACGTAAGCGCGGTAGCGCTCGACCGCCTCGGCGGCGTCCACCGCCGGCCCCGCCTCGCCGAAGATCCGCCGGTCGACGTCGCCCAACAGCCCCGGCGTGTGATAGGCGGCGCGGCCGAGCATGACGCCGTCGATGTGCTGCAGGTGCCGCTCGGCCTCGTCGAGGTCGGCGATCCCGCCGTTGATGTCGATGGTCAGCTGCGGCCGCTCGCGCTTCAGCCGCCAGACCAGCGGATAGTCGAGCGGCGGCACGTCCCGGTTCTCCTTCGGCGACAGCCCCTTCAGCCAGGCCTTGCGCGCGTGGACGATGAACCGGCGCACGCCCGCCTGGGCGCAAAGGTCCACGAGCGTGAAGAGGCTCTCCTCCGGGTCCTGGTCGTCGACGCCGGTGCGGCACTTCACCGTGGCCGGGACCTTCACCGCCGCGACGATCGCGGCCATGCACTCGGCGACCAGCTCCGGCTCGCGCATCAGGCAGGCGCCGAAGCGGCCGGACTGCACCCGGTCGGAGGGACAGCCGACGTTGAGGTTGATCTCCCGGTAGCCCTGCGCCTCGCCGATCCGCGCAGCCGCCGCCAGATCCGCCGGCTCCGAGCCCCCCAGCTGTAGCGCCACCGGATGCTCGCCTGCATCGAAGGCCAGCAGCCGCTCGCGGTCCCCGTGCAGCACGGCCCCGGTCGTCAGCATCTCGGTGTAGAGCAGCGCGCGCGACGACAGTTGCCGGTGCAGCATCCGGCAATGCCGATCCGTCCAGTCCATCATCGGTGCAATAGAAAATCTATTGGCTTGAAATTGCGGCACTTTTCTCGTAACTTCAATGAGTTGATGCAAGACTGAATTACGCGATTTTACGCCATGACGCGCAGTTTTACTCGTACCTACGACGCCTCATTGCACACCGAGCGCACACGAAAATGGCCTCTTTCACCAAGCTCGCGTCCGGCTCCTGGCGTGCCCAGGTGCGCCACAAGGGTCGTTATGTAAGCGAGAGCTTCCAAAGACGCGAGGACGCCCGCCGCTGGGCCACCGATATGGAGGGCCGCATCGACCGCGGCGAACTGCCGACGTCGGCGCGCGCTCGCGGCATCGCCACCTTCGAAGACCTGGTCGACCTGCACGTCGCCGACATGAGCGAGGTCGGCAAGGCGCCCGGCCGCTCGAAGGACGCGACGCTGCTCATGCTCAAGCGCGAACTCGGCAAGCTCATCGCCCACTTCGACGGCAACCCGCGCCAGCTGATCCCGATGGGCAGGATCATCAAGTTCGCGGTGGCCACCGCCATGCGCCAGGAGGAGATCTGCCGCGTCACCTGGAGCGACCTTAACGAGCGCACCAAAATGCTGACGATCCGCGACCGCAAGGACCCGCGCGAGAAGAAGGGCAACGACCAGCGCATCCCGCTGCTGGCCGTCTCCGGCTACGACGCCCTGGCGCTGATCGAGGAGCAGCGGTCGATCCGCAGCAACGAGGACGACTGCATCTTCCCCTGCAACCACAAGTCCGTGAGCAACGTCTTCACCCGCGCCTGCCAGGTCCTGCGCATCGAGGACCTGCACTTCCACGACCTGCGCCACGAAGGCGCCAGCCGCCTGTTCGAAGCCGGCTTCCGCATCGAACAGGTCTCGCTCGTCACCGGCCACAAGGACTGGAAGATGCTGCGCCGCTATCCCACGCCACGGCGCGAAACGAACATGTGACCGGCAGCCCGGCCAATACGCCTGTTTCGGAAACTTGCGCCTTGGAACAAAACACGTACAACAGCCCTTACCGAACGGGATCGTGGAGCGGCGGCGCGTGGAAACCGAGGACAGCGGCGGCGCGGCGTTGGACCCCAGCTTCTTCAATGGCCGTCTGCTCATTGAGATTCTGGCTTGGGATTGGACGCTTCACGTCGGCCTGAGCCACAAGCACACCCCACGCAAGGACAGATTCCAAGGCGGCTTGGACCTGGTGCGCTCGATCGAGCTGGAGGGCCGCATTCTCGCGCCCCAGGAACATCGAGGACACGACGTGCGCGTCCACTTCTCGCCCGTCGGCCCGCGAATGCGGTTCGGCCGGCGTGGATTGGATCGCGTGGGCTGGTTCTACCTGCCGCGTTCCGCCCCCGAACAGCGAGGCTACAGCGCAAGCCTCTTGCTGCCGGAGTCGGACCTTACTTTGCTCGCCGTCGCCCTGAGCTCGACGACCAAGTACTTGCACCTCTGGACGTTCGACCTCGATATCGATCAGGCCAACGTCAGCGATTACGGACTCTCATCGACGATCGCAGACAAGGTGAAACCCTGGGCGGGCGCAGAATAGTTCGAGGCGTTGCCTTAGCGCGGCTTTCTCCACCGCCGGATCGGCGGCTCGCCGGGGCGCCAATCGCGTGAAAGTGTTTGTCCTCAAGGCGCGCGCGACGCGGCCGGATGCGTTCAGCGGGTCCAACCAGGAGACCGCACATGACCGAACCCAAAGCTCCGCTCTCGACCGATGAAACCTACGACCTCATCGCGTCTGACAAGGTCGAGGGCACAGCTGTTTACAACCAGGAAGGCGAGAAACTCGGAAGCATCCATAATCTGATGGTGGACAAGCGATCAGGCCAAGTCGAATACGCCGTGCTGCAGTTCGGCGGCATGCTCGGCGTCGGCAGCGATTACTATCCCTTGCCCTGGGAAGCGCTCACCTACGACGTCGACCAGAAAGGTTATGTCGTGGCGCTCGACAAGGACGCCATCAAGAACGCGCCGCATTACGCCGATGACGAGCCTCGGTTCGACCGCGACTACGGGCAGCAGGTCTACGGCGCCTACGGAATGACCTATCCGGCGGCCTAAGCGCTGGTCGCCGTCCCTCCGGCTGCGGCGCGCGCTGCAGCCGGAGGCCTTGCGGATCGTTTGCAGGGACGACCCGCCCGGCAAGGACCGTCATGGCGCGCATCTTCATCACCGGCAGCACCGAGGGACTGGGCCGCGGCACGGCGGAGACCCTGTTGGCGCAAGGCCACGACGTCGTCCTCCACGCCCGTTCGCAGGACCGGGCCGCAGCGGTGGCGGACCTTGCCTGGGGGGCGGCGGGCGTCGCGATCGGCGACCTCGCCGGCGCCGCGGACGTTCGCCGGATCGCCGATCAGGTCAATGCGGTCGGGCGGATGGATGCGGTGATCCACAACGCCGGCGTCTACCTCGAGCCGAGCCGGCGGCCGACGCCCGAGGGTCACGCGACCACCTTGGCCGTCAATACGCTCGCGCCGTACATGCTGACGGCGCTCATCGAGCGGCCGCGCCGGCTGATCTACCTGAGCAGCGGCCTGCATCGCGGCGGCGAGGGCTCGCTGCGCGACATCGACTGGGTCGAGCGGCGGTGGGATGCGGCGCGCGCCTATGCCGAGAGCAAGCTGCAGGTGGCGGCGCTCGCCGTCGCGCTCGGCCGGCGCTGGCCGGACGTGCTGAGCAACGCCGTCGATCCCGGCTGGGCGCGGACCAGGATGGGCGGGCCCAGAGCCCCGGTCGATCTTCAGACGGGCCAGCGGACCCAAGCCTGGCTGGCGGTCAGCGACGAGGCCGCCGCCGCCGTCAGCGGCGGCTACTGGCGCGACATGCGCCAGGCGGCGCCGGCCGCCGAAGTCACCGACGCCGCCTTCCAGGACCGGCTCGTGGCCAAGCTTGGCGAGCTGACCGGCGTGGCGCTGGCCTGACTCAGGCCCGCAGGCGCCGGGCGATCTGTTCCCGTCGCCAGGCGGCGGGCGATCGGCCCGCCTCGGCCTGGAAGAAGCGGCCGAAATGCGCCGGATCGTCGAACCCCAGGGCGAAGCCCACCTCGCCGACGGTCACCTTGGAGAACAGCAGCAGCCGCTTGGCCTCGTCGACCAGGCGCTCGCGCAGCATCTCCGACGGAGACCGGCCCAGCGCGGCCTTGGTCGCGGTGTTCAGGAGATAGGGCGTGGTCCCGAGCGCCTCGACGTACTGCGCGATCGACCAGCGCGCCCGCAGCTTCTCCTCGACCAGGGCCAGGAAGGCCGAGACGAGGGCCTGCTGCGGCGAGGCCAGCGTCTGCGCCGACCGGTGCTCCAAAAGCCGCGCCGCGGAGATGAGGATCAGCCGCACATAGCAAGCGAGCGCCGCATCGCCGTGGGCGCCGGGAAACCTGTACTCCTCCTCCACCGCCGAAAAGAGAGCGTCGAAGCGCCGGGCGGCCTCCGGCGAGAGCGGCACGACCGCCGGCCGGCGCCACAGCGCCCAGAGCGCGTCCTCCTCCCCGCCCAGCACGACGGAGGAAAAGCCCATTGCGATGCTGACGACGACGGCGTCCGACGGCGGCTCGATGTCGAAGCCGTGCACCACGCCCGCGGGCATCAAGGTCAGGGCGTCGGCCGCCAGCTCGATGCCTTCGCCGTCCAACAGGTAGACGCCGCGCGCCTGACGCCACAGGCTGATCTGATTGAGGTGCGGATGGCTGTGCAGCTCCACATGGCCATCGTGCAGATGCGCCCGGTCGAGCACCCGCTCGACGTGCACGAACTGGCCATCGGCCTCGCGGGCGGGGACGCCGTAGATGTAGTAGAACGGCGGCTGTGTCATCGCGCCCATCCCGGCGCTCGTTTTGCGAAATGGCCAAGGGTTTTGACCGGCCGACATTTCCTCCCGTTACGCCGCGCGCCACTCTTGCGCAAATTTTCAAGGGAGGTCGCAGCATGTTTCTGCGCAACGCCTGGTACGCCGGCGCATGGGGCCACGAGGTCGAGGGCGACAAGCTGCTGCCGCGCAAGCTGCTCGGCGATGCGGTCGTCTTCTACCGCAAGAGCGACGGCTCGGCCGCCGTGCTGAGGGATCGCTGCAGCCACCGCTTCGCGCCGCTGTCGATCGGGCGCAAGGAAGGCGACTGCGTCCGCTGCATGTACCACGGCCTCGTGTTCGACGCCGACGGCGTGTGCGTCGAGGAGCCCGGCAAGTCGCGTCCGTCGCCGAACCTCGACATCCGCGCCTACCCGGTCGTCGAGCGCTGGAAGCTGATCTGGGTCTGGATGGGCGATCCGGCGCTGGCCGACCCGGATCTCGTTCCGGACTGCCACTTCCAGGACGACCCGGCGTGGGCCTCGATCCCGGCCTACATCCACTACGACGCCGACTACCGGCTGATCCTCGACAACCTCATGGACTTCTCGCACCTGACGTTCGTCCACGAGAACACGCTGGGCGGTTCGGCGACGATCGCGGCGACGCGGCCGAAGATCGAGCAGACGGACGGCGGCGTCAGGATCACGCGCTGGTACCCCGGCGAGCCGGAGATCGCGCCCTATCTTCGGGGGGTCGAGACCTTCCAGGGGCCCATCGACCGCTGGAACATCTATGAGCTGCAGATCGCGGGCAATGTGTTCCTGATGGATTCCGGCAGCGCCCCGGCCGGCACGGGCGCTCCGGAGGGGGTGCGCGTGCCGCAGGCGATGCAGTTCCGCGCCACCCAGATCGTCACGCCCGAGGACGAGCACCACTCCCACTTCTTCTGGACCTACGCGCACAACTTCGACATCTCGAACGCCGACCTCACCCGCAAGCTCGCGGCCCGGCTCACGACCGGCTTCCAGGAAGACAAGGACATGATCGAGGCCCAGCAGAAGGTGATCGACGAGTACGGCGAGGATGGCATGGGCTACATCTTCGCCGACAACGGCCTGGCGCTGTTCCGGCGGCTGCTGCGGGCGCGGATCGACGCCGAGCAAGGCCAGGCTCCGAAGCTGGCCGCCGCAGGCTGAGGCCTGTCCCGCAGCGCTGGTGCGCGCCGATCACGACTTCGCGCCCTCCTGCCGGCGTCGTGGTCTCGGTCGGCGCGCGCCCCAGGCCTAGATATTCAAGCTCAAGAAATTCATCGATTCCGCAGATCGAGCCCCCTTGTGCGGCCGCGGGTTTGTGACATCATTTGCCTCAATCGAGTGAAACAACTCGGATGGGGAGGTTGCGCGCATGCCCAAGCATGGCGATGCGGTCGAGTTGGCGGCGAATACCGGCGTGCTCGGTCATGTCGGACGCGCGCTGCTGCAGGTCGCCGACTGGTATGCCGGATGCTCGACGTATTACCCGCTGGAGCGCCCTGCGCCCGACGTGGCGCGCGACGGGCGGGAGCGCCCGGACGCCGGATCTAGGCACGACCTGACGCGCCGCGGCTGACGGAGGCGCGCGCATCGGGCGCGCGGCGGCCTCCACCTTGTCGAGACGAACAGATTGCTCGGCTTCACCACCAGCCGCTCGTAGGCGAGATGCGCGCGTCGGCGCCGCCGCGCCGACGCGGCGTCCACCGGAACGAGGTGCGGCGGCGCCCGTTCTCCGCGCGCAGCCTGCGCGTCGGGCCGGCGCGGCGGGCTCCTCAGCCAAGGAGGATGCGAGATGCGTGTGAGCGAATGCATGACGCGCGACGTCACGATCGCCAGCCCCCAGGAATCCATCTGCGAGGCGGCGAAGATGATGGCCGACTGCGACTCCGGCATGTTGCCGGTGGGCGAGAACGACCGCCTGGTGGGGATCATCACCGACCGCGACATCGCCGTGCGCGGGGTCGCCGAAGGCAAGTCCCCCGAGACCAGGATCCGCGACGTCATGAGCAACGAGGTCCGGTACTGCTACGAGGACGAGGACGTCTCGGCGGTCCTTCGCAACATGGGCGAACTGCAGGTGCGGCGACTGCCGGTGCTGAGCCGCGAGAAGCGGCTGGTCGGCGTCGTCTCGCTGAGCGACCTGGCGCAAGGGGGCGCGGCGATGCCGGCAGGCGAAGCGCTCAGCGACATCGCCCGGCCGGGGGGCGAGCACTCGCAAATCCGGCACTGACACGAAGCCGGCGCTGACCACGAAGCCGGCGCTGACCATGAAGAAAGGCCGGGGCCAGCGCCCCGGCCTCCGCCCGGCTTGGAAGCACGGCTTGCCAAGGTCGCCGCAGGCGAACGCCGCGCTCCTCGGCGCCCGGCCGATGCCCTACCCGAATCCGTAGAGCAGCGGGCGGGACGCCGGCCGAGACCTGAAAGCGACGTCGGGCGACAGAATCGATCCCGGAGCGGCCGGCGTCACGATCCCGTCGCATTTCGTCCGCTCGATGACTTGGCGGGCATTTGACTGCGCGAAAGCCTTCTCCTGATGGCAGCCGGAGAAATTTTTTGCGTCTGAGCAACATTTGAGGGAGCCCGGCGAGAACCGCCTGCCAATCTCAAGCAATTGCAGGTGAAATTTCTCGATGACGACCGGAATTACTGTGCAAGCGAGGGTCCAAGCGAGACAAACCGCCTCTAGGTTAAAGCGCTTCGCCGGGTTTTTCGTTGCCATTGGAAAGGCGCCGCGTAACAGAAAACGAACATGGCTTCGAAGCTTGGTGTGATCATCGAACAGCAGGCGGTTCCCAAGGGGGCCGCGCCGGGCGCCGGCGCAGTTGCGCCTGCGGCGGCCGGGCGCGCGTTCGCATCGGCCGAGCGGGCCGAAGGGCGGCTCGGCCGGGCTTTCGCGCAGGCGTCCGCCCCGCGTCCCGTCCTCCTCGCCGCGCTGTTCTACCGCCACGCCGAGCTGGCCCGCCAGCTGGGCGCCTCGCTGCTGCGCTGCGCCGAGGAGCTGCGCGCGATCGACGCCGAGGTGCTGTTCGTCAACGATTCGCCGGACGATTCGGAGCTCGCGGCCGCGCTGGAGGAGCTGACGGCGAAGATCGGCTCGGCCTTCACCTGGCGCGTGCAGAACAATCCGCGGAACCTGGGCTTCGTGGGCTCCTGCAACCGGGTGATCGCCGAGGCGGTCGGCCGCGGGATGGACCTGCTGCTGCTGAATTCAGACACCGTGGTCGTCCCCGGCGCCTTCAGGGAAATGGTCCGCGTGAGCCGGCTGGACCCGATGATCGGCTTCGTCAATCCGCGGTCGAACAATGCGACCCTGGCCACCCTGCCCTACCAGGACCGGTTCCGCGACGCCTCGGCGATCGAGGCCGAGGCGGGCTGGCGCCAGCTTTCCCCGCTGCTGCCCGAGCTCAGCTACGTGCCGACCGCGGTCGGGTTCTGCCTGCTGATCCGCTGGGGCATCCTGGCCGAGTTCGGCGGTTTCGACGAGATCTACGGCCGCGGCTACAACGAAGAGAACGACCTCATCATGCGCGCCGGGCGGCGCGGCTATCGCGCCGTGCTGGCCAACCACGCCTTCGTCTGGCACGAGGGCCACACCTCGTTCGGACGCAGCCCGGAAGCCCTGGCCCTGGAGGCCCGCAACCGCGAGATCCTGGTCGCCCGGTATCCCGAATACGATCGCCTCGCCGACGACTATTTCGACTCCGCCGAACAGCGGGCCGAGCTGCTGCTGGGCGCGCTCCTGCCGGACTCCGACGGCCGCATCGACGTGGCGCTGGATTTCTCCACCTTCACCACGGCGCACAACGGCACCATGATCGCCGGGGAGCAGCTGCTGGCCGCGGCCGCCGAACTCTGGGGCGACCGCTACCGCCTGCACGTGCTGGCCAGCCCCGAGGTCTACGACTTCCACGGCTACGCCCGTTACGGAGCGCCGCGCTGCGACCCGCACGGTCCGGAAGTGTTCGCGGCGGTATTCCGGGTCGGCCAGCCCTTCGACTGGAACACGCTGGAGCGCCTGATCATGAAGGCCGCCACCATCGGCGTCTTCATGCTCGACACGATCTCCCTGGATTGCGCCCAGCTCACCAGCCAGAAGCTCTCACGCTACTGGACCTTCGTGCTCGAGCATCTCGACCTGCTAGCGGTGACCTCGGAGCTGACCGGGGCGCAGATCGAGCGGCGCCTTCCGATCGGCGCGGACGTGAAGCGCGCCCGCAGCCTGCACTCGCTCGACCTCGCCGACTACGAGCTGCCCCTCGACGGCGCCGCGGCCCCGGCGCCGCCCGGCTTCGTCTTCGTGGTCGGCAACCACTTCTGGCACAAGGAGGTGGCCGCCACGGTCAACGCCCTGGCCGAGGCCGATCCGGACCGCACGGTCGTGGTGCTGGCCGGTCCCAGCGAGGAGCCGGAGCCGGTCGACGAGGGCCTCTACGCCCCGACCGGCATCAGGGCTTATCCGAACGTCCTGCGGCTGCGGGCCGGCGAGCTGAGCCACGAGGAGATCGGCGCGGTCTATCGCGACGCCTCGGCCATCGTCTTCCCCAGCCACTACGAGGGCTTCGGCATTCCGCTGCTGAACGCGCTCGCGGCCAAGAAGCCGGTGCTGATCCGCCCCCTGCCGGTCTTCGCCGAGATGGTGAACTGGATCGGCGAGGACCCGAACATCCACGTCTTCGAGACCACCGCCGACCTGGTCGAGAGGCTGGACCAGCCGCTGGGCTGGCGCGAGCATGGCGCCGTGGCCGGACGCGCCGGCGACGCCCGCCGCGCGGCCGAGGACGTCGGCGAGGCGCTGGATCGGATGGTCGCCGGCGCGAGCTACGTGCGCATCGCCCGCCGCATCCGAGCTTTCAAGACCCTGCGCGACTTCTCATCGATCCAACCGGCCCCCGAGCCGCCGCCGGGCGATTCGAAGACCTTTATCGCCGCCTCGATCGGCCATTCGATCGAGGCGATCGCGCGGCGCCTGCTGGACGTTCCGGGCATCCTGGACCTCAGCCGAGCCTGCTATCGGGCCCTGCGCCGTCTGAGCGGAGCGCCGGCGCCGCCCGCCTGACCGTCGAGTGCTGTGCTCCCGCGTCAGCGCCAGAGCCCGAAGCCCAGGAGGACGACCAGGACGATCAGGTCGCTGACCGACCACGGGCCGCTTCGCGCCGCGATGATGGCCAGTCCCAGCCAGGCGACCGAGAGCTGCGCGCTCTTCCTCAGGAAATAGCTGTCGCGCCACGCCCGGGTCAGCACACGCAATCCGCTCTCGGACTTGCCCTTCTCCGGGGTTTGTCTCGACTCCACGGCCCCTCGCTTTCCACACGACCCGACGATTCCAGATCATCGTCCGCGCGACGCCCGCAGTCCGTCCGAATTCCGACAATCAGTCAAGAATTCCGGCGCTGACGATTAACCGTAAGCGAAAGTTGGTGCGGCGCAGGCGTCGGCTCGGGCCTGCATCTCAAGCCCCTTGCGGCAGCAGGCCCACCACCCGGCAGACCAGCCCCGACGGTTCGAAGTCCAGCTTCACCTCGCCGTGCAGCTCGCGCGAGAGGCTGCGCTCGATCAGCCGCGAGCCGAAGCCGCGCCGGATGGGCGGAACCACCGGCGGGCCGCCGCTTTCGCGCCATTCCAGCTCGAGCCGGCGCGTGCCCGGCCGGTCGCGGACGCGCCAGCGCACCCCCACGTGGCCGGTCTCCTCCGAAAGCGCGCCGTACTTGACCGCATTGGTCGCCAGCTCGTGCATGGCCAGCGCCAGCGACAGCGCCCCGTTGGGCGACAGCCACAGCTCGGGCCCGTCCAGCGCCAGCCGGTTCGACGCACGGTCCATGTGCGGCGCCATGGTGCGCTGGATCACCTCGCGCAGCGAGGCGCCGGACCAGCGCTCGCGGGTGATGATCTCGTAGGCCCAGGCGAGCGCCATCAGCCGTTCCTCGAAGTCGCGAGCCGGACCGCGCAGCTCGGGCGAGCCCAGGCTCTGGCGGGCCACGGACTGCACCGTGGCCAACATGTTCTTGACCCGGTGATTGAGCTCGTGGACCAGCAACTGCTGGCGCTCTTCCGAGCGCTTGCGGTGCGTCACCTCGGCGCGCAGCCGCTCGTCGGCCCGCTTGGTCTCGGTGATGTCCACGGTCACCCCGCTGATCCGCGTCGGCGTCCCGCCCTCGTCGCGCTCGGTGACCGCGCAGTCGATGCGCATCCAATGCTGCGCGCCGTCGGCGCCGACCACCTCCAGCTCGAACGAGGCCGACCCCGCGGCCTCAAGGGTCTTGATCGCCCGGTCGAACGCGCGCCGCCCGGCCTTCGGCATCACTCGGCGCCAATCGTCGATCTCCTCGTCGTCGGTCCAGGCCGGCGGGAGGCTGGCGAGCTCGCGCGCGGCCGCCAGGTCGAGCCAGCGCAGCGAGCGGCCCCAGCGCCACTCCCAGCTCGCCGCATGCGCCGCGGTGTGCGCCAGCCGCAGGCTGCGGTTCGCGGCCAGCAGGCGCTGCTCCTTGCGCCGGATCGCCCGCTCGCTCCGTTCGCGGTCGGTGACGTCGCGCAGCAGGAAGGCGACGCCGGGGGACAGCGGCAGGCTGCGGATCTCGATCCACCCGTCCGGGCGGCGCGGACGCTCGACCACGAACTCGACTGCGGTCTCGTCCACCAGGGCGCGGCGCAGGTGCAGCTGCAGGAGTTCGCCGTCGAGCTGGTCGATCAGCTCGACGACCGTCGCGCCCAGCACGGCGCGCCCCTCGCAGCCGAGCAGCTCTCGGGCATGGTCGGTGCAGGCGACGACCTGGCCATCCTCCACAGCGAGGACGCCTTCGTCATTCCGCCCGCGCAGCAACGCGCGACCGATCCGTTGATCCAGGGGATCGACCGGACGCGCAGATGTATCCGGCATGAAGCGGCACTCACCGTTCACGCCCCCCGCCGATGTGATCGAAACACAGCACAGGTTAAACGTCACCTTATTGTGGAGCCGGCTCAGCCCGCAGGGCCGAAAGTGGCGTCTACATCACAGCGCCCACGGCCAGCCGGGCCAGCACGCCCTTCGCCGCCGCCGCCCCGGTGGCGAAGCAGGCCTGCAGCAGATAGCCGCCGGTCGGCGCTTCCCAATCCAGCATTTCGCCGGCGACGAAGACACCCGGCAGCGCCTTGAGCATCAGGCGCTCGTCCACCGCCGACCAGGCGATCCCACCGGCGGATGAGATGGCCCGCTCCAGGCCGCGGGGCGCCGTCAGCACCACCGGCACGTGCTTGATGGCATGGGCGAGATCCACCGGGACCGCACCGCCGGCGGCTTCGCGGATCAGGTTCACCGCCACCGGCGGAAGGCCGGCGGTCTTGCGCAGAAAGTTCGCCAGCGACTGGCCGCCACGCGGGCGCGAGAGCCTGCGGGCGAGCGCGTCCTCGGCGAGGTCCGGGCGCAGGTCGAGCTCCAGCACCGCCGTGCCCTCGCGGGCGATGGCGTCGCGCAAGGGGGCCGAGAGCGCATAGATCCCGCCGCCCTCCAGGCCGTAGTCGGTGACCACCGCCTCGCCGCGAAGCCTGCGGCCTTCGAAGCTCAGCGCCAGGGGCTTCAGCGGCGCGCCGGCGAACCGCGCGCGGAAAGGCTCGCTCCAGTCCGCGACGAAGCCGCAGTTGGCCGGGCGGAACGGCGCGACCGCGACGCCCCGCGCCTTCAGCAGCTCGGCCCAGGCGCCGGTCGAGCCGAGCTTGGGCCAGCTCGCTCCCCCCAGCGCCAGCACCACCGCGTCGGGGCGCGCCGGCGGCAGGTCGCGGAACACCAGCGCGCCCGCTTCGTCCCAGCCCAGCCACTCGGCCCGCGGCCGCAGGTTCACCCCTTGCTCGGTCAGCCTCCTCAGCCAGGCGCGCAGCAGCGGCGAGGCCTTGAGCGCCCTGGGGAACACCCGGCCGCTGCTGCCGACGAAGGTCGGCTGTCCCAGCCCGTCGGCCCAGGCGACCAGGGCCTCGGGCGGGAAGGCGTCCAGACAGGGCCCGATCCGCGCACCGGCCTCGCCGTAACGGCTCTTGAAGCGCGCGAAAGGCTCGGAGTGCGTCAGGTTCAGGCCGCCGCGGCCGGCGATCAGCAACTTGCGCCCGAAGGTCGGCATGCGCTCGTAGACAGTGACGCCGCAGCCGGCGGCGCTCAGCGCCTCGGCCGCGATCAGCCCCGCCGGCCCGCCGCCGATGACGGCGACGCTCAAACCTTCCCGACCACCCACGACGTTCCGACCGGGCCCTTCAGCGAAAGGCGGGACGTCTCAGATTGCGCGCCGCGGGGCAAGAGGGGGCCGGATCGGCAGGAGGAGCGGAACCGAGTGTGGCAGGAGGAGCTAAGTAGGATGATCCGCCGTCCACGCAGCAGGATGACCGTCATGCGGCTTGCGGTCCTGGCCTTCGTCAGCGTCCTTCTAGCGGCTCCCGCGGCCCTGGCGGCGCCGACCTGCAACGACCTGCAGGGCCGCACGGTCCGCTGCGGGACCGCCGGCGCCATGCCAGTCGGTTGGAAGCCCGCGCCGGACATCCTGGCGGCGCAAGAGGCCGAGCCACAGCCGGCGCCGCTCAGCGAGACCCAGATCTTCGGCATCGTCTGCTTCATCGGCGGCCTGCTGGCGCTCTTCACCGTCCTGCCCGACTTCGAGGACGGCCAGGGAGGCGGCTGGGACCGGCAGGAGGATGACGAGGCTTAGGCGGTCGGCCTTCACCTCGCGCACGCGTTTACCGGGGCTTCGCACATGCCGGCGGAAGATGCGGCAGGGAACGCAGGACGCGTTCACATGTGCTGGACAGCGTGCCCATGGCTCTGACTTCACCCCGGACCGAGGTCCTCTCGGACGACGCCGCGCGGGCCGCCGCGCCGGTGATCCAGGGCTTGGAACAGGCCCGTTCGGTCATCGAGCAGCGCTTCCTCGCGGCCGGCGAGGTGCTGGCGCTCGCGGTCGACGGCGTCGGCCGGCTGATCGGCGCCCTCGACGAGCTGGCCGGCGCGCTCGATCCGGCCACTGTGGCCGCAACCCGCGCCGAGCTGAGCGTCGCGGCCCGCAGCCTGCTGGGCCTGCGCGAGCGGCTGAACGAGCGCCGCGAGGGCGCCCGCGGGCTGACCCGCCTGGTCGCGGCGCTGAGCGGCGGCATCGAGGACATGC
>NZ_DATELG010000219.1:0-4384 GCF_035276905.1 Phenylobacterium sp. | reverse complement strand
CGGGGAGAAGGCCTGATGTCGCAGGATCAAAAGGGCTGGAGCCGCGAGCAGATGGCCGCCCGCGCGGCGAGCGAGCTGCGCGACGGCTTCTACGTCAACCTCGGCATCGGCATCCCGACCCTGGTGGCCAACTACATCCCGGAAGGCATGACGGTGACGCTGCAGAGCGAGAACGGCATGCTGGGCATGGGCCCGTTCCCCTACGAGGGGGAAGCCGATCCGGATCTGATCAACGCCGGCAAGCAGACCATCACCGAGCTGGCCAGCTCGTCCTACTTCAGCTCGGCCGACAGCTTCGCGATGATCCGCGGCGGGCACATCGACCTCTCGATCCTGGGGGCGATGCAGGTGGCGGCGAACGGCGACCTGGCCAACTGGATGGTGCCCGGCAAGATGGTCAAGGGCATGGGCGGGGCGATGGACCTGGTGGCCGGCGTCAAGCGCGTCGTGGTGGTCATGGAGCACGTCGAGAAGTCCGGCGCGCCGAAGCTTCTGAACGCCTGCTCGCTGCCGCTGACCGGCCAGGGCGTGGTCGACATCGTCGTCACCGACCTCGGCGTCTTCCAGCTGGACCGCGGCAAGCGCCCGCTGGCCCTGGTCGAACTGGCGCCCGGCGTCACCGTGGCGGAGGTCCAGGCCAAGACCGAGGCGAAGTTCGAGGTGGCGCTCGGGTAGGCCGCAGCTGCCGGCGGAAGGCGCGCTTGCCGCGCCAGCTCCTGCAGGGCAGCATGCCTGGGCCATGGACTTCATCACGGTAGACCGCCGCGGACAGGTGACGACGATCACCCTGAACCGTCCGCAGGCGATGAACAGCATTACGCCCGACATGCACCACGCGCTGCAGGCGGCGTTCGACGACTTCGCCGCCGACGACGGCCAGCGGGTCTGCGTCGTCACCGGCGCCGGCGAGAAGGCCTTCTGCGCCGGCAGCGACCTCAAGGCCATGGCGGCCGGCGAGAGCCGCCCCTATCCGAGGAACGGCTACGCCGGCCTCATCGAGCGGTTCGACCTGACCAAGCCGGTGATCGCCGCGGTCAACGGCCTGGCGCTGGGCGGCGGCTTCGAATTGGTGCTGGCCTGCGACATCGTCGTGGCCGCAGAGACCGCCAGCTTCGGCCTGCCCGAGCCGCTGGTCGGCACGGTGGCGCTGGGCGGCGGCCTGCACCGGCTGCAGCGGCAGATCGGGCTGAAGCTGGCCATGGGCCTGGCGCTCAGCTCTCGGCGGATCAGCGCCGCGGACGCCTGGCGCATGGGCTTGGTCAACGAGCTGGTCGCGCCGGGCGAACTGACAGCCGCGACCGACCGCTGGTGCGAGGACATCCTGAAGGGCGCGCCCCTGGCGGTCGCCGCCTCCAAGGAAACCATCATGCGCAGCCTCGACGAACCGGACCTGGCGAGCGCGCTGAGGAACCAGGCCAGCTACCCGGCCTTCGCCGCCCAGGCCGCCAGCGAGGACAAGATCGAAGGCGCCCAGGCCTTCGCGGAGAAGCGCGCGCCCGAATGGAAGGGGCGCTAATCGGCGACACAAAAGCGTCGCTCCGGATCGGTATTTCCCAACTCAAGGTTCTCGGAGGCTTTGAGTCGATGGACTTTATGAGGTCTGGACGGGCCCTGGCCTTGGTCTGCGCCGCCGTCGCCTTCGCCGTCAGCTGGGTCGGCGCGATCTCCTCCTTCGGCATGGTCGGCCTCTGCGCCGGCTGGCTGCCCGCGGCGATCCTGGCGCTGGGCGTCGGCAGCGTCGCCTGGCTGGCGTGGACCGTCGTCGCCCTGACCGTGCTGCTCGGCTGGCATTGCCGCGCCCGCGAACCCAGCGAAGCGTTCAGCTGATCTGACCCGCGCCAGGCGGCGCCAGAACCTCTTCGCGCCTGCCTCGTTGGTGTCTCCCCACGAGGAGCGTTCCCATGCCCGCCAAGTCCAAGTCACAGCAGAAGGCCGCCGGCGCGGCGCTTTCGATCAAACGCGGCGAGACGCCGAAGTCCGAAGCCCGCGAGCCCTCCAAGCACATGGCCGAATCCATGAGCGAGGCCGAGCTCGAGCGGATGGCTTCGACCAAGCGCAAGGGCAAGCCCGAGCACGTCCAGCGCCGCTGACAGCGTCGGCCGTCGGCCTCAGACCTTCACCAGGCCGGTCGCGATCTTGTCGTAGACGGCCTTGGTCACCTTCACATAGCCGCGCTTGGGGTCGTGGAAATAGAGCGGCCCCCTGACCTTGGCCGGGTCGTAGCCGTCGGCGACGAGGTCCATCTTGCGCATCTTGAAGGTGCCGGTGGTGTCCATCGCCGGCAGGATGCGCACGAACAGCGGCTGGGCGTAGATCGGCAATTCCGTGGCGACATGCTCGCCGAAGGCCCTGATGTCGAAGTCCTGGTCGACCACCAGCGCGGCCATGCCGGCCCGTCCCTCGGCGCCTTCGACGGCGACCCCGAACACATTGGCCTGCAGCACCCCCGGCGCGGCCTGCAGCCGCTCGGCCACCTCGTTGGTGGAGACATTCTCGCCCTTCCAGCGGAAGGTGTCGCCGATCCGGTCGACGAAATAGAGGTAGCCGTCGGCGTCGATGCGCATCAGGTCGCCGGTGGCGAACCAGGCGTCGCCCTTCTCGAAGACGTCGTGCAGGACCTTCTTGTCCGAAGCGGCCTTGTCGACGTAGCCGGTGTACTGAGCGCGCGCATCGCCGCCGATCTTGCCGATGCACTCGCCGACCTGGCCCGCGCCCGCCTCGATGCAGAAGCCGTTCGTCCCACGGATCGGCTTCTCGCCCTCCACGTCGAACTGGATCACCCGAACGTTGAAGCGGCCGCGCAGCCACTTGGGCGCGCGGCCCACCGCTCCTTCTCGGCCGTCGAAGTTGAACAGGCTGACGTTGCCCTCGGTCGAGCCGTAGAACTCCAGGATCTCGGGGATCTTGAAGCGCTGCTTCATCACCGGCCAGATGTCGGGCCGAAGCCCGTTGCCGAAGGCCAGCCTGAGCTTGTGACGGGTCTCCAGATCGCTCGCCGGCTGGTTGACGAGGTAGCGGCACAACTCGCCGATGTAGACGAACATGGTGCACCCCTCGGCCGCCACGTCCTGCCAAAAATGGCTGGCCGAGAAGCGCCGCTTCAGCACCACCGAGCCGCCGTTCAGCAAGGCAGCGCCCAGGGCGCAGAGCCCGCCCGTGGCATGGTATAGCGGCAGCGAGACGTAGATGCGGTCGCTCTCGCGCGCGTCGGTCGAGCCTGCGAAGCCGCGCATGTAGAGCTGGCCCCGGACGTGGGTTATGCGCGCGGCTTTCGGCATGCCGGTGGTGCCGGAGGTGAAGATCAGCAGCAGCGTGTCGCGCGCCTTCAGATCCTTGCGCATGTTCCGGTCCGGCGGCAGCTGGCTGCAGCTCTTCAGCGCCTGGGCGAGGTCGCGCTGGTGCTCGCCCGGCGCCGGCCCGAGCACCCACTGTGGCGGCGCCTTCTCCAGCAGCGGCCGGGCGGCCTCGAAGACCGGGGCGGTCTCGGCGTCCATCACCAGGTGGCTGGCGCCGGAGATGTTCAGGCAGTGCGCCAGCGGCAGGCCGGAAAGCTGGTTGTTGATCAGCGCGGTGACCACGCCGATCTTCGACAGGCCGTACCAGATGGCGAAGTACTCGATCCGGTTCGGCATGAAGAGCGCGACGGTCTGGCCGCGCCTGAGATTGAGGCTCTTGCCCCAGTGGGCGTAGCGGTTGGCCAGCGCATCGAGCTCGCCATAGGTGAGCGTGCGCCCCTCGAAGGTGATCGCCGGCCGGTCGCGCCATTTGGCCACCGCCGCTTCCAGGTCGTCGCAGAGCAGGTTGGCGGAATCGGCCTCGATTCCCTTCACGCGCGCCAGCGTCCGAAGCAGGCCGCGCAGAAAACGCCACTCGCGCTTGAGCCTTGCGTTGAGGCGCATCCTTTCCTCCGACCCTTGAGAGGGGAGCTTGGCGGCGCGTTGCGCGCCCGGTCAAGCGTCACCCGGACGCCTTCTTGGTCGCACGTGCGCGGGACGGCTGCGCGGCCGAAGCCGGCGGCGGCGCACGTCCAGATGATGTCAAGCTCATGGTGAGAACGATGAGCAACATCTCCCCTGCCCAGCGGCGCCATCGATCGACGTCTGAAGCATAGAACTTTGCTATTCGCAAAGATCTCGGCCGATCCTCTGGAAGCCCTGACTTCGGAACTTGCGTCGCCACAGGCCGTTGACCCCTCCGACACTTTTGCGGAGACTTTTGAAAATGCCTGTGGACTTCACCGCACGAGAAGGAGCGTCCCAGACCGAGAGTTCGATGTTTGCACCGACCCCGCTCTGGGATCGCGACGCCAGGAAGCGCCGTCGCGGCGCCCCGGCGGCCGACCGCCGGCCGCCGGGCGATCCGGCGATGGACGCGGGCGAGGCCG
>NZ_DATELG010000218.1:0-11778 GCF_035276905.1 Phenylobacterium sp. | reverse complement strand
ATGAGCGCCAGCGCGCCCTGGGTCGTGGAGAGCGGCTGCAGCGGATGCAGGTCGGCGAAGCCCGCCAGGCGCGCCACCTTCTCGTTGAGGCGCGGGTTGTGCTTCATGGTACACGAACCCAGCGGATAGAGCGCCAGGTCGATGGCGTGGTTCTTTTGGCTGAGGCGTACGTAGTGGCGCACCGCCTCCGGCTCGGAGAGGCCCGGCAGGCCGATCGGCGCGATGCGCACCAGGTCGCCGAGGTCCGAGGCGTCGAGCTCTGCAACCGGCAGGTCGACGCCAGTCTTGGTCCAGCCGCCGAGTTCGAAGAGCAGCGGCTCGTCCTGCAAGAGGCCGCGGCCGCCACTCAGCGAGGCGACGTCATTGGCGGCGGGGGCGGCGGGGGCGGCGGTTTCCGGCCGGGTCGGGCGGCCCACGGTGTTCATGCTCATCGGCCGAGGTTCCGTTGCAGGGCGCCCGTCAGCGCCGCGATGTCGTCGGAGGTGGTGGTTTCGGTGGCGGCCAGCAGCAGGACGTCGTCCAGGCCGGCCTTAGCCTCGAGGCGCGAGAAGGGCACGCCGGCCACCACCCCGTCCGCCAGGCAGGCCTCGACCAGGGCCGCGGCCTCGCCAGGGACGCGGATCGCCAGCTCGTTGAAGAATCGCGGGGTCAGAATCTCGACGCCGGGCACGCTCGCCAGCGCGGCCTTCAGCTCTCGGGCCCGGGCGTGGTTGATCTCGGCCAGCCGGCGCAGGCCGGCCTCGCCCAGCAGGGACATGTGGATCGAGAAGGCCAGCGCGCAGAGGCCGGAATTGGTGCAGATGTTGGAGGTGGCCTTCTCGCGGCGGATGTGCTGCTCGCGGGTGGACAGCGTCAGCACGAAGCCGCGGCGGCCGTCGGCGTCGACGGTCTCGCCGCACAGCCGGCCGGGCATCTGCCGCACCAGCTTCTCGCGCACCGCGAAGAGGCCGACGTAGGGGCCGCCGAAGTTCAGCGCGTTGCCGATCGACTGGCCCTCGGCCACGGCGATGTCCGCGCCCATGGCCCCTGGGGACTTCAAGAGGCCGAAGGAGACCGCCTCGGTGGTCACGACGACGAGCAGGGCGCCGGCGGCGTGGGCGGCCTCGGCGATCTTGGTCACGTCGGTGGCGACGCCGAAGACGTTGGGGGTCTGGACGACGACGCAGGCGGTCTCGCCGTCGATGGCCTCGATCACCGCGGCTTCCGCGTCGACCGCGGCCGGCAGGCAATGGATTTCCATGCCTTCGGCGTGGGCGATGGTCCGGGTGGTGGCCGCATAGTGCGGGTGCAGGCCGCCGGAGAGGACGGCCTTCTCGCGCCGGGTGACGCGTTGGGCCATCATTACCGCTTCCGCACAAGCCGTGGAGCCGTCGTACATCGAGGCGTTGGCGACCTCGAGCCCGGTCAGCGCCGCGACCTGGGTCTGGAATTCAAAGAGCACCTGCAGCGTGCCCTGGGCGATCTCCGGCTGATAGGGCGTGTAGCTGGTCAGGAACTCCGAGCGCTGGATGATGTGGTCGACGCTCGCCGGCACATGGTGGCGGTAGGCGCCGGCGCCGCAGAAGAAGGGCCCGGCCCCGGCGGCCCGGTTGCGCGCGGCGAGGCCCGCAAGTTCGCGCTCCACCTCCAGCTCGCCGGCGTGCAGCGGCAGGTCGAACAGGTCCTTCGACCGGGCAGCGGCCGGCACGTCGCGGAACAGGGCGTCGACGTCGGGCGCGCCGATCAGGCCCAGCATCTCGGCGCGGTCTTCGGGGGTCAGGGGGAGGTAGCGCATGGGATCAGAGCGTGGCGAGGTAGGCTTCGTAGCCGGCGCGATCCATCAGCGCCTCGACCTCGGCCGCGTTGGCGACCTTCAGCCTGGCGAACCAGCCGCCGGCCTCGGGCGTGGCGTTGACCGTCTCGGGGGCCTCGGACAGGCCGGTGTTGGCCTCGATCACCTCGCCGGAGATCGGCGCATAGACGTCGGAGGCGGCCTTGACGCTCTCGACCACGGCGAAGCTGTCGCCGGCCTTGACCTGCCTGCCGACCTCGGGCGTCTCGACGAAGACGACGTCGCCCAGTTGCTCGGCCGCATAGGCCGTGATGCCGACGGTCGCCACGTCCCCGTCCAGCTCGACCCACTCGTGGTCCTTGGTGAAGCGCATGCGGATCCTCTTTTCGTGACTAGAGCTGGCGGACATAGCGGTGGGCGACGAACGGGGTCTTTGTGACCTCGCAGGCCTGCGGCTTGCCGCGGACGACGACCTTCAGCTTCGTGCCGGGATCGGACAGCAGCGGCGGGACGAAGCCCAGGGCGAGGCCCTGGCGCAGGCTGGGCGAAAAGCCGCCGGAGGTGACGCGGCCGACCACCGCGCCGTCCTCGCCGGTGATCTCGGCGCCCTCGCGGGCCGGCGCGCCTTCCAGCACCTTCAGGCCGACGCGGACGCGCGCCGGACCGTTGCTCAGTTCACGGAGGATCCGCGCCGCGCCCGGGAAGTCGCCCGCCTCGCGCCGGCGCCGGGCGATGGCGAAACCGAGGTCGGCCTCGATCGGCGAAACGCCCTCGTCGAGGTCGTGGCCGTAGAGCGGCAGGCCCGCCTCGAGCCGGAGCGAGTCGCGCGCGCCGAGGCCAATCGGCTTGACCCGTTCGTCGGCGAGCAGGGTGTTCCAGACCGAGACGGCGGCGTGGCGGGGGATCGAGATCTCGTAGCCGTCCTCGCCGGTGTAGCCGGAGCGGGAGACGATCAGGTCGACGCCGAAGCCCTTCAGCGTGCGGGCGTCCATGAAGGCCATGGTCGCGACCTCGGGGACGTGGACCTTCAGCGCGGCCGCCGCCTCCGGCCCCTGCAGGGCGATCAGCGCCCGGTCCTCCAGCCGCTCGATCTCGGCCTGGCCAGCGAGCGCGGCCGCCATCAGCCGGTAGTCATGGTCCTTGCAGGCGCCGTTGACGACGACGAACAGGCCGTCGTCGTCCGGCCGGGCGGCCATCAGGTCGTCGACGATCCCGCCTTCGGCGTTCAGCAGCATCGAATAGCGCTGCCTGCCGGGCTTCAGCCCGCGGTAGTCGCCGGGAGTGAGCATCTCGAAGGCGGCCAGCGGATCGGCCCCGCGAAGGCGGGCCTGGCCCATGTGGCTGACGTCGAACAGGCCGGCGTGTTCGCGGGTCCAGAGGTGCTCCTTCAGCACCCCCTCGGCATATTGCACCGGCATGTCGTAGCCGGCGAACTCGACCATGCGCGCGCCCAGGGCGACGTGCGCCTCGGTGAGCGGCGTGACCTTCAGGACCTTCTCGGAGGGGATCTCGGGCACTGGTCGGACTCCGGCTGATGACGAGCGAGCTTCCGGAACCAGCGTTCCTTCCGTCCGCGCCCCCGCTGTCCTTGGGCCTGAGAGATTTCGGGTCCCGCCGGTGGCTGACGGCCCTCTGCTCCTTCGGCGAGCCGGCCCCCAATCCTAAAAGGAATGCGGACGGCTACTTTCCAGCGTGCATCAGCTCCTCGCGGTCCTTTTGCCTGAGCGTTTCCGGGGCGGTTGCGCCTTCGGCTCCGGATCGAATCCGGTCTCTCCCGCGAGAGTCCGGCGGAAGGTGGGTGAAGGGGCGGGGAGAGTCAACGCGGGAGTTTGGGGGGATCGGCACGACGGACGCAGATCAGAAAGCCTTGGGCAGGCCTGCCTGTTTAAGCACCTCGTTCGCGGTGTGCCGGCTCTTGGAGCGAGGGACGATGAAGATCCGCCCGTTGATGGACGAGCGCCACTTCTCATGACTGCCCTTGCCGCCGGGCAGCTTCTCGCATCCGGCCGCCGTCAGCATGCGGACGAGGTCCGGATAGTAGTCCTTCGGCATCAGGCGACGGCGAGATCCAGAGCGCCGTTCGCCTTGAAGCTGATCCGGACCTTGCCATGGACGCCGGCGTTGTCGGCGAGGAGTTCAGGGGCGAGCGCCTGAACCAGCTCCACGAATTCCGGCAGGGTCTCGGCCTCGACCACTAAGCCTGGGATGTTGCTCGACGAGACCCAGACGCCGGCCTCGGCGTCCCATTCCGCATCGACGTGGTAGGCAGTCCTCATGGGTTGAATGTGCGCCATATGCACAAAATCACAAGTGGCGGGTGACGGCGCGCGGACGGCGGGCGTGCGATGGAGCGGACTTTCGGAAGGTCTCAGAAGGATGTTCTCGGTCGCCGGGAGCACCGTGACGCTCGGCTCAGTACCTCGGATTTTGGAAAATCCGGATCACGAGCCACACGAGTGCTGCGGACATCAGACCGCCCCACGCTGCCATCGGAATGGACCTTCGCCGCCAGTCCCGCACGGCTTGAACCAAGCAATAGGCCAGTATCGGAACGATGCCCAAAAGCCCGAATATGGCCACCGTTGCTCCCCGCTCAGCTTAGCCAACCTTAGCAAGACTAGCTCTTGCTCGAAAGCGGACGCTCTCAACGGCTCACACCGGTCGCGAGCGGTCATCGGTCTCCATCCGAGAGCCAGAGCTGCAATCTCGCCATGGATCTTTAGCGGTTCCAGCATTCTGCGAATGCGGGAGGGCCACTTGCCTCGATCGCGAGCGCCGCAGAACGCCCCCTCCGTCGGCTTCGCCGCCACCTCCCCCGCTCGCGGTGGAGGATCTGGGCTGAAGATGCTCCACCGTGAAACGGGGGAGCTGTCGCGAAGCGACTGAGGGGGCGTTCGGCGCCCGCCCCTACATCCGCTCCGGAACGCTGATCCCCAGCACGTCCAGCGCCTGCTCCAGCTGGCGCAGGGTCGCCTGGGCCAGCGTCAGGCGGCTGGCGCGCACCGCGGGTTCGGCCTGCAGGATCGGGCAGGCGGCGTAGAACTTCGAGAAGCTTTGCGACAGCCGGTAGGCGTGCTCGGCCACCGCGTTGGGGGCGTATCGGTCGTAGGCCTCGACTAGCGCCGCATCGAAGGCGTCCAGCGTCAGCCCCAGGTCCCGCTCGGCCGGCTCGGCGACGACCACCGCGCCGCCGGTCGCGCCCTCCTCGCCCGCCTTGCGCAGCAGGCTCTTCACCCGCACCGCCTGGTAGAGCAGGTAGGGCCCGGTCTTGCCCTCGAAGCTGGTGAAGCGGTCGAGGTCGAAGACGTAGGAGGTGCCGCGGAAGTTCTGCAGGTCGGCGAACTTCAGCGCCGCGACCGCGACCTTCTGGGCGATCTCCTCGAACTCGGCCTCGGGCAGGTTCTCGCCCAGGCCCGCCTCGTGCAGCCGCTCGCGCGCCTTCTCGCGGGTCATCTGGATCAGGTCGTTGAGCTTCAGCACCCCGCCTTCGCGGGTCTTGAAGGGCTTGCCGTCGGTCCCGTTCATGGTGCCGAAGCCGATGTGCTCCAGCTGGCCCTCGGCCGCGTAGCCGGCGAGGCAGGCGGCGCGGAAGACGATCTCGAAGTGGTCGGCCTGGCGCTGGTCGACGCAGTAGATCACCAGCTGCGGGTCGAAGCTGGTCTTGCGGTCGAGGATGGTCGCCAGGTCGGTCGTGCCGTACATGGCCGAGCCTTCCGAGGAGACCACCAAGAGCGGCGGCAGCTCGCGCTTGTCGCCCTCGCGGGCGACGCGGACGATCTTGGCGCCCTGGTCGTCGACCAGCAGGCCCTTGGCGGCGAGGTCCTCGACCATGCCCGGGATCAGGCCGTCGACGTCGCTCTCGCCCTTCCAGAGGTCGAAGTCGACGCCGAGGGCGTGGAAGTCGCGCTCCAGCGCCACCCGCGTCACCTTGGCGAAGCGGCGCCAAAGCAGGTAGGCGCCCGGCCGCTTGGCCTGCAGCTCGGCGGTCAGCTTGCGGGCGCGGTCGCGGTAGACCGGGTCGGCCTTTCCCTTGGCGGCGGCCTCCGGATAGAGCCGGTCGAGGTCGGCGAGGGTGACGGTCTGGAACTCCGCCGGTTCCAGCTCCGCCCAATCCGCCGGCAGATGGGCGCGGGCGTTCCAGGCTTCGACGCCGGCGGCGATCTTCGGGTCCTCGTCGGTCACCGCGCCGATCAGGAGGCCCATCTGGTAGCCCCAGTCGCCGAAGTGGGCGTCGCCCACCACCTCGTCGCCGCGGAAGCGATAGAGCCGCTTGAGGGACTCGCCGATGATCGAGGAGCGCAGGTGGCCGACGTGCATCGGCTTGGCGACATTGGGGCCGCCGTAGTCGACCAGCACCCGGCGCGGCGACGCCACCCGCTCGCCGCCGGCGCGCGGATCGGCGGCGATCTCGTTCGCGCGCCGAGCCAGCTCCGCGTCGGCCAGCTTGAGATTGATGAAGCCCGGGCCGGCGATCTCCACCGAGGCCAGCCGGGCGTCGCCCTTCAGCGCCTCGGCGACCGCGGCGGCCAGCTCGCGCGGGTTCTTGCCCACCCGCTTGGCGGCGGCGAGCGCGCCGTTGGACTGGAAGTCGGCGAGGTCGGGCCGGTCGGAGGCGGTCACGCGGCCGAGCTCGGCAGGCAGGTCAAGGCTGGCGAAGGCGGCTTGTACCGCTTCGCTCAGGATCCTCTTGAGATCGCTCATTGCTGCTTGGTGGCGTCCTGCGCGGCGACGGCGCCCACGTTCGGGCGGAAGCGCTTGCCCTCACGGTTGAAGGCGGCCATCTCCGGCGTCACCTCGAAGCCCACCAGCACCTCGAAGTTCGCGCCCGACACCGTCGGCGTCGCGCGCGGAATGACGATGCCCTTGACCTCTTCGGACTTGTAGACGCGGTCCTGGCCGGCCGGGAAGCTGACCGGCAGCTCGAAGGTCTTCTTGGCCAGCACCTCGCGGTTGCGATCGGTCACCGCCACCCAATAGCGATAGGTCTTCGACGAGCCGTCCGCCTGCGGGCCGCGGCCCAGCTCGAACAGCAGGTTCATGCTGACGGTGATCGGATCGTCGGACTTGTAGGCGCAGGCGGCGGTGACGCCCTGGATCTCGCCGGTGTAGCCGACCGAGGCGGAGGCCTCCTGGCCGCCCTTGAACTCGATATAGCGGGCCGCGTCGTAGAGCGTCTTCACGAACGGGCAGGGGCCGGCGTTGCGCATCGCCGGCAGCGGCGCCTGCTTGTCGCCCCAGTCGTCCTTTTTCTTCTTCGAGGATTCTTCCTGCTGCTGGTCGCCGCCCGGATCGATCTGGGCGTGGGCGAGGCGGGGAACCGTCGAGGCCGCCACCACGAAAGCTGCGGCGGCGAGAAGCAGGCGGCGCATGAAAGAGCGTCCATGATCGAGGATGGCGCGTAAAAGGCCGCGCGCGGGTCTGGGCCTAGTTACAGCCTGACGAATGCGGCCGCAACGCGGCTGGCGGCGGCGCCCTTGGCGGCATAAGTTCCGCGCGCCATGGACCGCCCCGCCATACGACCCAAGCTCACCATCCTGCTGGCCAGCCCGCGGGGGTTCTGCGCCGGCGTCGACCGCGCCATCCAGATCGTCGAGCGCGCGATCCAGAAGTTCGGCGCGCCGGTCTATGTGCGCCACGAGATCGTCCACAACCGCCATGTCGTCGAGCGGCTGCGCGCGCTGGGCGCGGTCTTCGTCGAGGAGCTGGACGAGGTCCCGGACGATCGGCCGGTGATCTTTTCGGCCCACGGGGTGCCGAAGTCGGTGCCGGCGCAGGCGAAGGCGCGCAACATGATCTACCTCGACGCCACCTGCCCGCTGGTCTCCAAGGTCCACGTCGAGACCCAGCGCCACTACGACGCAGGCCGCGAGATCGTGCTGATCGGTCACGCAGGTCATCCGGAGGTGGTCGGCACTCTGGGCCAGCTGCCGCAGGGCGCGGTGACCCTGATCGAGAGCGCCGCCGACGCCCAGGCCTACACGCCGAAGAACCCCGCCAAGGTCGCCTTCGCCACCCAGACCACGTTGTCGGTGGACGACACCGCCGAGATCGTCGCCATCCTGCGCGCGCGCTTCCCGGCCATCGCCACGCCGCACAAGGAGGACATCTGCTACGCCACCACCAACCGCCAGGAGGCGGTCAAGGCGGTGGGCGCGAGGTGCGACGTGCTGCTGGTGCTGGGCAGCGCCAACTCGTCGAACTCGGTGCGCCTGGCCGAGGTCGGCCGCAACGCCGGCTCAGCGGCCTATCTGATCGACGACGCCGAGGGGCTGAACCTCGACTGGCTCCAGGGGGCGCGCGTGGTCGGCGTCACCGCCGGCGCCTCGGCGCCGGAGGTGCTGGTGCAGGGCGTGCTCGCCCGCCTGGCCGACAGCTTCGAGCTGACGGTGCAGGAAGCCCAGGCCGAGCCGGAGACCGTGACCTTCAAGCTGCCGCGGGCGCTGGTGGGGTAGGGAGCGGCCCCGACATCCAACTTCATCCGTCATGGCCCGGCTCGTCCGGGCCACCCCAGCCCAAGGCGCCGGCCGCGGTTGCTGCGGAACGACTTCGGGATGGGTCGCCCGGACGAGCCGGGCGATGACGCAAATATTGGGGGCAGGTCAGCTCAGCTGTTCAAAGGACCGATTGTAGCGCTTCAGGAAGGCGCGGCCGCGCGCGTGGGAATCCTCGACCCAGACCTCCTTCGTCACCACCGCCATCACGTGTCCGTCGCTCGTCGGCTCGAGGTGCAGCATTCCGCCCACCTTGGCGTTCAGCACGTCGACGGCTTCTTCGTTGAGGATGACGGCGATCTGGTCGCCGATCTTTTCGACCTTCAGCGCGATCATAGATGGCTCCTCTGAAAGACGTCAGATCCTAGCACCCCGCGTGCAAGGTGTCTTGACCCGGCCTGCGCGCTCGCGCAGGGCAGCGCCCATGGCGGTCTACACGGACATAACGGACGACGAACTGGCCAAGCTTCTGGCCGATTTCGATCTTGGCGAAGCTGTGAGCTTCAAGGGGATCGCCGAGGGCGTCTCCAATTCGAACTTCCTGCTGGAGACGGACCAGGGCCGCTTCATCCTGACGGTTTACGAGAGCCGCACCCGCCAGGAGGAGCTGCCGTTCTTCCTGGGGTTGATGCGTTGGCTGGCCGAGCACGGCTACCCCTGCGCCACTCCGATGGCCGACCGCGGGGGCGAGGCGCTCAAGCGGGTGCGTGGCAAGCCCTGCGCCATCGTCAGCTTCCTGCCCGGCATGTCGGTGCGCCGCCCGAGCGTGGCGCGCTGCCGCGAGGCCGGCGTCGGCCTGGCAGGCCTGCACCTGGCCGCCGAGGGTTTCCCGCTGAGCCGCGTCAACGACCTCGGCCAGGCCGCCTGGAGCGGCATGTTCGCCCCCCTCCACGCCGCGGCCGAGGCGCTGAAGCCGGGGCTGGCTCAGGTGATCGAGGGCGACCTGACCCGCTTCGACGCCGCCTGGCCGAAGGGGCTCCCGGGCGGGGTCATCCACGCCGATTTCTTTCCGGACAACGTGTTCTTCCACGGGGCCGAGTTCGCCGGCGCGATCGACTTCTACTTCGCCTGCAACGACGCCTTCGCCTACGACGTGGCGATCGCGCTCAACGCCTGGTGCTTCGAGCTGGACGGCAGCTTCAACATCACCGCGGCCCGGGCGATGGTCGCCGGCTACGAGAGCGTGCGGCCGTTGAGCCCCGCCGAGCGGTCGGCGCTGCCGATCCTGGCCCACGGCGCGGCGATGCGCTTCTTCCTGACGAGGCTGCAGGACTGGGGCGCGACCCCGGCCGATGCGCTGGTCAAGCCGCACGACCCGCTGGAGTACGAGCGCAAGCTTGCGGTGCACCGCGCCGCCCCCGATCTCGTCCTCTTCGGAGCCTCCGCGTGAATTCCCAGGTGACGATCTACACGGACGGCGCCTGTTCGGGGAATCCGGGGCCCGGCGGCTGGGGCGCGATCCTGCTCTATGGCGACAAGCGCAAGGAGTTGAAGGGCGGCGAGGCCGCGACGACCAACAACCGCATGGAGCTGATGGCGGCGATCCGGGCGCTGGAAGCGCTGACCCGGCCGTGCAAGGTCGAGCTGCACACCGACAGCCAATATGTCCAGAAGGGCATCCACGAGTGGATCCACGGCTGGAAGCGCCGCGGCTGGCTGACCGCCGACAAGAAGCCGGTGAAGAACGACGACCTCTGGAAGCGGCTCGACGCCGCGCGCCTGCGCCACGAGGTCGACTGGCGCTGGGTCAAGGGCCATGCCGGCCACGAGCTGAACGAGCGCGCCGACGAACTGGCGCGCCAGGGACTGAAGGAGGCCAACGGCGGGGCGGCGTGAGGGGGCGGCGGATTTGACGCCGCCCCTTCAGCCTAGCTGCACTTCAGGTGGCTGCGGTCGATCTCGCGACCGAGCAGGGCGCCGCCCGCGGCGCCGAGGATCGTGCCGACGGTGTGGTCGCGGCCGCCGTCGAGCTCATGGCCGACCAGGGCGCCGACCGCGCCGCCGATCACCAGGCCCGTGGTGCCGTTGCCGCGGCGGCAGTAGTAGCGGCCGTCGTGGCCGCGCCAGACGCGCTCGTCGGCCTGGATCGGCCGCGGCTGGTAGTAGCGGCCGCGGTCGTCATACTCACGCTCATGGGCGCGGCGGCCGTGAGCCGGAGCCCACGGCGGCGGATCGGCCATGGCGACGGTCGGGAGGACGGTCGCAGCGACGGCGGCGGCGAAGATGGTTCTGCGCATTTAAGGATGCCCCACAAAGCTTGAGCTTACGGCAGTGGCGCGCCGGTGTGGCGCAACGATGGCGAAGGACGCCTTCCGGCGACGAACAAGGGCCGGCGCGGCGACGTGACGCCCCGGGGGAGAAGGGCGTCAGTATCGGCGGACCTGGTCGTCGTGCTTTTGGACGTAGATGCGTTCCGACAGGCGGTCGTAGCGGCGGTCGAGGTCGGCGCGCTCGCCCGGCGTCAGGCGGCCGCCGTCGGTGCGGCGATAGTGCGCCTCGAGGCGCTGGACGTTGTGGAACTGCTCGCGCAGCCGGCCGGCCTCGCGGCGGGTCAGCTGGCCCGAGCGCACGCCCTGGTCGATGCGGTGCTCCAGATTGGCCTGACGCTGGGAGATCGGTCGCCACGGGGCTGCGCTGGCGGCGGCCGGCATGGCGGCGAGGACCGCCGACGCGGCGGCGAGGGAAAGCAGGATGCGCTTCATCGGGATAGCCCTTCTGCTGATGCGGCTCGCTCCATCGAGCGAGCCGCCATTCAACAGCAGCGCTTCTGAACGCCCGTGGAGCGGCGCGGTTGGCCGCCGTTCATCTTGGCGGCGGGCCGCCAAGGCGTGATCGCCATGCCGATAGCTGTGCACGGCGCCGCCCCCGCGCTTGATCACGCCAGCTTGAACACTAGGTTGTTCGAAGTTGAACGAAAGGCCCAGGCATGGCTTCGGAAGCGCTCGGCAACCCGGTGCTGCAGACCTTCACGATGATCCGCCGGATCGACGACGGCGTGCGCGACCAGATCGCCGAGTGCCTCCCGGAAGGCCTTAACGTTTCGCAGTACGAGGCGCTGCGCCTGTTCGACCTGAAGGGCGACGGCCTGACGCCGGCGGAGCTCGCCCAAGGCCTGCACCTGCCCAAGAGCGTGGTCACCTCGATCCTGCAGCACCTCGAGGCGAAAGGCTACGTGCGCGTCGAGCCGTGGCCCGACGACGGCCGCAGGAAGCAGGCCTGGATCACGCCGGCCGGCCGCGAGGTCTATGTCGGCGCGGTGGCCGCCATCCGTCCGAAGATGGAGAAGCTGCGCGAGGCCTTCACCATGCAGGAGTTCCGCGACGCCTTGCCCTTCCTGCGCGCGCTGCAGACCTGGTTCGCCGAGCGCGACTGGGCCTAGATGTGGAGCCTCAACAGGTTGTCGCGATCGAGCCCGAGACGGCTGATGGGCGTTTGTGACTTTATCCCGCCGTGCGGCCGATGCCAGTTGTAGCGGTGGAGCCAGACGGGCAGGTAGTCGGCGCGCTGGTCTGAACT
>NZ_DATELG010000217.1:0-14919 GCF_035276905.1 Phenylobacterium sp. | reverse complement strand
TCGCCCCGCCTGCGCCCGAGCCGGCGCCGCCGACGCTCGTCGTGCCGCCGCCAGCCCTGGCGGTCGAAGCTGCGCCTGCGCCGCGCAAGCCGCAGCCGAGCGATCCCTCCGCGCCGATCGCCACCAAGCCGACCTACTCCGAATAAGCGGCCTCACCCGATTGTCAGCGGGCAAATGACGATTGGGCCGAATGGTCGAGGTTGTGTCGTGGAACGATGCTGCAACTGGTCTATTGGGGTGTGGCCGACCGGCGGGCGAAGCCCGGGCGGACCTCGGCCATTCCTGGAGACCTATTCATGATCACCCTCCCCGAACTGCCCTATGCCTACGAGGCCTTGTCGCCGGTCATCTCCGCCGAGACGATGCGCACCCACCACGACAAGCACCACGCCAAGTACGTCGAGAACACCAACAAGCTCGCCGCCGAGAGCGGTCTGGACGGCCGCACCCTCGAGGACATCGTCGCCGAGGCCGAGACGCAAAAGCTCGGCAAGCTGTTCAACAACGCCGCCCAGGCCTGGAACCACGCCTTCTTCTGGGACTGCATGACGCCTGAGCGCCGCGATCCGCAGGGCGAGCTCCTGAGCGCCATCGCCGGCGCGTTCGGCGATCTGGCCGGGCTGAAGAAGAAGTTCGTCGACGAGGGCGCCAACCACTTCGCGTCCGGTTGGGTCTGGCTGGCCGCCGACGGCGCCGACCTCGTCGTGCTCTCCACCCACGACGCCGGCACCCTGGCGCACGACAAGCGCACGCCGCTGCTCGTCTGCGACGTGTGGGAGCACGCCTACTACCTCGACTATAAGCAGGACCGGCTGAGCTTCCTCGAGCGCTGGTTCGACACGCTGGCCGACTGGGAGTTCGCCGAGGCGCAGTACGAGGCCGCACGAGGCCGCCACGCGCCCTGGACCTTCGCGGAAGCGGCGTAAGCCGTCGCCTGCTGGGTGGCCCGCTTGAAGCGGGCCGCCCAGCCCAAGGCTCCGGCCTCATCACCTTGCCGGGACAAGCCCGGCGATGACGGAGAAATGGCGACGCAGCAACGGCGACCTACGCCCTACAGCGGGGCCGTCAGGATCGCGCGGACGCCGTGGTGGCCCGGATCATAGGCGATCTGCGCGCCCAGGCTCTCGGCCATGGCGCGGATCACGCGGGCGCCCAGCCCGGTGCCCTGGGCGCTGGAGCCGGGCTCCAGGCCGCGGCCGTCGTCCTCGACGACCAGTCGCAGGGCGTCATGGCCGTCCTTGCGCAGGCTGATTCGCACCTCGCCGTCCTCGCCGGGGGCGTAGGCGTACTTGCAGGCGTTGGTGATCAGCTCGTTGACGATGACCCCCAGCGAGACCGCGCGGTCGGCGCCCAGGCGGATCGGCTCGGCGCTCAGCGTCAGCCGCGCGCCGATCGCCCCCGCCCAGCTCTCCTGCATCTCGCCAACGAGGGCGTCGAGGTAGGCGGCCATGTCGACCGACTCGACGTCGTCGGAGGTGTAGAGCCGGCGGTGCACCTGGCCGACCGCCTCGATGCGCCGCTGGGTGTCGCCCAGGGCGGCGCGGGCGGCCTCGTCGTCGAGGGCCGCGGCCTGCAGCTGCACGAAGGCGGAGACCAGCTGCAGGCTGTTGGCGACGCGGTGGTTCACCTCGCGCAGCAGCGCCTGGAGCCGCTGGTTGCCGGCCCGCAGCGCCTCCTCGGCCGCAGCCGCCTGGCGGCGCAGGCGAACCTGCTTCAGCGCCTGGGTGAAGGCGCTGTCGAGCAGCTCGAAGAACTCGTCGCCGACGACCTTGACCACATAGTCGGCGGCGCCGGCCTTCAGGGCGGTGACCGCGACCCGGGTCTCGTCCGAGCCGGTGACGTAGACGATCGGCGTGTCGCGCAGCTCGGCGAGGAGGCCCCTCAGGGTCTCGAAGCCGCCGAGCCCCGGCATGTAATGGTCGAGCGCGATGACGTCGAACGCCTGCTCGCGGGCCAGCCTCAGCCCCTCTTCGCCGCAGGCGGCGAGGGTGACCTCGTAGCCTCGGCGCGACAGCGCCCGCGCGACGAGGCGCCTTAGCCCCTCGTCGTCATCGATGAAGAGGACGCGGCGGACCTCTGCGTTCAAGCGCCACCCTCGACGTCGGGCACCTGGATGACGGAAAGGAACAGGCCGAGCTGGCGGATGGCGTCGGCGAAGCTCTCATAATTAACCGGCTTGGTGATGTAGACGTTGCAGCCCAGGTCGTAGCAGCGCTGGATCTCGACCTTGTCGTCGGTGGTGGTCAGCACCACGACGGGCGTTCGCCGCAGCCTATCGCTGGACTTGATGTCGGCCAGGATGTCGGTCCCGCTCATGTCCGGCAGATTGAGGTCCAGCAGCACCAGCGCAGGACCGTTGCGGGCCGGGCCGTTTTCGTCATTGTGCAGATAGTTCAGCGCCGAGCCGCCGTCGGCGAAGTGCCGGATCTCGTTCATGATGCCGGCTCTGCGGATGTTGCGCTCGATCAGGCGCGCGTGCCCCTCGTCGTCCTCGATCATGACGATGCTGACGTGCCGGGTGTCTGTCATGCGGCGGCCGCTTCCGGGCTGAGTGTCATCGGCAGTGAAACCCGGAAGGTCGCGCCGGCGTCAAGTGCGGAGTCGACCGTCACCGTGGCGCCGAGGCGATATCCGAGCGCGCGGACATGGGCCAGGCCGATGCCCTCGCCGGGCTGATCCTGCGCGCCGGAGCGCCGGAACAGGTCGAAGATGCGGGCGTGGTCCTTGGGGTCGACGCCGCGGCCGTTGTCGGCGATCTCGACGATGATGCGCTCGCCGCGGCGGTGCGCGTGGACCTCGATCCGCCCGGGGCGGCCGGGTTTCAGGTATTTGAGCGCGTTCTCGATCAGGTTGGAGAAGATCTGCTCCAGCGCCAGCCGGTCGCTGACCAGGCTCGGCAGGCCGGGGGCGAGGACGATCTCGGCGCCGCGGTCGTCGGCGACGTGCTTCAGGGTGGCGACGACGGTCTCGAACAGCTTGGCGAGCTCGATGGGCTCCGGCGTCAGCACCCGCCGGCCCTCGCGCGAGAGCCGCAGGATCGCGCCGATCAGCCGGTCCATCTTCTGGGTGGAGGCGCGGATGAAGCCGAGGGACTCCGGCAGGTCGGTCATCACCGCCGCGCGCGCGTCCGGGCTGACCAGGCCCGGGGCTTCGGCGTCGGCCTTTTCGATCAGGGCGGCGAGCGGCCGGGCGGCGGCCTCCAGCTCGCTGGTGAAGCCCATCACATTGACCAGGGGCGAGCGCAGATCGTGGGAGACGATGTAGGCGAAGCGCTGGATCTCCTCGTTGGCGCGGCTGAGCTCGGCCGTGCGCGAGCTGACCTCCTCCTCCAGGCTGGCGTTGAGGCGGCCCAGCGCCTCGTGCGAGTCGGCGAGGTCGCGCGTGTAGCGCCAGATGATCCAGAGCGAGCCGACCGCCACGACGAAGGTCACGATCCCGGCGACGGCGATCACGCCGGTCAGCTGCCGGATCGCCTTGCGCCGCTCGGTGTCGCGATGGGCGAGCTTCTTCGCCTCGTCCTCGGCCATCTCGTGGGCGAGCTGCCGGATCGCCCGGATGTCCTGCACCACCTCGTCCTCGGCGAAGTTGGCCGCGCTGGCCAGGCGGTTCGCCACCGAGACGCGGGCCGCGGCGACCTCGTCGCGCACCAGGGCCTGGGCGCGGGCGACGCGGGCCTGCTCGGCCGGATTGTCCCGGGTCAGCTGGCCGATCCGCGCCAGCGCGCCGGGCAGTTGCAGCGACGTCTCCTCGAACACTCGCGCGAAGTTGGGCTCCGGCGAGAGCAGGTAGCCGCGCCGCGCGGTCTCCATCCGCTCGTTCAGCAGGCGGAAGTCGTTGATCGCGTTCTGGACCTCGTAGGTGTGCGCCACCTGGTCGGTGTAGGCGAGGTTGCGCTGCATCACCGCCACGCCGATCAGGCCGATGGCCAGGATCAGCACGAAGCCGACCACGACCGCGCCCAGCACGAGGGCGCCCGCCGTACGCTCCGAGAGCTTCGCCATCGGCTGCGGAACTCAGCGCAGGTTCGGAAGGATCCACAGCGCCGCCAGCGCCAGGATCACCGCCAGCAGGATCAGGCCTGCGCGCGGCCGCCCGCCGAGCAGGCGCCCGTTCGTCGGCCGTGGCGGAGGCCGCCGGCGCTGCAGCTCCCGCGCCCGGCGGTAGCGATGAAGGTCGGTGACCTGCGGATCCTCCGGGCGGCGGGGCATGCCTGGCTCGGCGCTCCTCTTTACGAGGCGAGCTTTTCCAGCTCGTCTTCGGCGATGTCCTCGTTGGAGTAGACGTTCTGCACGTCGTCGTCGTCCTCCAACGCCTCGATCAGCTTCATCAGGGTGGCGGCGGGCTCGCCGGTCACCGGCGTCTGCGACTTCGGCCGCCAGACGATGCCGGTCGACTTCGGCGCGCCGAGCAGGGCCTCCAGCGCCTGGGCCACTTCCGACAGCTGCTCGAAGGCGGTGTAGACGGTGTGGCTTTCCTCGTCGGACTCGACGTCGTCGGCCCCCGACTCGATGGCCGCCTCCATCACCTTGTCCTCCGAGCCGGCCGCGGCCGGATAGACGATCTGGCCCATGCGATCGAACATGAAGGAGACCGAGCCGGTCTCGCCCAGGTTGCCGCCGTTCTTGGCGAAGGTGGAGCGGACGTTGGCCGCGGCGCGGTTGCGGTTGTCGGTCAGCACCTCGACGATGACGCCGACGCCGCCGGGGCCGAAGCCCTCGTAGCGGATCTCGTCATAGGTCTCGGCGTCGCCGCCGATGGCCTTCTTGATGGCGCGGTCGATGACGTCCTTGGACATCGACTCGGCCTTGGCGTTGGCGATCGCCAGGCGGAGCCTGGGGTTCATCGCCGGATCGGGCATGCCCGACTTCGCCGCCACGGTGATCTCGCGCGACAGCTTGGAGAACATTTTCGAGCGGACCGCGTCCTGGCGGCCCTTCCGATGCATGATGTTTTTGAACTTTGAGTGTCCGGCCATGTCCGTTCGGCAGGTTCGAAAGGGTTGTCGGCCGCTTCTACCCTCGGCGCGCGGCCTGCGGAACCCCTGCCGGAGGCGCGGGTTAGGGCCAGTAGCGCGAGCGGCGAAGGTTGGATCATGAGCGAGCACAGCTACGAGGACTTCGACGAGGTCCTGCCCGAGGAGCCGAACGGCGAGCTGGTCCACTGGATGGAGCCGCGCCCCCTGACCTTCGGCCCGGCGGGCCTGGCGCTGGCGGTGGGCGGCGCCTTCGCGCTCGGCCTGGCGACGGCGATGCTCGCCATCGGCGTGACGCGGATGGTGGGGGCGGAGCAGCGCGTCGGCCTGCCGCTGGGACCGCGGCTGCGCCGGCTGAACTGAATCTCAGGCCGCCGCGACGGCGCAGTCGATGCGGCGAACCCGACCCTCCGCCAGCTGGAAGATCGCGTCCTGCGGGGCGTCGTGGGCCATCGTCGTCTCGATCGGCAGGCCGGCGTAGAGGCCGCGCAGCACGCGCCCGGTGACGCCGTGGCTGACGGCGATCACCCGCCGTTCGCCTTCCCGCGGCAGGTCCGCCAGCCAGTCGCCGAGGCGCGCGAGCATCGCCGCGTAGCTCTCGCCGGTCGGGGCGTGGAAGGCCCAGTTGCTGGCGGCGAACGCCGGGCAGGCGGCCGCCAGCTCGCTGCGCAGGCGTCCGTCCCACGCCCCCCAGCTGACCTCGATCAGCCGAGGCTCGATCTCGATCTCGGCGCCGCCGACCGCCGCGGCGAGGATCTCGGCGGTGCGACAGGCGCGCCCCAAGGGGCTCGCCACGATCCGCCAGCCGGCCGCGGGTCCGATCAGCGCCTGCAGCCGCCGGCCCACCGCCGCGGCCTGGCGGCGGCCGAGGTCGGTAAGGGCCGAGTCCACGTGCCCCTGGAGTCGCCGCTCGCGGTTGAACTCCGTCTCGCCGTGTCGAACCAGGTAGATCATCGGGGCTGGACCATGCGCGAGGCGGCGGCGTCAGCGCAAGCGGCCGCGGCTGCCTGGACAGTCGCGGCGCGGCGATCGATGCTAGACCATTCGCAGCCGAAGCGGACGCCGGTTCGGCGTCGCGAATGGTCTAACTTCAAAGGTTTATGAGCATTGGCATGACTCGGGCGTTGGTCTTGAGCGGCGGAGGTCCCCAAGGCGTCGCCTGGGAGAGCGGGCTGATCGCCGGCTTCGCCCAGGGCGGCGTCGACCTGGGCCAGGCCGACCACATCCTCGGCACCTCGGCCGGGGCCGTGGTCGGCGCGCGGCTGGCCTGCGGCGTCGAGGCCGCCCGGCTGGCGGACGCGCTGTTGGCGCCGGGTGCGGATCGTCCGGCGCAGGACGATCCAGCGCCGTCGATGGCCGACCTCGCCCGGATGATGGAGCTGATGACCGAGGCGCAGAGCGGCACGCGCCATCCCGCCGAGGTGCGCCGCGAGCTGGGCGCGCTGGCGCTTGCCGCGGCCACGGTCGGCGAGGGCGAGTTCATGCAGCGGATCGGCCGCGCGCTGGGCGAGGCGCCGAGGCATGGCTGGCCCGCCCGCGACTTCGCCTGCACGGCGGCGGACGCCGAGGACGGCGGCTTCCAGATCTGGGACGCCGGGTCCGGCGTCGACCTCTTGCCGGCGGTGGCCTCCAGCTGCGCGGTTCCCGGGCTCTTCCCGCCGGTGCGGCTGCAGGGCCGCCCCTACATGGACGGCGGCGCCCGATCGGCCAGCAACGCCGACCTCGCCGCCGGCCACGAGGTCGTGGTGGTCGTCTCGGTGCAGCCGCCGGGAGCCCCGCCCTGGCTGGCCAAGCGCCTGGACGAGGAGGTCGAGAGCCTCAAGGCCGGCGACGCTGTCGTCGTCGTGATCACCCCCGACGAGGCGGCCGGCGCGGCCTTCGGCGGCGACCTGATGGAGATGGAGCGCGACGCCATGGTCGCCCGCGCAGGTCTCGCCCAGGGCCTCAGCCAGGCGCCGATCCTGAAGGAGATCTGGGGCTAACCCAGAAGGTTGATCGCCCGTGCGGCGACCACCACGAGCGTCAGCAGAGAGATCGAGCTCTCGGCCATCATCGCCAGCTTGGCCCGGCTGGTGACCGGCGGCGCGTCGGTGGTGCTGAACGCCGTCGCAGTGGAGAAGCCGAGGAACAGGTAGTCGACGAACTGCGGCCGCCAGCCTGGCCTGACGAATTCGTCCCCCAACTGATCCTGAGGAAAGACCCAGTCGGGCCGCCCAGCCGCGGCGCCTTCACGGCTGGTCGGCCCCCCGCGATCCATCTGCCAATAGAGCAGCGAGAAGGTCACCACGTTGGCGAGCCAGATGGCGACGCTCGAAGCCAGGAGCTGGAGCCCGCTCACCTCGCGCGCATGACGAAGGATGTCGACGATGAGCGTGCGCAGCACCATCATGTCGCCGATCGCCGCGAAGGCGACGAATCCCAGCGTGGCGGTCCGCTCGACTTGTCTCCACGTCGGGTTGTCGGGACGCATCGCCACCCCGACCAGCGGGCCGACGACCACGGCGCCGGCGACATAGAGGGCCCATTCCGGCATCAGCCGCAGCCGGGCGGGCATCGTAATCAGCAGCACCAGCAAGGCCAGAAGGGTGAGCACCACCGGCCAGCGCGGCTCGCGCGGGCCTCGCCTGCTCACCGCCGCGAAACGGCCTGTGTGTCTGTCCGCTGTCATGCGCTCGACCTTTCGACAGTCTGCGCATGGACCGAGGCGCTGTCACTCCGGCGCCGACCCCAGGCGACGCCGGGCCGGCGCGGCCTACTCCAAGAAGCTGCGGATCGCGCCGGTGACCAGGTCCTGGTCGGCCTCGGAGAGGTAGGGGTGCATCGGCAGGCTGATCACCACGCCGGCCTTGGCCTCGGTGACCGGCAGGCCGCCGGGGGCGGTCGGGTAGGCGGAATAGACGTTCTGCCGGTGGATCGGGATCGGATAGTAGACGGCGGTCGGCACGCCCTGGTCGCGCAGCGCCGCGGCCAGGCCGTCGCGGTCGGCGACCTCGATCGTGTACTGCGCCCAGACCGAGACGGCGCCCTCGATCACCCGTGGCGTTCTGACGAGGTCGCCGAGCGCCGCAGCGTAGCGGTCGGCGATGCGGTTCCGGGCGGCGATCTCGTCCTCGAAGATGGTCAGCTTCTGCAGCAGGACGGCGGCCTGCAGGGTGTCCATGCGGCCGTTGATGCCGACGCGCACGTTCAGGTACTTCGGATCGTGCTCGAAGCTCAGGCCTTCGAGATCGGACTTCACCGCCTGGCCGTGCACCCGCAGGCTGACCAGCAGGTCGTGCAGCCGCGCGTCCTTGCAGAGCACCGCGCCCGCGTCGCCATAGGCGCCGAGCGGCTTGGCCGGAAAGAACGAGGTGGTGGCGACGTCCGCCCAGTGGATCGGATGCTTGCCGCCGAGCGTGCAGCCGAAGCCCTGGGCGGAATCGGCGATCAGCTTCAGCCCGTGCCGACGCGCCACCTCGGCGATCTTCGGATAGTCGGCCGGCTGGCCGAACAGGTCGACGGCAATCACCGCCTTGGGCGCAAGCTCGCCCTTGGCCTTCACCGCCTGGATCGCCGCCTCGAGGCTCTCGGCGTCCATGTTGTAGGTGTCCGGGTCGATGTCGACGAACACCGGCGAGGCGCCCACGAGCGGGGCGGCCTCGGCCGTGGCGGCGAAGGTGAAGGACGGGCAGAACACCGCGTCGCCCGGGCCGACCCCCCAGGCCATCAGCGGCAGCACCAGGGCCTCGGTGCCGGATCCGCAACTAAGCACGTGCGGCGCCTGGCCGAAGGCCCCCAGCGCCGTCTCCAGCTCGGCGATCTGCGGCCCCATGACGTAGGCGCCGGAGCGGACGACCTTGAGGATGGCGTCTTCGAGCGGCTGGCCCAGGCGGGCGCGCTGCGCCTGCAGGTCGATGAAGGGGATCGGCATCGGCTATTTGGGTCTCGCGCAGCCTGTGGGGCAAATAGGTAGCCTGCCTAATGGCATGGGCGGCGCAGGCGGCGCCAGACACGGTTGGTGAGCGTCTGTTGCGATCGCGCCGGTCACGAGCTGCGACAAGCCGCCGCACCCTTGGGTAGGCGCAAGCCGGCGGCAGTTAAGCCTTTCGTCCGACCGCGCGGCCTAGTCTGTCATACATGTTCGCCGTCATCACCTGCCTGGAGCAGCACGATCCGAGGCAACTCGTCTGGGCGGTCCTGATCTGTGTGATTTCCGCGGGCGCCGGGCTCAGCGCCTACCGGCGGGCGCGGCAGGCGCGCGGCCTCGTCCGCCACGTCTGGCTGGCCATGCTCGCGTTCCTGCTGGGGGCGGGCGTCTGGGCCACGCACTTCATGGCCATGCTCGCCTTCCAACGGCACACCCCCGCGGCCTTCGAGTTCCAGGGCACGGTGGTGTCGCTGGTCACGGCGAGCGTCGGCTTCCTGCTGGGCGGCGGCGTGGCGGCCTATTCGAGCGGCCGTCTCGGCCGGGCGCTGGGCGGCGGCGTCTGCGGTCTGGCGATCGCGGCCATGCACTTCATCGGCGTCGCCGCCATGCGGCTGCCCGCGCAGATCGCCTGGGATCCGGTCCTCGTCGGGACGGCGATCCTGATCGGCGTGACCGGCGCGGCCGCCTCGCTGACGGTGGCCGGCGATTTCAAGCGGCGGTCCGCCGGCTTCGCCGCGGCGGCCCTGCTGGTGGCGGCGATCTGCGGGCTCCACTTCACCGCAATGGCGGCGGCGAAGCTGACGCCGGCGCCCTTTGCCTATCCGCCGGGCTTTTACAGCCGGGAAGGCTTGGGCCTGGCGGTCGGCCTGCTGGTCGGCGTGATCCTGATCAGCGGAGCGGGCGTGCTGCTGATGGACGGGGTCGGCAAGGCCACGGCGCTCTCGGCCTTGCGAGCCTCCTTGAACAAGGCCCCCTGCGCGATCGGCTTTTTCGACGCCAGCTACCGGCTGATCTTCTGGAACGAGAGCTTCGCCGATTTCCTTCGCCTCTATGGCCTGGAGCCCCGGATCGGCCTCGATCACGACACCGCCCTCGCCCAGGCGGTGGCGATGGGCCTGCCGAGCTGCTTCGTCGAATCCGATCCGCGCAGCGTCGCGCCCGGATGCGAACTGCGGTTCGAACCGTTCCAGGCGCCGAACGGGCGCTGGTTCGAGTCCCGCGCCGGGACGAGCCGCGACGGCGGGCTGGTCGGCCTCATCACCGACGTCACGGCGCAGCGCGAATTGATGGCGCAGCAGGATGCGGCCCGGGCGCAGGCCGAGCAGGTCAGCCGCGCCAAGAGCGAGTTCCTCGCCAACACCAGCCACGAGATCCGCACGCCGCTCAACGCCCTCCTCGGCATGGTCCAGGTCATGGAGCGCAACCACCTGGATCCGGATCAGCGCCAGCGCCTGCAGCTCGTCGCCGAGAGCGGCAGGTCGCTGCTGGCGGTGCTGAACAGCGTCCTCGACCTGGCCAAGATCGAGGCCGGCAAGTTCGAGCTGGACGAGCATCCGTTCGACCTCGCGGCAACGGTGCGCGCGGCGGTCAGCGGCTTCGAGTCCCTCGCGGCGCAGAAGGAATTGCGCCTCGCCGTCGAAATCGCGCCCGAGGCGGCGGGCGTCTGGCGCGGCGACGGCGACCGCCTTCGCCAGGTGCTCTGCAACCTGGTCTCCAATGCGGTGAAGTTCACGCCTCAGGGGCACGTGGCGGTCCGCGTGGAGCGCGCTGAAGCTGGCCTGCGGTTTTGCGTGGAGGACAGCGGCATCGGCGTGGCTCCCGAGAAGCAGGAGCTGATCTTCGGCGCCTTCGAGCAGGCCGACGCCTCCACCACCCGCCAGTTCGGCGGCACGGGGCTGGGGCTGGCCATCTGCGCCAACATCGTCCGCTCGATGGGCGGCAGGATCACCCTCGACAGCGCGCCCGGTGAAGGCTCGAGCTTCGGCTTCACCGTGCCGATGACGCCGCTCGAGGCCGCCACGGCGCCCTTGGCGAGGACCGACGCGAGCGGCGACGTGGAGGAGCTGCCGCTGCGCATCCTGGTCGCCGAGGACAACCCCAACAATCAGCTGGTGCTCAGCGCGCTGCTGGAGCCGTTCGGCGTCGACCTGACAATGACCGCCGACGGTCAGGCGGCGGTCGAAGCCTTCGCCGCGGGCGTGTTCGACGTGGTGTTGATGGACGCGCAGATGCCGCGGATGAACGGCGTCGAGGCGGCGATGGAGATCCGCCGCATCGAGGCCGAGCGCGGCCATGGGCGCATCCGCATCATCGCCTTGACGGCCAACGTCATGAACCACCAGGTCCAGGAGTATCTCGCCGCGGGGATGGACGACTTCCTCGCCAAGCCGATTCAGCTCGCCGAGCTGGTGCGGGCGCTCTCCGTCGCATCTGGCCAGTCGGCGTCGGCCGCCGCCTGAAGCCGTCCAGACCGTTCGCGAAGTACATTGCGCGCGGGCGACGTCGGGACCATCAATAGCCGCTGCTCAGGCTTGGCGACTTTGGAGCTGGATCCCGTGAACCTCTTTCGCACACGTCTCGCGCGCTTGGCGCTTCTGTTGATCGGCCCGCTGACGCTCGCCGCCTGCGGCGTCAACACCATCCCGACCAAGGAAGAGCGCGCCAAGGCGGCCTGGGCCGACGTCCAGAACGACTACCAGCGCCGCGCCGACCTGATCCCCAACCTCGTCGAGACGGTGAAAGCCTACGCCGCCCAGGAGCGCGCCGTGCTCACCGAGGTGACCCAGGCGCGGGCCTCGGCCACCCAGGTGAAGGTCGACGCCTCGACCCTGACCGACCCGGCGAAGTTCCAGCAGTACGCCCAGGCCCAGGACAAGCTGTCAGGGGTGCTCGGCCGGCTGATGATGATCCAGGAGAACTATCCGGAGCTGAAGTCCAACCAGAACTTCCTGGCCCTGCAGAGCCAACTGGAGGGCACGGAGAACCGGATCACCATCGCCCGGCGCGACTACAACGAGGCGGTCCGCGACTACAACACCAGCCTCAGGACCTTCCCCACGGTGTTCTGGGCCAAGACCATGTATTCCGGCTCGCAGCCGATGCAGCTCTTCCAGGCGACCAGCGCGGCCCAGAGCGCGCCCAGCGTGAATTTCGGCGCGCCTGCGGTCGGCCAGCCGGCCACGCCGGGTTCCGCGCCGCCGGCCCAGCCCGCGGTTCCTGCGCCGGCGCAGTAGCGCACAAGAAGTCCGCACTCGTGTCGAGCCGCCTCCACGGCGTATTTCGCCTTCTCCCGCAAGCGGGAGAAGGCCGCGTCGGCGCCAGACGCGAGGACCACGTCCGAAACGAGAAGGGGTGGAGGCGGCTGCCCGCCGTCGTCGCCGGCGTCCTCCTCCTCGCCTTCGCCACGGTCGCCGCGGCCGCGCCGCAGTTCCCGGCGCTCACCGGGCGGGTGGTCGACAACGCCCACATGCTCTCGCCCCAGGCGACGCAGAAGCTCGACGCCGACCTCGCCAATCTCGAGGCCCAGACCGGGCGGCAGATGGTGGTGGCGACGATCCCGGACCTGCAGGGCTACGACATCGCCGACTACGGCTACCAGCTCGGCCGGACCTGGGGCATCGGCCGTAAGGGGAAGGACGACGGGGTCGTCTTCATCGTCGCGCCGAACGAGAAGAAGGTGCGCATCGAGGTCGGCTACGGCCTGGAGCCGGTGCTGACGGACGCGCTCTCCAGCGTGATCCTGCAGACCAAGGTGCTGCCGAGGTTCCGCGCAGGCCAGATGGAGCAGGGCGTCGTCGATGGGGCGGAAGCGATCATCCAGCAGCTCGCCCTGCCGGAGGACCAGGCCAGGCAGAACGTCGCCCAGGCCGCCCAGACCCAGGAGAAGGTGCAGCAGGACGGCGGCGGAGGCTCGTTCGGCCTGGTGATCCTGATCGTCTTCATCTTCTGGGTGCTGGCCTCGCTGCTCGGCGGCTTCGGCGGCCGGCGCGGCGGGAGCGGCCTGTGGTGGCTGCTGCCCTTGATGATGTCGGGCGGCGGTCGCGGTCGCGGCGGCGATTGGGGCGGCGGCGGAGGCGGCGGGGGGTTCTCCGGCGGCGGCGGCTCGTTCGGCGGCGGCGGATCCTCGGGGAGCTGGTGATGGCGCTCGCACCCTCAGACCTGGCGGCGATCGAAGCTGCGATCACTGATGCCGAGGCCCGCACCACGGGCGAGATCTACTGCGTGGTCACCGACCAGAGCGGCGACTATGCCGAGACGCCGCTGGCCTGGGCGGCGGGCGCGGCCTTGCTGGGACCGGCCCTGCTGCTGCTGGGGGGGATCCATGTCACCGCGCCGGACCTCGTGGGCGGCTGGGCCGCCGAACAGGTGGGCGAGGTCGCCGAACGCGCCGCCCGCAGCGCCCTGATCGGGGCGATCGTGCTGCAGGCGGCGCTGTTCGTCGCGACCCTGGTGCTGGTGGCCCTGCCGCCGCTCAGGCTGGCGCTGACGCCGCGGGTCTTCAAGCGCGACCGCGTGCGGCGCCGCGCGCTGGAGCAGTTCGCGGCCAAGAACATGCACCTGACCCGCGAGCGCACCGGGGTCCTGATCTTCGTCTCGTTCGGCGAGCGCATGGCCGAATTGATCGCCGACGAGGGCATCGCCGCCCACGTCGAGGCCCGGGTGTGGGACGAGGCGATGGCGGCCCTGGTCGCCGGATTGCGACGGGGAGAGGCCGGGACTGGCGTCGCCGCGGCCGTCAGGCTGTGCGGCGAGGTGCTGGCCGAGCGCTTCCCGCCAACGGCGCAAGACAACCCTGACGAGTTGCCGAACGCGGTCGTTATTTTGCCGCGAGTCTGACCGAACCTTCACCACAACATGGGTCGGGGAGTGGGCGGCGGCGCCGATCGGCGTTCTGTCTTGCGCCGCGCCACGCGCCGACACAGTGTCACTCTATGGGCAGGGGAGAGCCCGTGTCGGGCGCAGCAAGGGACACATTCGCCGACGAGCCGTCCTTTCGGGACGTGGTCGACGCGCTTGGGCTCGGCGTCTCGTTCCGGATGTATCTGGGCGCCGACGGCCGCACGTCCCGGTTCCTGCGCGTGGGCGGCGGATGCATGGCGATGCTCGGCGCGCCGCCCGAAGCCCTGCTGGCGGATTCGTGGGCCCTCGCCGAGGTGATCGTTCCCGAGGACCATGACCGGCTGCTGGCCGCCAAGGCTACGGCCGCGGCGGGCCATGGCCCCTGGTCGACGGAGCTGCGCATCCGCAAGCCCGGCGGCGAACTGCGGTGGCTGCGCGTGACGTCCGCAAGACGTCCGGTCGGCGATGGCGGCTGGCTGCTCGACGGGCTCTTCGTCGACATCACCGACTCCAAGCGGATGGCCGAGCAGCTGGCGGAGGAGCGCTTGCGGCTGGAGCAGGCGATCGAGCTGACCGGCATGGGCGTCTTCAGCTGGAACCGCGACGATCCGGAGGCCATCCTCTGGTCCGATGGCCAGTACGCGATCTACGACGTCCCGCCGCAGACGCCGATCACGCTCGCCGCCTTCAGGGAGATGGTGCATCCGGACGATCGTCCGCTGGCCGGCCTTTCCCCCGCGCATTTCGTGGACAGCCCCGACGGGACCGACTTCTGGCTTGAGCACCGCCTGATCCGCCGCGACGGCGAGGTGCGCTGGGTGGCGCTGCACCAGCGGGTGCGCCGCGACGCCGCCGGCCTGAAGTCCATCCATGGCGTGACCATCGACGTCACCGATCGGCACAGCGCCGAGGAGCAGCGCCGGCTGCAGATGCGCGAGCTGGGGCATCGGGCGCAAAACGCCATGACGGTGCTGATGGCCATGGTGCAGCAGGCCGCCCGCTCCTCGGCGACCGTCGACGACCTGGCCGAGCTGATCATGTCGCGGCTCTCGGCGATGGCGAAGTCGCAGGAGCTCGCCACCGCCTCGGGCGGCGGTCCGTTCCAGATGGCGGAGCTGATGCGCGTCGTGCTCGAAGCCTTCGACCTGACGCGCTTCGACATCGACGTGGCGCTGGAGCCGGTGACGCTGGAGGGGCAGGG
>NZ_DATELG010000216.1:0-2452 GCF_035276905.1 Phenylobacterium sp. | reverse complement strand
GCCCTTCGCCGCCGGCTTGGCGGCTTCGGCCTGGCGCTGCTGGCCGCCCTCGTGGCGGTGGTGGCCGGAGGGCGTCTTGGCGGGCGCGTGGTTGCGGTTGCGCTGCGCCTTGTGCTCGCCCCGGTGCGGCTGGGCCTTCTGCGGCTGGGCCGGGCGCTCCGGCTTGGCCGCCACCTCGGGCAGGGCGGCGGTGGCCGCGCCCAGCTGGCGGTCGTTGCGCCGGTCCCAGGAGGGGATGCGCTGGCGGGTGACCTTCTCGATGTCCTTGAGCAAGCCCCGTTCGTCGTCGGCGCAGAAGGCCACCGCCGAGCCGTCGGCGCCGGCGCGCGCAGTGCGGCCGATGCGGTGGACGTAGGCTTCCGGCACGTTCGGCAGCTCGAACTGGACCACGTGGCTGACGGCGTCGATGTCGATGCCGCGCGCGGCGATGTCGGTGGCGACGAGCGCCCGGACCTGGCCGGCCTTGAAGGCCGCCAGCGCCCGCTCGCGCTGGCCCTGGCTCTTGTCGCCGTGGATCGAGGCCGCCTCGACGCCGACCTGCTCCAGCCCGCGCGCGACGCGGTCGGCGCCGCGCTTGGTGCGGGTGAAGACGATGACGCGCTTGAAGCCCGGATCGTCGAACAGCTCGGCCAGCAGGGCGCGCTTGCGCTGCTGCTCGACGAAGAGAACGCGCTGGTTGATGCGCTCGACGGTGGTCGCCGCCGGCGTCACCGTGACCTTCAGCGGATTGGGATTGAGCAGCTCGGCGGCCAGCTTCTCGATCTCGCTCGGCATGGTGGCCGAGAAGAACAGGTTCTGCCGCTTGGCCGGCACGTGCTTCACGATCCGCCGGATCGGCAGGATGAAGCCCATGTCGAGCATCTGGTCGGCCTCGTCGAGCACGAAGGTCTCGACGCCGGAGAGGGTGATGGTCTTCTCCTGCAAGTGGTCCAGCAGGCGCCCGGGGGTGGCGACCAGCACGTCGACGCCGGGGGCCATGGCCTTCATCTGGGCGCCGTACTTCACGCCGCCGAACACCACCGCGACGGTGACGCCGAGATGCTTGCCGTAGGCCTTGAAGCTCTCGCCGATCTGGGTGGCGAGCTCGCGGGTGGGCGAGAGCACCAGCACCCGGCAGCTGGCGCGCGGCGGCGCCTTACGGGTCTCGGCCAGCCGATGCAGGATGGGGAGCGCGAAGGCGGCGGTCTTGCCGGTGCCGGTCTGGGCGATGCCCAGGAGGTCGCGGCCGGCCATGACGCCGGGGATGGCCTGCGCCTGGATCGGCGTGGGCTGGGTGTAGCCTTCGTCGGCCAGCGCCTTGAGCAGCGGCTTGGCGAGGCCGAGGTCGGTGAATTGAGTCAAAATCGATCTTTCGCGTATGCGCGCAATCCGCCCGTCCGGATGCGCCGGGGGCGTGAAGCGCGGGGTCGTTGGGAAGCGCCCCGCGTGATGGGCGATCTATGAGAAATCCGCGCTCGACAGGCTGAGCCTCTGACGAGGCCCCACGCGGCTGGAGCGCCGATATCGTCGGCTAGCCCGACGCGCCGCCCACATGAGTTGTTTCTGGCGGGAAGTCAACCGCACCGCGAAGGTTGGTCGCAGGCTGTTGCCTTTTCGCCTCAGGCCACCGTCCCCGAACGGGGACGGGTAATTCAAAGATTTTCGCGCGCCGGACGGCGAAACCGGCTTCCACTTTCGCTCGGCGCGCGAGATGGAGCGGCATGGCCGGAAAACCCATCGTCCTCGTCGCCGCCGCCGCCCTGATCGACATCGACGGCCGCGTGCTGATCTGCCAGCGCCCGGAGGGCAAGCAGCTCGCCGGCCTCTGGGAGTTCCCGGGCGGCAAGGTCGAGCCGGGCGAGACGCCGGAGGCCTGCCTGATCCGCGAGCTGGAAGAGGAATTGGGGATCACGGTCGCCAAGGCCTGCCTCGCGCCCTTCGTCTTCGCCAGCCACGAGTATGAGAGCTTCCATCTGCTGATGCCGCTCTACCTCTGTCGCAAGTGGGAGGGCCGGCTGACGAACCGCGAGCACAAGGCCATGGCCTGGGTGAAGCCGAACCGGCTGGGCGACTATCCGATGCCGCCGGCCGACGCGCCGCTGGTGGCCTGGCTGAGAGACTGCATCTGATTCCCTCCCTTGATTAAGGGAGGGCGAAGCTCGCCCGTGTGACGCGGCCGGTCGGCGCGCGGGCGGCGTCGGCGACGCAGCGGGCGGGCTCGATCATGGCGTGCTCGCCCAGGCAGAAGATGTCCTCGTACTGCGGCCCGGCGCTGGCCAGGCACTGGTAGAGGTTGAGCTTGGCGATGCGCAGGCAGGACGCCGTGCGCGGCTCGCTCATCAAGGCCCGGCCACGCTCGGCTTCGCCCATCACGCTGAGGGCGGCGAGGGCCACGCCGCGCGCCACCACCGCACTGGGCGCGCCGCTGCGCCGGCCGCCTTCCGCCACCGCCTCGCGCAGGCGGGCGGCGTCG
>NZ_DATELG010000215.1:0-7414 GCF_035276905.1 Phenylobacterium sp. | reverse complement strand
TCCATCATGCCTGCGCCGGACTTCTCGCGCAGGTCCTTGACCAGGGCAGCGGTGACTTCCGCCATGGGTCGGCTCCTTCAGGGTTTAAACGTAACCGGCGGGCCCGGCTTACGGGCCCGCCGTGACAGTCAGTTGATGGCGACGGCGTTCTGCGACGCAGATCAGCCGGCCGCCTCCTCGCTCGCAGCTTCCGCGGCCGTCGCTTCGGCCGAGTCGGAACGCGCCAGGGCCGGCTCGATCGGCGCTTCGGAGGCGCCCAGGTCCACGCCCGCGGCGGCCTGGCCGGCGGCGAGACCGTCGAGGATCGCGTCGGCCATCAGGTCGCAGTAGAGCTGGATGGCGCGCGCGGCGTCGTCGTTGCCCGGGATCGGATAGGTGATGCCGTCCGGGTTGCAGTTGGTGTCGAGGATGGCGATGACCGGGATGTTCAGCTTGCGGGCTTCCTGGATCGCGATCGCTTCCTTGTTGGTGTCGATCACGAACATCAGGTCGGGGATGCCGCCCATGTCCTTGATGCCGCCCAGGCTGAGCTCGAGCTTGTCGCGCTCGCGGGTCAGCTGCAGCAGCTCCTTCTTGGTGCGGCCCGATTCGCCGTCGAGCACGCCTTCCAGCTCGCGCAGGCGCGCGATCGAGCCGGAAACGGTGCGCCAGTTGGTGAGCGTGCCGCCCAGCCAGCGGTGGTTCACATAGTACTGGGCGCAGCGCTTGGCGGCGACGGCGATCGGCTCGGACGCCTGGCGCTTGGTGCCGACGAACAGGATGCGGCCGCCGCCGGCGGCGACTTCGCGGACCTTCACCAGCGCCTGGTGCAGCAGCGGGATCGACTGCGACAGGTCGATGATGTGGATGTTGGAGCGGCTGCCGAAAATGTAGCGTTCCATCTTCGGGTTCCAGCGGTGCGTCTGGTGGCCGAAGTGGGCGCCGGCTTCCAGGAGCTGGCGCATGGAGAATTCAGGAAGAGCCATCGGCTTCTTAAGTCCTTTTTCCGGTTGACCTCCGCAGGCAAACCCCTGGGCTGCCCCAAGGACCGGAATGGATCGGACGGGATGTCTCCCCGCCGCGCGCCAAACGCCTGCGTGTGGAATGAGGCGGGCAAATAGGCGCAAGCGGCCGAAAATGCAAGGGTTGGCGGGGCGGGTGGAGATCTGGCGTGCGGCCCAAGGACAGAGCCGTCACCGATGAACAGACGTTCGCAACGTCGGCTGGGGGGTGGATAACACCCCCTATTTGCCGCTCGTCCCCGCGAAAGCGGGGATCCAGGCTGAATTTCAGGTAGGCGCGCCGCGGATCTTCACCCACAGAGCTCACTTTCCACCTCAACTGGGGTCCCGGCTCTCGCCGGGATGAGCGGAGAAGATGATGAGGTCTGGCCGCGAAATTCGCCCCGGCCCTACAGATCCTCCACGAACACCACCCCCGGCGCGGTCTTCAGCGCCCCGCGCACGGCCATGTCGAGCTTGAAACGGCCGGGCAGCTTCAGCTCGACCTCCTGGCCGCCGCCGAGGCCCGCCACCAGCATGATCTCGCCGCCGCGGTCGGAGGTGACGCCTTCGAGCCGCTTCTTCAGCGCCTCGATCTCGGCGCTGCGCGGCGAGACATGGACGCGCAGGCCCGCGACGGCGTTCTCCAGCATCTTCTCCACCGGCTGGGCGTCGTCGCCGAAGAAGCGCACCTCGCCCTCGGTGGCCTTGGCCCGAACCTTGATCGAGACCGCCTTGCCGGGTTCCAGAAAGTCGCGGCAGCGCCTGAGCGTCTCCGGCGGGAACAGCACCTCGTATTCGCCGGTCGGATCGGAGAGCGTCACGAAGGCGAACTTCTCGCCGGTGCGGCCGGGCTTCTCCAGCTTGCGGCGGACGACCCCGGCCATCCGGAGCGCCTCGGCCCCGCCCACCGCCTTGGCGAGCGCGTCGGCGTAGAGGTCGGTGCGCTTGCGGCGCAGCGGCTCGACCATGTCGTCCAGCGGATGGCCTGAGAGGTAGAAGCCGACCGCGGCCAGCTCGTTGTCCAGCCGATCGGTCGGCGTCCACGGCTCGACCTTGGGCATCTTGCGCCTCTGGGCCTCGACGAAGTCGCTGTTCCCGTCGCCGAACAGCCCCGCCTGCTCCGAGGCCCGCTGGGCGGCCACGCTCTGGCTGAAGCCCAGCAGCAGGTCGGCCGCCTCCAGCAGCTGGGCGCGGTTGGGGTGGATGGAATCGAAGGCGCCGGCCTTGGCCAGCGTCTCGAAGGTGCGCTTGTTGACCTGCCTGGGATCGACCCTTTCCACGAAGTCGAAGATGTCGCGGAACGGCCCGCCCTCGCGGCGGACCTGCACCACGTGCTCCATCGCCTGCAGGCCGACGTTGCGGATGGCGCCGAGCGCATAGAGCACCTGGCCGTCCTCGACCTCGAAGTCGGCGGCCGAGCGGTTCACGTCGGGCGCGGTGATCTTCACCCCGAAGCGCTTGGCGTCCTGGTAGAACACCGAGAGCTTGTCGGTGTTGGCGATGTCGAGGCTCATCGAGGCGGCGAAGAACTCCACCGGGGCGTTCGCCTTCAGCCAGGCGGTCTGGTAGCTGACCACGGCGTAGGCCGCGGCGTGCGACTTGTTGAAGCCGTAGCCGGCGAACTTGTCGACGAGGTCGAAGATCCCGCCCGACTGCTCGGCGGGAATGCCGTTCTGCTCGGCACCGGAGACGAAACGGGCGCGCTGCTGCTCCATCTCCTCCTTCTTTTTCTTGCCCATGGCGCGGCGCAGCAGGTCGGCTTCGCCCAGGCTGTAGCCGGCCAGGATCTGGGCGATCTGCATCACCTGCTCCTGGTAGACGATGATGCCGTAGGTCTCGTTGAGCACCGGCGCCAGGGTCGGATGCAGGGTGTCGATCGGCTTGCGGCCGAACTTGCAGTCGATGAAGGCCGGGATGTTGTCCATCGGGCCCGGCCGATAGAGGGCGCCGATGGCGGTGACGTCCTCAATGCAGCTGGGCCGAAGCTGGCGCAGGGTATCGCGCATCCCCTGGCCTTCGAACTGGAACACCCCCACCGTCTGGGCGGCGCCCATCAACTCGTAGGTCTTGGCGTCGTCGAGCGGCAGGGTGTCCATGTTGACCCCCGCGCCGCGCTTCTCCAGGTGTTTCAGCGCCCGGTCGATGACGGTCAGCGTCTTCAGGCCCAGGAAGTCGAACTTCACCAGGCCCGCGCTCTCCACCCACTTCATGTTGAACTGGGTGGCGGGCAGGTCCGAACGCGGATCGCGGTAGAGCGGGGTCAGCTGGGTCAGCGGCCGGTCGCCGATCACCACGCCGGCGGCGTGGGTCGAGGCGTTGCGGTAGAGGCCCTCCAGCTGCAGCGAGACGTCCAGCAGGCGGGCCACCGCCTCGTCCTCGTCGCGGGCCTGTTTCAGCCGCGGCTCGACGTCGATCGCCTGGCTCAGCGTCACCGGATTGGCCGGGTTCGCCGGGACCATCTTGGCCAGCCGGTCGACCTGGCCCAGCGGCATCTGCATCACCCGGCCCACGTCGCGCAGCACCGCGCGCGCCTGCAAGGTGCCGAAGGTGATGATCTGGGCGACCCGCTCGCGGCCGTAGTTCTGCTGGACGTAGGTGATCACCTCCTCCCGCCGCTCCTGGCAGAAGTCGATGTCGAAGTCGGGCATCGAGACCCGCTCGGGATTGAGGAAGCGCTCGAACAGCAGGCCGTAGCGCAAGGGATCGAGGTTGGTGATGGTCAGCGCATAGGCCACCAGCGAGCCCGCGCCCGACCCCCGCCCCGGGCCCACCGGGATGTCATGCGCCTTGGCCCATTTGATGAAGTCCGAGACGATCAGGAAATAGCCCGGGAACCCCATCTGGATGATGATCCCGATCTCCCGCTCCAGCCGCGCCTCGTAGTCCTCGGGCCGAAAGGCGTTGGCCTGGCCCAGGCTCATCCGCATCTTCAGGCCTTCGCGCGCCTGGTGCGCCAGTTCCTCAGCCTCGGAGCGGCCCCCGCCGGTCGGGAAGCTGGGCAGCAGCGGGCCGCGCTTGGCGACCATGAAGGCGCAGCGCCTGGCGATGTCGAGAGTGTTGTCGCAGGCCTCCGGCAGGTCGGCGAACAGCGCCCGCATCTCCGCCGCCGGCTTGAACCAGTGTTCCTGCGTCACCCGCCGGCGCTCGTCCTGGCCGATGAACGAGCCGTCGGCGATGCAGAGCAGCGCGTCGTGCGCCTGGTGCATGGCCGACTTGGCGAAATAGACGTCGTTGGTCGCCACCAGCGGGACGTCGGCGTCGTAGGCGAAGGCCACCAGCTCGCCCTCGGCCGCCGCCTCGCTCGCCAGCCCGTGACGCTGGAGCTCGACATAGAAGCGGTCGCCGAAAACGCGATGCATCTGCGTGAGCGCCGCGCGGCCCAGCTCCACCTTGCCGGCCGCCATCAAGGGATCGACCGGCCCGTCCGGCCCGCCGGAAAGCAGGATCAACCCCTCGGCGTGCTCGGCCACTTTCGACCAGGGAACATGCGGCTCCTCGGCGGCGTCGCACTCGACGTAGGCGAAGGAGGAAAGAACCGACAGGTTCAGATAGCCCTGCTCGCTCTGCGCCAGCAGCACCACGGTCGGCGTCCGGGCCCAGCGCTCCGCCGGCCGCTCTCCGATCCCGCTCACCGGCAGGGCGCAGCCGATGATCGGCTGCACGCCCTGGTCCTTGGTCACGACGGAGAATTCCAGCGCGCCGAACAGGTTGGCCCGGTCGACCAGCGCGACCGCCGGCATGGCGCTCGCCTTGGCCAGCGCGCCGATCTTGTCGGCCTTGATCGCGCCTTCCAGCAGCGAATAGGCGGAGCGGACCCTCAGGTGGACGAAGCCGTCCGAGGATGCGCCCTCAGAACCCTGGCTCTCCTCGTTCACCCCGGCCGCCTCCCCCATTCGCATGGCGGTCAGCCCACGAAGCCGGCCACCTGGCACATCATCCAGACAAAGCTGGCCACGGAGACAAAGGCCAGCGATTCTCGCGCAAGACGAACCATACGTCGCACCCCTATTGTGGGCGGTCTGTGGAGAACCGCCGCGTTGTTCTCAGTTCGTTCTTATTCCCGTTTTGTTCACAGCGTCAAGCTTGCACGTGAATCACGCGGAACGGCGGCGCCTCGCGGCCGGTCCGTCCGGATGGAGCCGAGATGCGCCCGATCCTCCCCCTCCTGCGCCGTCAGTACCCCTACCTCGCCAAGGACCTGATCGCTCCGTTCCTCGAGGCGCTGCGCGCCGGCCGCGCGCTCTGCGACGGCGACCTGGACAAGCTGTTCATCGTGCTGGTGGTGGGAATGCGCACGGCTGAGGACAAACGGGTCCTCGACCTCGATCCGGACGACGTCCTCAGCGGCGCCATCGACACCTATCCCAGCCTGTCGACGAACGTGCGCTCGATCGCCGACTCCACCGGCATCCCCAAGGAGAGCGTGCGGCGCAAGGTGGCGGCCCTGGTGGAGGCGGGCTGGATCCGCCGCCAGGACAACAGCCTGTCGCTCGCGCCCCACGCCTCGCGCCAGCTGACCGAGTTCCGCGAGCAGCTGTTCCAGCTGGCGATCCGCAACCACCACACCCTCCAATCGCTGAAGGAGGGGCAAGACGGGTGACACGGCCGGCCGGCCCAGGCAGAAGAGCGCCATGTCCGCCGGCGTGCTCTTCGTCCACAACAACTTTCCGGGTCAGTTTCGCGACCTGGCCGCCGCGCTCGTCATGCGCGGCGTTTCCGTCTTCGCGATCGGCGGGGAGCACTCGCCCGGACTGCCGGGGGTGGAGCTGGTGCGCTACCGGGTCGCGCGCGGCACCGGCAAGGACGTCTTTCCCCTGGCGATCCGCGCCGAGGCCGACCTCTTGCGCGGACGTCACGCCCTCAACGCCGCGCGCTGGCTGAAGGAGCAGGGCCACGCGCCCAAGGTCATCATCGGCCATCCCGGGTGGGGCGAGACGTCCCTGCTCTCGCACGTATTTCCCGATGCGAAACAGATACTTTTTTCGGAATTCTACTATCACGGCGCCGGGTCCGACATCGACTTCGACCCGGAGTTCTGGAGCGGCGACGAGGAGGCGCTGATCCGTGGCAAGGCCAAGAACCCGGTGATGGCCATGGCGCTCGCGGAGGCCGACGCCATCGTCGCCCCGACCGAGTTCCAGGCCTCGCGCCTGCCTAAGGCCCTGCGCGAGCGCACGCGCGTGATCCACGAGGGCATCGACGTCGAGGCGATCCGGCCGGGCCCGGCCGAGCCCTTCGCCCTGGCCGACGGCCGGGTGCTGGCGCCTGGGACGCCGGTCGTGACCCACGTCAACAACCAGATGGAGCCGATGCGGGGGCTGCACATCTTCGCGCGCGCCCTGCCCCGCCTGCTGGCCGAGGTCCCTGAGGCCCAGGTGCTGATCATCGGCGAGGAGAAGACCCGCGGCTACGGCGCCGAGGCGCCCGGCGGCCGGACCTGGAAACAGACCTTCTTCGAGCCGCTGGCGCCGCAGCTGGACGCCAGCCGCGTGCATTTCCTGGGCAAGGTCCCGCATGCGCGGATGCTGGCGGCGCTGCGGCTATCCACCGCCCACGTCTACTACACCTATCCGTTCGTCCTCTCGTGGTCGATCGTCGAGGCCATGGCCAGCGGCTGTTACGTCATCGGCTCCGACACCGGGCCGGTCCAAGACGCCGTCCAGGACCGGGTGAACGGCCGGCTGCTGCCGTTCTTCGACGTCGACGCCCTGTCCCAGGCCCTGATCGGCGCTTGCCGCGATCCGCAGGCCTCCGCAGCCCTGCGCACCGCCGCGCGCGAGACCGCTGTGGCCAGCTTCAGCCGCGCCAAGGGACGGGCGGCCTGGATCGCGCTCCTGCGCGAGTTCGGCGTGGAGGCTCCAGCCGCCTGAAGCGCTCAGGCAGTCTTCTTCCAGCCCCGCTCCTGCTGTTTCCAATAGGAGACCGGAAAGCCCTTGCCCTTCACCGCCGTCCATTGACCGCGGGCGACGGCGACCTGCGCCGGATCAGCGCCGTCGAACAGCACGACACAGCGGGTGTAGCCATCCAGTTCGCCCGGCTCGGCCCCGTCGATCAGGAACAGGGCGTCGGCGCCGTTGGGGTTCTCGAAGGCCGTCGTCAGCAGGATCGGCTGGCGCGCCGCGCTCGGCTCGCCGGCGGGCGCATGCGGCAGGAAGCTCTCGTCCTTGTAACTCCAGAGCCAGCCGTCCAGATGCTCGACGCGCTCTGGCTGCCGGGCGCGCACGATCGCCTTCCAGCCCCGCGCCAGGGTCTTTTCCAGCAGCTCCGGCAGCGCCTGGTCGAGGCCGGTTCGTTCCAGGTGGTAGAACCAGACCTCGCAAGCCTCAGCCATGGGGCTCGGCTCCGAACCGCGCGGCCAGCGAGCGCACCGCCATCGCCACCGCCTTCGGGTGCGACAGCGGGCCCAGGTGGTTGAGCGGCAGGCTGATGTT
>NZ_DATELG010000214.1:0-4542 GCF_035276905.1 Phenylobacterium sp. | reverse complement strand
CACGCCGAACGTGAGGCCCACGAACTGCGGCATGATGGTGGAGCGGCGCGACCAGGTCTTGATCACGTCCTTGCGGCCCGAGGACGCAGCGGCCTCGGCCTTCTTGAGCAGGTATCCGTCGACGAACGGACCTTTCCAGACAGAGCGGGTCATGCCTTAGCGAGCCTTCCTGGCGTGACGCGAGCGGATGATGAACTTGTCCGTCGCCTTGTTGGTGCGGGTCTTGCGCCCCTTGGTCGGCTGGCCCCACGGGGTGACCGGGTGACGGCCGCCCGAGGTCTTGCCTTCACCGCCGCCGTGCGGGTGGTCGACCGGGTTCATGGCCACGCCGCGCACGTGCGGACGGCGGCCCTTGTGCCGGTTGCGGCCGGCCTTGCCCATGACCTCGTTCATGTGGTCCGGGTTCGACACGGCGCCGACGGTGCCCATGCAGCTGTCCGGCACCATCCGCAGCTCGCCCGAGTTCAGGCGGACCTGCGCGTAGCCGGCGTCGCGGCCGACCAGCTGAGCGTAGGCGCCGGCCGAGCGGGCGATCTGACCGCCCTTCAGCGGCTTCAGCTCGACGTTGTGGATGATGGTGCCGATCGGCATGCCGCGCAGCGGCATGGCGTTGCCCGGCTTCACGTCGGCCTTTTCCGAGGCCACGATCGTGTCGCCGGCCTTCAGGCGCTGCGGCGCCAGGATGTAGGCCAGCTCGCCGTCGGCGTAGCGGATCAGCGCGATGAAGGCCGACCGGTTGGGGTCGTACTCCAGGCGCTCGACCGTGCCGACGACGTCGAACTTGCGACGCTTGAAGTCGATCTTGCGGTACAGGCGCTTGGCGCCGCCGCCACGGAAGCGCACGGCCACCCGTCCGCCGCCGCCACGGCCGCCGGTCTTGGTCAGGCCCTCGACGAGGGACTTTTCCGGGCGGCCCTTGTGGAGCTCGGACTTGTCGACCAGCACCAGCTGACGCCGGCCGGGCGAAGTCGGGTTGTATTGCTTCAAGGCCATCGGATCAGAGCCCCGTGGTGATGTCGATCGACTGGCCTTCGGCCAGAGTCACGATCGCTTTCTTGACGTCGGAACGGCGGCCGAGGATGCCGCGGAAGCGCTTGGTCTTGCCCTTCACGTTGAGGGTGTTGACCTTGGTCACGTTGACCTTGAACAGCGCTTCGACCGCCGCAGCGATCTCGTCCTTCGAAGCGTCGGCGGCGACCTGGAAGACCACCTTGTTCTGCTCGGAGAGCAGGGTGGCCTTCTCGGTGATCACCGGCGACAGGATGGTGTCGTAGTGACGAACGGTAGGCTCGAGGGCCATTACGCGGCCTCCTCAATCTGGAAGCGCTGCTGGATCGCCTCGACCGCGTCCTTGGTCAGGACCAGCGTCTGGCGGCGCAGCACGTCGTAGACGTTCAGGCCGGCGTTCGGCAGCACGTCGACGTTCGGGATGTTCCGCGCGGCGAGCTTCAGGTTCGTGTCGACCTCGACGCCGGCGATGACCAGCGCGTTGGTGATGCCGATCTTCTGGAGGCTGGCGCGCAGCGAAGCGGTCTTGGCTTCGGCGGGCTTGGCCTCGTCCAGGACGATCAGCGCGCCGCTCTTGGCCTTCGACGACAGGGCGTGCTTCAGCGCCAGCGCCCGGACCTTCTTGGGAAGGTCGAAGGCGTGGCTGCGCACGACCGGCCCGTGGGCCTTGGCGCCGCCGACGAACTGGGCCGCCCGGCGCGAGCCGTGACGGGCGCCGCCGGTGCCCTTCTGCTTGTACATCTTCTTGCCCGTGCGAGAGACCTCGTTACGGACCTGGATCTTGTGCGTGCCGGCGCGACGCTTGGCGAGCTGCCAGGTGACGCAGCGCTGCAGGATGTCGCCGCGGATCTCTTCGATGCCGAAGATCGCGTCGGGGAGCTCGATCGAGCCGCCCTTCCCGCCGTCGAGCTTGATGACGTCGAGTTTCATTAGGCTTGGTCCCCAGCTTCCGGAGCCTCAACTTCGGCTTCGACCGGCGCGGCCGCGGAGTCGCTCTCAGCGGCGGCGGGCTGGCCGGCGGTGCGGAAGGCGCCCGGCTTCGGGGCCTCGGCCGGCAGCGCCGACTTCACCGCGTCGCGGATCTTCACGAACGTGCCTTCGGCGCCCGGGACGGCGCCCCGCACCAGGATCAGCCCGCGCTCGGCGTCGATGCGCCAGACGGTCAGGTTGAGCGTGGTGACGGTCTCCTGGCCGTAGTGGCCGGCCATCTTCTTGCCTGGGAAGGTGCGGCCCGGGTCCTGGCGGTTGCCGGTCGAACCGTGCGAGCGGTGCGAGACGGACACGCCGTGGGTGGCGCGCAGGCCGCCGAAGTTCCAGCGCTTCATGGCGCCGGCGAAGCCCTTGCCGACGGTGACGCCGGTGATGTCGACCTTCTGGCCCGGAACGAAGTGGTCGGCGGTGAACACCGCGCCCACGTCGATCAGGTTGTCCTCGGACACGCGGAACTCGGCGACCGTGCGCTTCGGCTCCACCTCGCCCTTGGCGAAGTGGCCGCGCAGGGCCTTGGAGGTGTTCTTGGCCTTCTTCGCGCCCGCGCCGAGCTGGAGGGCGACATAGCCGTCCTTTTCCTTGGTGCGGTGGGAGACGACCTGGCAGCCTTCGAGGCTGAGCACGGTCACCGGCACATGGCTGCCGGCTTCGTCGAAGAAGCGCGCCATGCCCAGCTTTTTGGCGATCACGCCGGTACGCATCGGACCGATCCCCTTAGAGCTTGATCTCGACGTCCACGCCGGCGGACAGGTCGAGCTTCATCAGCGCGTCCACGGTCTGCGGGGTGGGGTCGACGATGTCGAGCACGCGCTTGTGCGTGCGAATTTCGAACTGCTCGCGCGACTTCTTGTCGATGTGCGGCGAGCGGTTGACGGTGAATTTCTCGATGCGCGTCGGCAGCGGGATGGGCCCGCGCACGGTGGCGCCCGTCCTCTTGGCCGTGTTCACGATCTCGCGGGTGGAATGGTCCAGCACGCGGTGATCGAAGGCCTTGAGCCGGATGCGGATGTTCTGACGATCCATATCGCTCTTCAGTTTCCCTACAGGCGGTCCGCCCGCGTGATCTCGACCATTTCAAAGACCAGCCCGAACCCCTCTTGCGAGGAGCCCGTACGCGAAAGTCCGCACAAACGACTTTGGCCCGCGCGCCTCTCGGCGTGGGCCATCCCGGTACGCTAGCTTGTAAGCACTGTCCCAGGTCGTTCTGCGAACCGCGTCTGCGTCCAAATCACTTCGGAGCGCACAGCCGGCCCAACAGGAGGCGCGTTACTACCTATCCGACTCGGCTTCGTCAAGGCCGCGAAGCCTCCGAAGCCCAAGGTTTCGGGCGTCAGCCGATGCGAACCGCGCCCGAGCCCATGACGGTCTTGCGCACCTGGCCCCGCACCTGGCGCGCGCGCACGTCGCCGGAGCCGGCGATGCGCGCGGTCAAGGTGTCGGCCACGCCGCCGAACAGCACATTGCCCGAGCCGGCGAGCGACACGGTCATGGCGCTCGCCCGGCCGCCGAGGATGGTCACGTCGCCGGCGCCGGCGACATGGACGTCCAGCGGCCCTGACATCGACTTCACCCGCACGTTGCCGGAGCCGGCGACGTCGACGTCGAGGCGGCCGCGGACATCGGCGGTAGCGATGTCGCCGGAGCCCGCGACGCGAAGCGTGGCCAGGCCCGCCGTGCCGGCGCGGGCGTCAGCCGAGCCGGCGAGGTTGATCTTCAGGTGCTGCTCGACATTGGCGACGACCCAGTCGCCGCAGCCGGCGGCGCCCAGGGTGACGTTGCGCGCCCGGTCGACGGAGCCGAACACCGCGCCGCCGGCGCTGACGTCGACGTCGCGCGGGGCGTGAACGATGATGTGCGGCATGTCTCTGAGCGGGACGTCGCCGAGGCCCGCGACGCGCACCACGACGTCGGCGCCGGCGCCGCGGCAGCCGCGGATCTTGCTGCCGCCCAGGCCGCCGTCGATCACCGTGCGGTTGCGCAGTTGCTTGACCTTCAGCGGCAGCCGGCGGTTCTGGCTGACCACTTCGACCCTCAGGTCCGGGCGGTTTTCCGGAATGATCGTGACCTGGGCGACGGCGTCCTTGATCTCGACGGCCGGCGTGGCGGGCGCGCCGTGCGCCGGCGGGACCAGGAAGCTCACGGCGGCGCTCGTCAGAAGCGCGATCAGACGCATCCGGTCTCCTCCCCTGCCCCGACTCGCCAACGCTAGTGCGGGCGCGTGACGGAAGCAGCTTAAATTGCCGTCCACGGCTCCCAAGAAAAAGGCCGCCGGGAGGGATCCCGACGGCCTTCTTCAAGCTTTGCGCTTGGCGGGCTTTCGCCCGCGCCGCTTACTTGGTGATCTTCGAGACGACGCCGGAGCCGACCGTACGGCCGCCTTCGCGGATGGCGAAGCGCAGGCCCTGGTCCATGGCGATCGGGGTGATCAGCTCGATGTTCAGCTCGACGTTGTCGCCGGGCATCACCATCTCCACCCCTTCCTTCAGCTTCACGATCCCGGTCACGTCGGTCGTGCGGAAGTAGAACTGCGGGCGGTAGTTGGTG
>NZ_DATELG010000213.1:0-12045 GCF_035276905.1 Phenylobacterium sp. | reverse complement strand
GCCAGCTGGAGCTGTTGATCGCTCGGCCCGTCATCGAAATGGAAGTGGACGCGTTCGGCCAAGGGCGATCGGGAGATGCGGTCGAAGAACGCGCAGCGCGCTCGCGACCGGGTGGCGTAGTGCATCGTAAAATCGGCGCCGATCGCCGACAGCCGTTCGGCCATGCACAAGATCGGCGTCACGCCTATGCCGCCCGCAAGCAGAATTGTTCGTTCGGCGCGCGCCTCCAGCTCGAAATGGTTGCGCGGCGCCGATATCCGCAGCTCCCCGCCCTCCGGCGCCTGGTGGAGCGCGATCGACCCGCCACGCGAGGCGGGATCCAGCAGCACGCCGATCTCGTAGCGCTCCCGGTCCATCGGGTTGTTGCACAGCGAATACTGGCGGACCAGGCCGGGCGCCACCTCAACGTCGATATGGGCGCCCGCGCTGAACGCGGGCAGCTGATCGCCGGCGATCGGCGCCAATTCCAGGGAGATGATTCCCTCGGCCTCCGTCCGGCGGCGCGCTACTCGCACCTTTATCGGCAATTCTTCGTTCATCGTACTCAGTTCCCGACTGAACCAGCAGACATGTGTTGAACATATAAGACACAGGAGCGGTGTTGAAGCCGGCGGCGCCGGCGAACGCCTCGTCCAACGAATATCCGAAGAGCGCCTGCAAGGCCGACGCCGTGGGCTCCGCGCGCCCAATCAAACAAGCTGCAAAGCGACTTAAAGATTTAAGGAACAAGGATTCGCCGGCGCGCGGCGATCCCCAAAACCCCATTCGCCTCTGCATTTCCCGCTAATAAGAAAGGCGGACGCTTCGTGCGGACCGGTCGCCCGGGGGCGTAAAGAGAATAAGATGCCGGCCGGCGCGAGTAAGGGCTCGCCGAAGAATAGATTGATTGCCGGCGCCAAAGTTCAAGAATCAGGGGCGATCAAGACAGGCGCGATAAGAGTGGAGATGCCGATGAACCGGTTCAGTGCAAATCCGACGCCGGCGTCGATCGAGCTCCCCCCCACCCAACTCATGATCAACGGCCAGTGGGTGGATGCGGCGAACGGGAAGACGTTCGACACCTACGACCCCTTTACCGGCGGCGTGATCGCGCAGGTGGCGGAGGCCTCGGCGGAGGACGTCGACCGCGCCTGCCGCGCCGCGCGCCGAGCGTTCGAAGCTCCGACCTGGAGGAAGCTGGCGGCGGCCGACCGCGGCCAGATGCTCTATCGGCTCGCCGAGCTGGTGGAGAAGAACAAGGATTCGCTGGCTGCGCTCGAAAGCCTGAACTCCGGCAAGATCATTTCCGACGCCTATGGCGACATCGACCTCGTCATCAATTGCTTCCGCTATTACGCAGGCTGGGCCGACAAGATCGAGGGCGCGACGATTCCAATGCGCGGCGACTATCTGGCCTATACGCTGCGCCAGCCCGTGGGCGTGGTGGGGCAGATCATTCCGTGGAACTTTCCGCTGCTGATGCTTGCGTGGAAGTGGGGCCCGGCGCTGGCCGCCGGCAATACGATCGTGATGAAGCCCGCCGAGCAGACGCCGCTGACTGCATTGCGCATGGTCGAACTGGCGCACGAGGCGGGCTTCCCGAGCGGGGTCATCAATCTGCTCAACGGCTTCGGCGAAACAACGGGCGACGCGATCGTCGGCCATCCAGAAATCGACAAGATTGCGTTCACCGGCCATGTCGAGACCGCCAAGATTATCCAGAAGCGCGCTGCCGATACGCTGAAACGCGTCACGTTCGAGCTTGGCGGCAAGAGCCCGCTCGTCGTCTTCGGCGACGCCGATGTTGAGGCCGCGGTGGAAGGCGCGTTCGCCGCCAACTACTGGCATGCAGGGCAATGCTGCTCGGCGGGCACGCGCGTCTTTGTGCAGGACTCGCTTCGCGAGGAGTTCGTCGAGAAGCTGGCGCGCAAAGCATCGAGCCGACGCTTGGGCAACCCGCTCGACCCCGCGACCGAGCAGGGGCCTCAAATTTCGCAGGAACAGCTGGACAAGGTCCTCGGCTATATCGAGCAAGGCAAAGGCAGCGGCGCGCGACTGGTTACCGGCGGGCGCCGCGTCGGCGGCCAAGGCTATTTCATCGAGCCCGCGATCTTCGATGGCGTAAAGGATGACATGACCATAGCGCGGGAGGAAATTTTCGGGCCCGTGGCCAGTGTGCTTTCGTTCGACGATGAAAGCACGGTCATGGCCCGCGCCAACGACACGCGCTTCGGCCTGGCGGCGGCTGTGTACACCCGGGACCTCTCGCGCGCCCACCGCTTCGCCGAGCGGATTAACGCCGGCTTCGTGTGGCTGAACTGTTACTTCGTGCTCGACGCAAACCTGCCATTCGGCGGCTTCAAGCAGTCCGGCTTCGGCCGCGACAACGGCCAGGCCGCCCTGGAGCATTACACCGAACTGAAGACCGTGGTGGTCAGCAAGGACTTGGGCGCGTAGCGGGCCGCCGCTTGGAGCGGTTATCGAGGGCGCGCCGAGGAGTTTGTCGTGCTTGGCGTGGCGGACATCCACGCCACGAGCTTGGCGAACCAGGGGCGAGACTGATCGCCACAAGCGATGCCGGCCTCGAAATGATCGCAGTCCTCCATGACTTCGACATGCACAGGGACGGACGCCGCCTCCAGCGCCGCCGTCATCTCCTTCGCCTGCCGTATAAGGTGGGGAAAGTCGCGGTCGCCATAGCTGAGGAAAAAGGCCGGCGTGCAGTGGGCGGACAGCCTTAGCAGCGGGGAAGCCCGGCCGTCGGTCGCGGGATCCGTTCCCAGGAAGCGCGGGCGCATCGCCAGGCCGCTTCCCTCTCCGAACCAGTAGGTGCCGGAGATCGGGACGCAGCCGTCCAGCAGATCCACCGGCAGATCGCGGGCGGCCCGCCAGTCGTCGGTTACCGCCAGCAACGCCGCATAATGTCCGCCCGCGGAGTGGCCTCCCACGAAAAGGCGGCCGGCGGGGCCCAGCGAGGGCATCAGCATCCGGTGCGCCCAGGCCACCGCGTCGGCGCAATCCTCGAAACCGGCGGGGAATATGTGCCGCGGCGCCAGTCGGTAAGTGGCGCTGACCAGTGTCACGCCGCGCGCGTTGAACGCCGGCGCCAGCAAGTACATCCACTCCTTGTACCCGTTCGTCCAACCACCGCCATGGAATACGACGAACACGACGCCGTTGGGATCGGCAGGGCTGAACACGGTCAGGCACTGTTGGGGGTCGGATCCGTATTGCACCTCCCGCCCCTGCACCGCCGCCCCCAGCGCCAGCACCTTCTGCGAATATGCCTCGCCGAGCGGGGACAATGGTTCTTGCGCAGGATAAGCGGCGAGCCGGTCGCCTGGCGCGACCGCGCCATCGTGACTACCTGCGCCGGACGACCCGTTGAGATCAGTCATGCTCGATCCCCAGTGCTTGCGGACGCGGCGGCGCCGCGCGCCCTAGCGCCAGCCGCTCAAATCCTGCTACGTCGGTCACCTGTTCCCTCCCCGGAACCGCAGCACACGCGCTTCGCCGATGAGGGCTAGCGGGGCCTTATCTTAGGGGCGTGTCGGCAAACGGTAGGGCCCGGCCGCGCCGGGTGTCAATAAGCGAATGCCATTCGGCAACGTGGCGCAAACGTCGATTGCCGGTTGATGTTCAAAGGCCGACCGGGGAACGTCAGGCAATGACGCTCCCCGATCTGCTTGTACAAAGCCAAGGAAGAATTAGGCGGATGGTTCAGCGGAAGAAAGATAACGTTCGGGAAGCTATTTTGGCGGCGGCTTTCGAACTTTTCACCCAGAAGGGTTACAGTGAAACCACCGTTCCCGCGATCGCCCGCATGGCCGGCTTTTCCACGGCAAATGTCTATGTATATTTTGAATCCAAGATTCAGATACTTTTCAGCCTGTATACGCCCTGGCTTGAGAAGCGTCTCGACAAGCTCGACGGGTCGCTGCGCAGAATCTCGGACCCGCGGCTGCGCCTGAACAAGTTGCTGATGGTGCTGTGGCGGGACCTGCCGAAGGAGAATAACGGGTTTGCCCATAACATTGTGGAGGCGGTGTCCTCCAGCAGCGGGCAAAACGATTACGATCCACGGCTGCGCGACTACTTCGTCGGCCGCGTAGCGGAATGGCTTCAGGGCTGCACGGCGATGAGTGACCAAGGTTGCCGCCATGCGGCCACGGTGATGGTGATGGCGTTTGACGGATTCGCCGCGAACGTCGGTCGCAAGCACGGGGTGGCGTGCAGCGGCGAAATGGTCGAATTGTTCAGCGACCTGCTGCTGCGTCGGCCGGCCGGAAGCGGCTTTTCGACATGACCGTGGCGGCTCCCCCCAGTTCTTGCTGATCGTTTCAAGGCTTGCGGCTGCCTCGAGCCCTTTTTAGCGCGGCCAAGACTGGCGCCGGATGCATGACCTCTGCGCCCCGAGACCAGTTGGACAGCGCGCCTGGACGCGCTTGACAAATCCCCGCGCGCCCGCCCAATAACGACAGTCGATCGGTTTTGAGGCCAAACCTGGACGGCCGAGACCTCATTCGCCAGGCCTCTAAAATGAGCGGGACAACTCATGCCTTCGGCCATACGCACCCAGGAACTAAATCCGGCCATGATGGCCGGGCTGTTCCGCAAGCAGTTTGAGCTCTGTAAACTGGTACGCGGTCAGACCATCGCCATCGTAAGCGACCTCGGGACCCGTCGTGACTATATCCAGGCCGCCTTCGCCGCGGCCGACGAGATGGGGATCGACATCTACGAGATGTGCGTCAACATGATCCCCGGCTGGACCAAGGTCGGCGTCCCGACGATTGGCCAGTGCAAGGGCACTCTGGAGGCGCTCTGCGCCGCCGACATGGTGCTGATCTTCCATGTGCCGCTGTTTTCCAAATGGCTGAAAGAAGTCATGAGCCGCGGCGTGCGCGTGCAGATGATCATCGATGCGCCGGATGACCTCTATCAGCTCCAGTCGCCGCCAGGCCTCAAGGAAGCGATGCTCTATGCGCATGATCTTTACGACAAGACACGCAACGTGCACGTCACCAGCAAGGCTGGAACCGACCTTATCTACTCGCGCGGTGAATATCCCGTGATGAGCCAGTATGGCATGGCGGACGAGCCTGGCCGCTTCGATCACTGGGGCGTTGGCCTGCTGCACACCTTCCCGAACGAAGGCAGCGCCAACGGCGTCGTCGTCGTCTGTCCCGGCGACATCGTGATCCTGCCCTATTGCCGATTCGTGCAGGATGAAATCCGGCTCGAGGTCCGCGACGGCTTCGTCACCAAGATCGAAGGCGGGCTAGACGCCCTGCTGATGCGCGACTGGCTTGCCGAGGGCGTCACCGGCCCGGACGACCGCGACCCTTATGCCCTGTCGCATCTCGGCTGGGGCCTGAATCCCCAGGCGCGGTGGGACGCGCCGGCGATGTACGGCGACGCGCCCGAGCGCAGCCGCGCCGCCGCCCGCAGCTTCCCCGGCAACTTCCTGTTCTCCACCGGACCGAACAGCCAGGGCGGCGGCAAGCGCACCACCAGGGGGCATTACGACCTGCCGATGCGCGGCTGCACCATTTCGCTCGACGGCAACGTCGTGGTCGAAGACGGCAGGATCGTCGATCCCAGGATGATCGTTCCGAAGGTCGCTCGCTGAACCTGGTGTTCCTCGGCCAGCCGGCGGGCGTCGTATCGGCATTGCCTCGCCTTCCGCGCACGGAGCGCCTGAAGAACGGATCTCCAGATGTTCCGGAGGTGGGCTCGCTGATGCGGGCGAGTGCTCCCAGTGCGCCGATCCGCGATCGGTATTTGGCGGCGTCCGCGAACCGTGGCGCTATGGCATCCGGTCACATGAGGCCGCAACGCCACAGGGCAAGCACACTCATCCATCAGGCGAATTCGCCGCGCGGCCGGGAACGCGCCGCGCCCGGGCGGACATTGGAGCATCCGCCGTCGCCGAACGTTTGCGTCTCGCAAACCGGCAGAGAGGAGATCCAGCGTGAGCAGGCTTGACCAGTCCGATCGCGACGACCTCACCGCGCGTCAGTACGCCTTCCCCAAGCAGCGGAAGGAGCCGCTGGAAGACGCCGGCCACGTGCGCAATGCGGTGGCGAGATTCAACCAGGTGGAAGACGTCACCGACGCTGAGCGGGACGAGGCTTGGATGCGCATCAAGGCGGCGGCGAAGAAGTTCGAGGTGAAGCTCGAGGAGCGGAGCTGGCGCGAGCTGCGGAAGCCGAAAAGCTGAGCGACGGCGGCGCCAGGCGCGGGCCGGTGCGCGCCCAAATACAGTTTGGCGTTAGGCCGGGTGTTCCCATAAATCTGGTTCCATGATCGAGCTGATGTTCGCCGCTGCGCTCGCCAACAGCATCGCGGCCCCCTATGGGATCCATGCCCGGGCCGAATGGGGAACGCCCCGGCCGAATATCCACCTCGTCCTTGAGAACCAGAGCAAGGTGAAGGCTTGGCTGGTGGACGTCACCTGCAACGCCTACGACGTCCGCGGCGCCCTCGTCGCCGTTTCGACCGGGAACGTGGCGCAGCTCAAACCAGGCGAGCGCGCCGAGACCTGGGCCACCGCTGATGCGGAGGCGCCAGCCGTTCGCTTCGCTTGCAAGGTCGGCGTGAGCGAATGGCAGCGACCGAATTGACGGTGAGGAGCATAGCGCGCGATACGGGCTTCAATTACTCTTGGTCTGCCTGAGTTTGTAGCGCTCGACCTTGCCCGTGGCAGTCTTCGGAAGCGCATCAAGAAATTCGATCCAGCGGGGATATTTGTAGGGCGCCAGCAGCTTCTTGACGTGCGCCTTGAGCAGATCCTGCAGCTCCCTCGAGGGCGCCGCCGCCTCGCGGAGCACAAGGAACGCCTTAGGCTTGATCAAGCCCTGCTCGTCGAGCCAGCCGACCACCGCCGCCTCGCGCACCGCCTCATGTGAAAGCAGGGCGTTCTCAACTTCGAACGGAGAAACATAGATGCCGCTCACCTTGAGCATATCGTCGGATCGTCCGCAATAAACGTAACGACCGTCCGGATTCTTGAGGAATCTGTCGCTGGTGCGCGTCCATTCTCCGGCGAATGTCACACGGGTTTTCTCTCGATTGCACCAGTAGCCAAGAGCACTGGTCGGGCCTTTGACATGGAGCTCGCCCACATCGCCATCGGCGACCGGTCGGCCAGCATCGTCGACAAGGCGCAATTCGTAGCCCTCCACAGGATAGCCCGTGGTCCCGTAGCAGACATTCCCAGGCCGGTTCGTCAGGTAGATATGGAACATTTCGGTCGAGCCGAGGCCGTCTAGGATCTCCGTGCCATAGCGTCGCCGCCAGCGCTCACCGAGCGGTTTCGGCAGGGCTTCGCCCGCCGAGGTGCAGATGCGAAGTCCCAACTGATCGCTACGCGGCGCGGGCTCGGCGTCCAACAACGACCCGTAAAGCGTCGGGACGCCGTAGAATACGGAGGCTTGATATAGTTGAAGACGCTTCCATACCTCGTCGGCGGTCGGCCTGCCGGCCATCAGAATGGCCGTGGCGCCGACTGAAAACGGGAAGACAAGCCCGTTGCCGAAGCCATAGCCGAAGAACAGCTTGGCGGCCGAAAAAGTGACGTCCTGCGCCGTCAAGCCGAGGATCTGCCGCGGATAATGCTGCATGAGCTGACGGACGTTTTCATGCGAGTGGATGACGCCCTTGGGCCGGCCGGTCGTGCCCGACGAATATTGCCACAGACACGGTTCATCTGGGCGGGTGTCAGCCGCGGCGGCGATCGGCGTCGCGGCTTCGAGCGCCGCTGCAAACGAGCCTGCGCCGTCGGGCGCAGCGCCGTCCGCCACCAGCACGTGATCGAGAGGCAGCTTCCCGGCCACGATGGGTGCGAACGCAGGCCAGGCTGAGGCCGAGGTCACTAGCAACCGCGCGCGACTATCCCACAGCATATAGTCCAGATCGGCGCTGGTGAGCAGCGGATTGACCATGACGGGCACAAGCCCCGCCTTGATCGCGCCAAGGCAGGCCACCGGAAAATTTATCGAGTCCTGCAAGCAGAGCAGGATCCGGCTCTCGACCGGCAACCCCAGGCTGACCAGGTGGCCCGCGAAGCGATCGACCCGGTTCGCCAGCTCGGCATAGGTGTAGCGCGCATCGTCGTCGATCACCGCCACCTTGGCGCCGCGCTCCGACAGGTTCCGGTCAATCAGATCCGCAGCCGCATTATACAACTGCACGGGACGAACTCCGCTGCGCCAAGCTGAGGCGCGTGCGCGCCCCTTTCTATTTTAGGCCTATAACATCATGATAAAGTCAACCTCGCCGCCTGGCCGGCGCTGGGCCCGTTGGGCTGATCAGGCCGGAACGTAGGTCAACCGGATCGCGTCCTCGCCGACCCGGTCGCTGGCCACAAGGCGCAGCGGCGGCCGGGGGCCGGCGAAGAACGGCTTGCCTCGCCCCAGCACGACGGGCCGGAGGTAGAGCCGATATTCGTCGATAAGGCCAAGGTCGCCCAGGCTTCGCGCCAAGTCCGGTCCGCCGACCGCGATCTCGCCGGCGAGTTCGGCCTTCAGCCTGCGTATCACCGCCTCGACGTCGTCTCCCACCAGCGTGGCGTTGGGGCCGACAGACTTCAACGAGCGCGACACGACCCATTTCGCCTGGCTCCGCCACGCCGCCGCGAACTCGCGTTCCGCCGCGTCCCACTCCGGATGGTCTTCGTCCCAGTAGCGCATGACCTCGTACAGGCCGCGGCCGTACACACTGCCGGTCTGGCCACGCGCTTGCTCGATGAAGTGACGGAAGAGCGGGGGATCGGGCGCAAATTCCTCGTGGTCGACGTAGGCGTCCAGGGACAGGTTCATTCCGAAGACCAGCTTCGCCATGTCCTGGGTCTCCCCCTCAGTGCGGACGCTCCCGCTCGGCCTGCATCTGCTGAGACCTTGGCTCGCCGCTCGATGCGGCGGTGAAGACCGCCAACTGCGCGGCGAAGGCCCGCTGGTAGGCGGGCCGCGCTTCGCCGCGGGCAATGTAGGCGCAGAGGTTCGGATAGTCCTCCAGCAGGCCCGAGCCGCCCAGCCGGCGGATCGCATGCACCATCATCAGGTCCCCGGCGCTGAAGGCGCCGTCAAGCCACTCGGCGTCGCCAAGGCGATGGGAAAGTTCGCCCAGCCGGACGCGGATGCGATCGTCGACGAGGCGAAGGCGCTCCTCCGACCACGGCTTGTCGCGTTCCAGGAACATGGCGGTTTGGCGATCCAGGATCGGCGGCTCCACGGTGTTGAGCGCGGCGAACATCCAGGCGATCGCGCGCGCACGGGCGTTCGCATCGCCCGGCAGCAGGCCGGGGCGCCGCTCGGCGATATGGAGCACGATGGAACCCGACTCGAACAGCACGAGATCGCCGTCTTCGTACGTCGGGAGCTGCCCGAACGGATGCAACGCCAGATGCGCGGGCTCCTTCATCTGCGGGAACGTCACCAGGCGCACGTCGTACGGCTGGCCCACTTCTTCCAACGCCCAGCGCACGCGCATGTCCCGCGCCAGGCCCCGGCCGCGATCGGGCGAGCTCTTGAAGGCGGTGATGGTGGGGCTCATCGGGAAGCTCCGGGTTGCTCATATCTCCACGACGAACGAGCGGCGGCCCCGACGACACGATCCCACGAATTCAGCGCACCAACCCGCCGGAGACCGCGACCAGCCGCAGCTCTGGCCTCCCGCGAGCACGCCGATGGAGTTCCGCGGCCCGCAGGTCGCCAAAGAGGGCGCCCATGTTCAGCGTCAAGGCGATGACGAACGGATAGCGCCAGCCCCAGGTGACGAAGTCCTCGCTCGGAAGCGCCAGGGCGAGGCCTCCGAGAATGCCGCCCGCAGCGGCGAGGCCGATCACGCCGGCGACCACGCGGCTGCGCAACAGTACGCAACGAGCATCGCCCGCGGCGGGACGGGGCGAAGCAAGGGCGCCCAGGGCCAGGCCCTGGGCGAGACGCAACACGACCAGCACCAGAGGCGCCCAGACGACGCTGGCGGCGGCCGGCGCCGCGGCCGTCGCCACGGTCGCAATCGCGAAGACAAGCCGGGCCGCGGCCAGATGGCCGCGGGTGCGGTGGCCGCGACGGGCAAGGACGGCCCTCCACGCTAGTGCGGCCACATAGGCCAGCGCCCAGACTCCGACGGCCGCGGCCACGCCGGCGGCGGGCGCCAGCGCGGAAAAGAACAGCTGCGGGAAGACGCCGAGCGCAAGCGCCCCGAACACCCAGGCGTCGAAGGCCTGGGGCAGGCCCGCCAGCACCAGCGCGGCGCCGGCGCCGTCATTGGCCGCAGCCGCCCGGGGACGCCCGTCTCGCGCCGGAACTTCGTGGCCCTCCCGCCATGTGGCGGGCCAAACGTGCTCCTGGCTCATCGCCCGTCCTTTCCGTTCCGCCCTGTCGCGCCGCATTCGCGGTCTTGCCCAAGGATGACTCACCCGGCGCCGCTTGCAACCGCCAACTGCGCGCGCCTTGGACAAAGCGTCCAATGGCGCGGCGTTCCAGCCTGGCTGTATTGCGCCGCAACATGCTCTCGGGTCTCAACGGCGCCATGGTGAAGAACAGAATTCTGCGAACGGCGCTGGCCGCGCCGATCCTGGCGTCATTGGCCGGCTGCAAGATGGTCGTGATGGCCCCGGCGGGTGATGTCGCAATGCAGCAACGCGACCTGGTCCTGCTGGCGACCGGCCTGATGCTGCTGATCATCGTGCCGGTGCTTGCGATGACACTGTTCTTCGCCTGGAAATACCGGGCCTCGAACACCAATTCAGCCTACGATCCCGAGTGGTCGCACTCGACGAAACTCGAGGTGGCGATCTGGGGCGCGCCGATGGCCATCATCCTGGTGCTCGGCACGGTGACCTGGATCACCTGCCACACGCTTGACCCCTTCCGCCCCTTAAGCCGCATCGCGCCCGGCCGACCGGTCCCGGCGGGCGTCAAGCCGCTGGAGGTCGACGTGGTCGCCCTCGATTGGAAGTGGCTGTTCATCTACCCCGAGCTGGGCGTGGCCAGCGTCAACGAGCTGGCGCTGCCGGTCGACCGTCCGGTGGCCTTCAAGATCACCGCCTCCTCGGTGATGAACTCGTTCTATGCGCCGACGCTCGCCGGGCAGGTCTACGCCATGCCCGGCATGCAAACCCAGCTGCACGCGGTGCTCAACAAGGCCGGCGACGACGAAGGCTTCTCGGCCAACTACAGCGGCGCCGGATTCTCGGGCATGCGCTTCAAGCTGAAGGGCCTTAAGCCCGCCGACTTCGACCGCTGGGCGGCCGGGATGCGCGCTGGCGGCGGTCAGCTGACCCGGGCCGACTACCTGACGCTTGCGCAGCCGAGCCAGAACGAGCCGGTCCGCCGCTATGCGAGCGTCGATCCGACGCTGTTCCTGGACATCGTCAACCAGTGCGCCGCGCCCGGCCAGGTCTGCAAGGACCGCATGCCGCACCACGTCGCCGCGAACGCCCAGTCCGTGGCTTTCGCCGGCAAGGCGCTCTGCACCGACAAGACGCGGCCCGCCACCTGAACGCCTCCTCCCCCATCGCCACCCGCGCAGAGTTCGACATGCCGAGTTTCGACCTGACGAAGTTCATCTTCGGGCGTCTCACCTGGGACGCCATCCCGCTGCACGAGCCGATCCTGCTCGGGACGTTCCTCATGGTGGCGCTGGGCGGCCTGACGGCGCTGGGCCTCGTCACCCGCTACAGGCTGTGGGGCTACCTCTGGCGCGAGTGGTTCACCAGCGTGGACCACAAGAAGATCGGGGTGATGTACATCATCCTGGCGCTGGTGATGCTGCTGCGCGGCTTCGCCGACGCGATGATGATGCGCGCCCAGCAGGCGATGGCCTTCGGCGCCAGCCACGGCTACCTGCCGCCGCACCACTATGACCAGATCTTCACCGCCCACGGCGTGATCATGATCTTCTTCGTGGCCATGCCGCTGGTCACCGGGCTGATGAACTTCGTGGTGCCGATGCAGATCGGCGCGCGCGACGTCTCCTTCCCGTTCCTCAACAACTTCAGCTTCTGGATGACGGTCGGCGGCGCCGTCCTGGTGATGATGTCGCTGTTCGTCGGCGAGT
>NZ_DATELG010000212.1:0-11631 GCF_035276905.1 Phenylobacterium sp. | reverse complement strand
CGTCCGCCGGCGCGGCCATGGCCACCGCGATCGTCTCGGTGCTCACCGGGATCCCGATCCGCAAGGAGATCGCCATGACCGGCGAAGTCACCCTGCGCGGCCGGGTCACCGCCATCGGCGGCCTGAAGGAGAAGCTGCTCGCGGCCCTCCGCTCGGGCGTCAAGACGGTGCTGATCCCGGTCGAGAACGAGAAGGATCTGGCGGACATCCCGGCCAATGTGAAGGAGGCGCTGGAGATCATCCCGGTCTCCACCATGGACGAAGTGCTGGCCAAGGCCCTGGTGCGTCAGCCGACGGCCATCGAATGGTCGGAAGAGGAAGAGCCGGCGGCGGTCGCGGCCGACGAGGCCGAGGTCGAGTCGGTCATCACGCACTGACACGCACTGATACGATCACATCATCTGACAACGGGGCGGCGCGGGAGAGATCCCGCGCCGCGCTCGTTTGACGTGTGTCTCGCCTCGGACATAATTTCGGCAGGCGAGGGGGTCGATTGCCGGCGGTCCCACCTTGCGCCGAAAACAACAAGGAAGGTGGGAGACTAACGCAGATGACCAAGTCGGAGCTGGTCGAGGCGATCGCCGACCGGGCAGGCCTCAACAGGACCCAAGCCAAGGACGCGCTGGAGGCGTTCATCGCCTCGGTCTCGCATTCGCTCAAGGCGGGACAGGAAGTGCGGCTGGTCGGCTTCGGCAGCTTCGTGCCGGTGAAGCGGCCGGCGGGAGCCGCGCGCAATCCCCGCACGGGCGAGCCCGTCGTCCGACCCGCGTCGCGGACGTGCAAGTTCAAGGCGGGCGAGGCGCTTAAGAACAGCCTCAACGCCTGACCGACGCGAATGTGGAGAGGGCCCATCACAGCCGTCTTTTCGTTTGTCAGACGTCTTTGCGGCGGCTAAGGACCCCGCATCTCGGGGAGTAGCCGTTCGCAAGACAGCGAAGCCCGCGTCAACAGACTTGCCCGCCTTGGCAGCTCAAGGGGGCATGGCGCGGCGGCGGATCCAGTTCGGATCCGGATTGGCGAGACCGACGATGCAGACCAACGCGCGGCGGGCCGGCGCGAGGTCTGGATCGTCGTGTGCGCGCCAGGCCCCGGAGCGACCTAGTCCATGAATCTCGAACCTATGCTGGTCTCGACCGGCGTCGTCGCCGTCGCCGAGATCGGCGACAAGACCCAGTTGCTCGCCATCGTGCTTGCGGCGAAGTTCCGCAAGCCCGCGCCGATCATCCTCGGCATCCTGGCGGCGACCCTGCTCAACCATGCCCTGGCGGCCAGCCTGGGCTACCTGGTGGCGCAGTGGTTGAGCGGCCGGATCTTTCAGATCGTCGTCGGGATCGCCTTCCTGGCCATGGCCGGCTGGGCGCTGATTCCCGACAAGGAAGACGAGGACGCGCTCAGCCGGTCGCGCGGCGGCGTCTTCCTGACGACGCTCATCTCCTTCTTCTTCGTCGAGATCGGCGACAAGACCCAGATCGCCACCTCGCTGCTGGCGGCGCGCTTCCACGAGATCTCGTTGATCGCGTTGGGCACGACGCTGGGCATGATGATCGCCAATGTGCCGGCGGTGCTGCTGGGCGAGGCGGCGACGCGCGTGATGCCGCTGAAGATCGTCCGGCTGATCGCGGCAGGCTTCTTCGTGGTCATCGGCGCCCTGGCGCTGCTGAACGCTTTCGGGGTCCTCTAGGCCGAAGCGTCGGCCTGTCCAAAGGCCGGCGCGGAAGGGCCTGACCATTTCAGCGATTTCCGCTAGAAGGCTCCGCGCGGGCGGCTAGCTCAGTTGGTCAGAGCACCTGGTTTACACCCAGGGGGTCACAGGTTCGAACCCTGTGCCGCCCACCAGCCGCCTCAGAAGCGTCGCCGCGCGCGCACGTAGACCTCGCTGTTCAGCCAGGCCGGCAGGCCGGGAAAGGGGCTTCCCGCCCGCCGTTCCAGTTCGAAGCGCGCGGCGATCGCCTGCACCAGCGGCCGATGGTCGAAACCAGCATGGTGAGGATAGTAGGCGCGGCCGGCGCTGATCTCGGCCACGGGGCGGGGGCGCGGCGGGGCGCCGAGCAGCGCCTGCAGGACCACCGCCGGACGCGCGTCGAATTCGGCCGGGCGCCGCAGGGCCCGGAAGATACCCTTGGCGAGGGCGGGCGGGCCGATCTCCACCGGCACGCCGATCAACGCATGGCCGCCGGGCCTCAGGACGCGGGCGATCTCGTCCAGCGCGCGCGCCGTCTCGGCCGGCGGCAGATGTTCGAAGACCTCGGTGCAGAACACGAGGTCGGCGCCCTCGGGGGGCAGGGCGGATTCGTCCTCGACCACCCGGGCCTGCACGACCCCGGCCAACAGGGCCTGGGCCTGGGCGGCGAGCTGGGGAGCGGGCTCGAAGCAGATCACCCGCGCCTGGGGCCAGAGCTCGGCGGCCGAGCGGCAGAGCGCGCCGTCGCCGCCGCCGTAATCGACGACCAGGCCAGGCGACAGATCCTGCGCCAGCCGCAGCGCGTCGGCCAGCCGGCGTCCCTGCACCGCCCGCTTCAGGGGATTGGGGTCCTCGCGGGTCAGCGCCGCATAGCTGGGGGCGGGGTCCGGGCTCAAGCTTGCGGCCCGATCTGCAGGTCCTGGCGCGTCACCGCCGCATATAGATCGGGGCGCCGGCGCAAGGGCAAGCCGAAAGCCGGAGGGAACCTTCAGTATGGCGGGAGGTTAAGCTTGCACTCCGCCGGTCGCCGACGGCGGACGGCGTTCTTCACGGCGAGCAACCAGCGGGTCGAGATGAAGATCGCCATCGTGGGCTGCGGCTACGTCGCAGACTTCTACATGACGACGCTGGCCAACCACCCGGAGCTGGAGCTGGGGGGCGTCTACGACCGCGATGCGGGCCGGCTCGCCGCGTTCAGCCGGCACTATGGGGCGAAGGCGTTCGGCAGCCTGGCGGCGCTGCTGGCCGACCGTGAGGTCGGCCTGGTGCTGAACCTTACGAATCCGCACAGCCATTTCGCGGTGACCAAGGCGGCGCTGGAAGCGGGCAAGCATGTCTATTCCGAGAAGCCGCTGGCCATGGCCTACGAGGACGCCGAGTCGCTGGTGGCGCTCGCCGAGGCCAAGGGTCTGTCGCTGAGCGGCGCGCCGGCCAGCAGCCTGGGCGAGGCGGGGGCGGCGGTGAAGGCGGCGGTCGCGGCCGGCAAGGTGGGCCGGGTGCGGCTGGTCTACGCCGAGCTCGAGGACGGGCCGGTGTTCCTCGAGCCGCTTCACAAGTGGCGCAGCGTCTCGGGCGCGCCGTGGCCGGCGCGGGACGAGTTCAAGGTCGGCTGCATCCTGGAGCACGCCGGCTACTACCTGACCTGGATGTGCGCGATGTTCGGTCCCGTCGAGCGGATGACGACCTTCGCCTCGCGCCGATACGACGACAAGCTCACCGGCCAGCCCCCGCCGGAGATCGCGGCCGACTTCTCCACCGCCTGCCTGGAGTTCGCCTCCGGAGTGGTGGCGCGGATCACCTGCGGCCTGGTCGCGCCGCAGGACCGCTCGCTGCACATCGTCGGCGACGAGGGCGTGCTGACGGTGATGGACGCGTGGGCGAGCCGGGGCGCGATCTACCTGCGCTCGCCGACCGGCGAGGATCCGGGTCTTGCGGGGCGGCTGCTGCACCGGCTGCAGCGCCATCTGCCGGGGCGCAGCTTTCTAGGCCGGAGGCTGCCCGTGGCGAAGTTCAAGGGGAAGCTGCCGGCCTATCCCTCCTGCATGGACTTCGCCCGTGGCCCGGCGTCGCAGGCCGCCGCGATCGCGCAGGGCGAGACGCCGCAGCTCTCCGCCCGCTTCGTGCTGCACATCACAGAGATCGCGCTCGCCATGCAGGGCGCGCTCGGCGGGGCGGTCGTTACGCTGCGGTCGCGGTTCTGACGGTGGGCAAGCAGGTTTCCTGGGGGATCGTCGGCGCGGGCGCCATCGCCCAGCGCTTCGCCAGCGACCTTCTGCGCCGGCCGGACGCGCGGCTGACGGCCGTCGCCGCACGCCGCGAGCCCAGCGCCCAGGCGTTCGCCCAGGCGTTCGGCGTGCCGAATGCGCACACCGGCGTCGAGGCTTTGGCGGCGCGGTCCGACGTCGACATCGTCTACATCGCCACGCCCAACGCCGACCACCTGGCCAGCGCGCTCGCCTGCATCGCCGCGCGCAAGGCGGTGCTGATCGAAAAGCCCATCGCCGTGACGGCGCAGCAGGCCAGGACGATCGCGGTCGCCGCGGCAGAGGCCGGGGTCTTCTGCATGGAGGCCATGTGGATGCGGTTCACCCCGGGGGTGGTCCGCGCCAAGGCGATGATCGAGGCCGGCGAGATCGGCGAGGCGCTGCACCTGGACGCGCGGCTGTTCTACCCCCAGGCTCTCGATCCCGCGGACCGCTTCCACGATCCGGCGCTGGGCGGCGGGGTCCTTCTGGACCTGGGCGTCTATCCGGTCTCGCTGGCGCTGCACCTGTTCGGCCGGCCCGGCAGCGTGACGGGCGCGACGCTGACGGGCGATGCGGCCGTGGAGCGCCAGGCGGCGATGGCCCTGGCGTGGCCGGGGCGGACGGCGACCCTGGCCTGCGGCTTCACGGGCGAGGGGGACAACGCCGCCGTGGTGGTCGGAAGCCGCGGCCACCTCCACCTGCACCGTCAGTTCATCTGTCCCCCGTTTCTGACGCGGTTGCGCACCGACGACCCCGCGGCCGCAGGCGTGAGGCGGCCGCCCAGGCGCCAGGGCGTCAGCCGGCTGGCCTTCGCCAAGCGCCTGCTGCAGCCGCTCGATCCCAGGCGAACGGCCTTCGCGCCGACGCCGTTCGAAGGCTTCGGCCTCGGCCATCAGGTGGCTGAAGCGCACCGCTGTCTGGCGGCCGGCTTGCTGGAGAGCCCCGTCATGCCGCTGGCTGAAAGCGTCGCCGTCCTGGAGGTCCTGGAGCAGGTCGGCGCAAGTTGACGCGCCCCGCGGAGGGATAAAGACGGCCGCGAACCATCCGCGCGGCAGAAACCGACACGGCTTTGCCATATGAACGCGCTCAGAATTTTGATTCTGGGGCGGGTTGCAGACAGGCGCATCGGCCTGATTGCATAGCGCTCCTGGGTAGGGGCAAGTCGAAAGCCGATGAGTCTTCACCGTCTCCGTGAGCCCGTGCTGGTGCTCGGCGCGACCAGCTTGGTCGGGCGCTATTTGCTGCCTCGCCTTATCGACCAGCGCACGGTGACGCTCGCACTCAGCCGCCGGGCGCAGGACGAGGAGACCCGCGTGCGCTGGATCGCCGGCGATCTGGAGAGGCCCGTGGAGATCGCCTTCCCCTTCGCCGAGACGGTGCTGAGCCTGTGCCCGATCTGGCTTCTGCCGCCGGCGCTGCCGGCCCTGGCCGCGGCGGGCGTGCGGCGGCTGGTGGCCTTCTCGTCGACCAGCGTGAGCGGCAAGGCGCAGTCGTCGAACGCCGAGGAGCGCGCGCTCGCCGCCAGGATCGCTGAGGCGGAGACGGACGTGCGCCGGCTCTGCGAGGCTCACCAGATCGCCTGGACCCTGCTGCGGCCGACCCTGATCTATTCCGAGGGGCACGACGGCAACGTCAGCCGGCTGGCGGGCCTGGCCGAGCGCTTCAAGGTGCTGCCGCTCGCCGGCCCCGGGCGCGGGCTTCGCCAGCCGGTTCACGCCGAGGACCTGGCCTGGGCGGCGATGGCGGCGGCGTCTTCCCCGCTGACGCCGGGACGCACCTACGACCTGCCCGGCGGCGAGACCTTGACCTACAAGGCGATGGTGGAGCGGATCTTCCTCGGGCTGGACCGCACGCCGCGGATCATCTGCGCGCCGATCGTTCTCTGGCGTCTCGGCCTGCGCCTCGCCGGCGACCGGCTGCCCGGGGCGACGGCGGCGATGGGCGAGCGCATGAACCAGGATCTCACTTTCGACGGCGCGCCGGCGGCGCGGGACTTCGGCTGGGCGCCGCGGATGTTCAAGCCGGTGTTCCCGCACGCCGAGGAATCGCGCGCCGCCTGACCGCTTCTCGTCGGCGCGAGGAGGCGCCAGGATCGCCGCTTCAGCGGAGGGGCCGAAGATGATGCGTGGAGCTGGCCTTCTCATCTTGGCGCTGGCCCTGGCCGGCTGCGAGCCCGCGGCCAAGCCGTCGATGAGCGCGACCAGGCCGCCGGCCCCGCCGGCGGGGGCCGTGAACCCCGACGCCGGCGTGCGCACCTACGCCTGCGCGGACGGCCGCAGGGTCCAGGCCGGCTATCCGGACCACGACACCGCCGTCGTCGACGTCGGCGGGCACGCCTATCCGCTGAAGGCGGCGGTCTCTGCCGACGGCGTCCGCTATGTCGGCTTCGGCCTGCAGTGGTGGACCAAGGGTATGAACGAGGCGCGGCTTTCGCGCCTGAGGGACGGCGAGACCGTCGCCAGCGACCCGGGCGTACTGTGCCGCGCCGCCCCCGGCGCCCTGCCGAACGACAACCGCCCGATGGCCAAACCAAGCGAGGAGGGGACATGAAGGGGGACATGAAGGACGTGCAGGTGCGCGAAGGCGGCTGTGCGTGCGGCGAGGTGCGGTTCCGCATCGGCGCGCCGATCCTCGGCATGGCCGTCTGCTATTGCCGGGAATGCCAGCGCGCCTCCGGCGGCGGGCCCAACTATGTCGTGCTGGCGCCCAGGGAAGCCTTCGCGGTCATCAAGGGCGAGGCGCGGGTGCATCACGTCACGGCCGCAAGCGGCAATGACATCGGCCGCGCCTTTTGCGGGACCTGTGGCTCACCGCTCTGGTCGGCGACCACCGACGGCACGCCCTTCCTGCCGGTGAAGGCCGGCGCGCTCGACGATCCCTCGGACCTCGTCCCGACCTCGGCGGTCTTCACCTGCGAGGCTCAGCCGTGGCATCTGCAGCACGCGGGCGTGCGCAGCTTCGAAAAGATGCCGCCGCGCCGTTGAGGGCGCCACGGTGGAGCTGTTCAGGAATGGAGCGTCGCACGAATGGAGCGTCGCACGCCGGCGTCGCCATCCGAAGGATGGCGCGAGTGACGGGGCTCGAACCCGCGACCTCCGGCGTGACAGGCCGGCGCTCTAACCAACTGAGCTACACCCGCTTGCGGGCCCGGTGGGGCCGTGCGAGGCGCGCCTGATACGTCCCGCTCGGAATCGTGTCAACGGCAGAGTGCGACGCAGGCCAGGACTCTGTGGATAGGTCGCGATCTCCCGGGGTAGACCGCCGGTGCGGACGCACGCCGAGCGGGCGCCTGCGCCCTGCAAAACGGGTGCGTGGCGGCACGCCCCGGCGCCGCCGAACAGCGACATCAAAGCCGCGTTTGAATCGTCAGGATGGGTGGTCTAGAAGGGCGCGCGACTCCCTCCGAGGACTCCATGAACGCCTTTCTTCTGCAGTACCTGCCCATCGTGATCTTCCTGGGGATCGCGGCGGTGCTGGGCATCGCCTTCATCCTGGCCGCCGCCGTGCTGGCCCCCAAGGCGCCCGACCCCGAGAAGCTGTCCTCCTACGAGTGCGGCTTCAACGCCTTCGACGACGCGCGGATGAAGTTCGACGTCCGCTTCTACCTGGTGTCGATCCTGTTCATCATCTTCGACCTGGAAGTTGCGTTCCTGTTCCCGTGGGCGGTCACGCTGATGAAGCTGCCGGCGGCCGTGTCGCACTTCGCCTTCTGGTCGATGATGGCTTTCCTGGGCGTCCTGACCGTCGGCTTCATCTACGAGTGGAAGAAGGGAGCCCTGGAATGGGAGTGATCGTTCCCGCGGGCGCCGCCGGCCGGACCGCCGTCGAGGGCTACGACCCGAAAAAGCACGACCCCTATTTCGACGGGGTCTCGCAGCAGCTGGCCGACAAGGGCTTCGTCACCGCGGCCGCCGACGACCTGATCACCTGGGCGCGCACCGGCTCGCTGATGTGGATGACCTTCGGCCTGGCGTGTTGCGCCGTCGAGATGATTCAGGCGTCCATGCCGCGCTATGACCTCGAGCGTTACGGCGCGGCGCCGCGGGCAAGCCCGCGCCAGTCGGACGTGATGATCGTGGCGGGCACCCTGGTGAACAAGATGGCTCCGGCGCTCCGCAAGGTCTACGACCAGATGCCTGAGCCGCGCTACGTCATCTCCATGGGCAGCTGCGCCAACGGCGGCGGCTACTACTACTTCAGCTATTCGACGGTGCGCGGCTGCGACCGGGTGGTGCCGGTGGACATCTATGTCCCGGGCTGCCCGCCGACCGCCGAGTCGCTGGTTTACGGGATCTTGCAGTTGCAGAAGAAGATCCGCCGCACCGGGACGATCGTGCGATGAGCTGGCCCCATTCCCACGCCCAGCTGGAAGAGCTTGGCCAGGCCCTCGTCGCCAACGGCGCGGGCCTGTTCACCGCCTATGAGGTCGGTTTCGGCGACCTGACCGTGACCGCCCAGCTGCCGCGGATCGTCGAGGCGATGGCGCGCTTGCGCGACGGCGAGCGCTTCGAGGTGCTGATCGACGTCTGCGGGGTGGACTATCCCGAGCGCGAGCGGCGCTTCGACGTGGTCTACCACCTGTTGTCGATGAGCCGGAACCTGCGCCTGCGGGTCAAGGTGCAGACGGACGAGGACACCGCGGTCCCGTCGATCACGCCGGTCTATCCGAACGCCGACTGGTACGAGCGCGAGACGTTCGACATGTACGGCGTCTTCTTCGACGGCCACCCGGACCTGCGCCGGATCCTCACCGACTACGGCTTCCACGGCCATCCGCTGCGGAAGGACTTCCCGATGACCGGCTATGTCGAGGTCCGCTACGACGACGAGCTGAAGCGCGTGGTCTACGAGCCGGTGCAGTCGGTCGAGTGGCGCAACTGGGACTTCCTGTCGCCGTGGGAAGGCGTCGAGCGCGGCGTGAACCCGCTTCCCGGTGACGAGAAGGCGGCCGACGCCGCCAAGGGAGGCTGAGATGGACGGCGAACACACCAGCGTCGCTGCGATCAACGCCGCCGACGTGACCGAAACCGGCATCGGCGAGACGGGCGAGACCAAGATCCGGCGGTTCAACATCAATTTCGGCCCGCAGCACCCGGCGGCGCACGGCGTGCTGCGCCTGGTGCTAGAGCTGGACGGCGAGGTGGTCGAGCGGGTCGACCCGCACATCGGCCTGCTGCACCGCGGCACCGAGAAGCTGATGGAATCTCGGCCGTACGCCCAGAACATCCCTTACTTCGACCGCCTGGACTATGTGGCGCCGATGAACCAGGAGCACGCCTTCGTGCTCGCCATCGAGCGGATGCTGGGCATCGAGGTTCCGATCCGCGGCCAGCTGATCCGGGTGCTCTACTCGGAGATGGGCCGGGTCCTGAACCATCTGCTGAACGTCACCACCCAGGCGATGGACGTGGGCGCGCTCACCCCGCCGCTCTGGGGCTTCGAGCAGCGTGAGAAGCTGATGGTGTTCTATGAGCGCGCGTCCGGTGCGCGCCTGCACGCCAACTACTTCCGCGTCGGCGGCGTCCGCCAGGACCTGCCGCCGGAGCTGGTGCAGGACATCTCCGACTGGTGCGACCAGTTCCCGAGGGTGCTGGACGACATCGAAGGCCTGATCACCGACAACCGCATCTTCAAGCAGCGCAACGTCGACATCGGCGTGGTGACCAAGGACCAGGCGCTGGCCTGGGGCTTCTCGGGCGTGATGGTGCGCGGCTCGGGCGTTCCGTGGGACCTGCGCCGCAGCCAGCCGTACGAGTGCTACAACGACTTCGAGTTCGACGTGCCCCTCGGCGTCAACGGCGACTGCTATGACCGCTACCTCTGCCGGATGGAAGAGATGCGGCAGTCGACGAAGATCATGAAGGAAGCGGCCCTGCGCCTGCAGAAGACGCCGGGCCTGGTGCTCTCCGACGACCACAAGGTCTCGCCCCCGCGTCGAGGCGAGATGAAGCGGTCGATGGAAGCCTTGATCCACCATTTCAAGCTCTACACCGAGGGTTACCGCACGCCGGTGGGCGACATCTACGCCGCGGTCGAGGCCCCCAAGGGCGAGTTCGGCGTGTACCTCGTGAGCGACGGCGCCAACCGGCCGTATCGCTGCAAGATCCGCGCGCCGGGCTTCCCGCATCTGCAGGCGATGGACTGGATGAACCGCGGCCACATGCTGGCCGACGTCTCCGCCATCCTCGGTTCCATCGACATCGTGTTCGGGGAGATCGACCGTTGACCGTTTCGAACGTCGATCTCGTCCAGGCTCAGCTGGACGCTTACAACGCCCAGGATCTGGACCGGTATTGCAGCTATTTCGCCGACGACATCCAGGTGGCTGACCTGAACAAGCCGCCGCACACCTCGGACATCGAGACCTACCGCAAGAATTACGCCGGCGTGTTCGCGAAATTCCCGGAGAACAAGGTCGAGCTGCTGAACCGCATGGTCTGCGGCGCGACCGTCATCGACCACGAGAAGGTCATCCGCAGCCCCGGCGGCGAGACCTTCGAGGTGATCGCCATCTACACCCTCGCGGACGGCAAGATCGCCCGCGTCGACTTCGTCAAGTGAGGCCGAATTGAGCGTCCGACGCCTTTCGCCGAACCAGCCCGAGAGCTTCGCCTTCAGCGCCGAGACGCTGAAGGAGGTCAATCGCTGGATCGCCAACTATCCGCCCGGCAAGCAGCAGTCGGCGGTGATCCCGCTGCTCTGGCTGGTCCAGAAGCAGGAAGGCTGGGTCTCCGAGCCGGCGATCCGCGTCGTCGCCGAGACGCTCGGCATGCCGGTCATCCGGGTGCTGGAGAACGCGACCTTCTACACCATGTTCATGCTGGAGCCCGTCGGCACGCATGCGCTGGTGCAGGTCTGCGGCACCACGCCCTGCATGCTCCGCGGCGCCGGCGAGCTGATCAAGGTCTGCAAGTCGAAGATCGGCCGGCACGACCACCGCTCGGCGGACGGCAAGTTCTACTGGCAGGAAGTCGAGTGCCTGGGCGCCTGCTCGAGCGCGCCGATGGCGGCCATCAACGACTACTACTACGAGGACCTGACGGCGGAGAGCTTCGAGAAGCTGCTGGACGCCTTCGCCGCCGGCGAAAAGCCTGCGCCGGGCTCGGCGATCGGCCGCCAATGCGCCGCGCCCGCGGGCGGGCCGCTGACGCTGACCGATCCTGCGCTCTACGACGGCTCGCGGGCCAAGAAGATCAAGATCCCCAACCTTCCGGCGAAGGAGAAGGCGTGATGGTTGGGATCCTGCAGGACCAGGACCGCATCTTCACCAACCTCTACGGCCTGCACGACTGGGGCCTGGAGGGCGCCAAGAAGCGCGGCGCGTGGAACGGCACGGCCGACATCGTCGCCCAGACGCCGGAATGGATCTGCGACCAGATCAAGGCCTCGGGTCTGCGCGGCCGGGGCGGGGCGGGGTTCGCCACCGGGCTGAAGTGGACCTTCATGCCCAAGCAGGAGAGCGAGCGGCCGCACTATCTGGTGGTCAACGCCGACGAATCCGAGCCGGGCGCCTGCAAGGACCGCGAGATCCTGCGCAACGACCCGCACCTGCTGATCGAAGGTTGCCTGATCGCCTGCCGGGCGATGCGGGCGCACACCGCCTACATCTATGTCCGCGGCGAGTACGTGCACGAGCGCGAGCGGCTGCAGGCGGCGATCAGGCAGGCCTATGAGGCCAAGCTGATCGGCCCCGGCAACATCCAC
>NZ_DATELG010000211.1:0-10137 GCF_035276905.1 Phenylobacterium sp. | reverse complement strand
TTCCGTCCTGGAGCCGCACGTCGGCTTCGACCGTCGGCCGGCCGCGACTGTCTAGAATTTGCCGAGCACGGACGGCGTGGATCTTTGATGAGGGGGACATCCGCGAGCTCCGATTGTATCGATTTGCACGCTCTAACACTTGCTTTGGGCCGGCGCGGCCAGGATCGCCGCATGGCCATGACCGCATTTTATGCCGGCCAGCATTCGCTGATCTCTTCTTCTCCACGCCAGCAAAGCCAGGGAATTCTACGATGGATGCAAAATGCCCTAACGCCGCGGCCGACGTGACCGCGATCTGTGCTCTCGAAAACCGGCGTTGCGACCTGATCAGCAAAGGTGACACAAACGGCTTAGCCGAACTGCTCACCGACGATTACGTCCACGTGCACGCCACCGGGCATATCGATGACAAGACCGCGGCGCTGAAGTCCTTTGAGGCGCGTCCCCGCCGCTGCAGCCGTGGGGATCTGGTGGTGCGGCTCATGGGCGATGTCGCCGTCGTGGTCGGGCCGCAAGTGAACATCATGCCGCGTGGAGACGCCGCCGCCGAGGAAGCGACTCTTATTGTGACCACAGTTCTGCGGCGCGAAGCCAGAGGCTGGCGCATGGCCTCGTTCCACGGCTGCCGGCAAGGCTGAGGGCCTTCTCGACGGTCGACGCAGTCACGCCCATAGCGAAAAGCTATATGCGCCGCACGATCAATGGGCGTAGGCTTTAGGAAAATTAAAACAGGCGCTTGAGCCGCACCGTCCGCAGAGCTTCTGCTGTCAGACCAAGCTAGGGAGGCATTGACGTGGCAAGCCCAGAAACACTGGAATCGGACGCCCGGGTAAACCAGCCCACCCCGTTCCTGGAGCACGAAATCAGCTCCCCGGCCGATCTCCAGGCGCTGCGGGATCTGTGGAAGAGCTTGCCCCGCATTCCAAAGCTCGTGCAGGGGGACGAGGCTCCGGTCATCTCCAACACGGCGACGCAATGCGTCCGTCTCGCGCTCGCGAGCGAAGAGAGCGCTGGCGCCGTGCAGGTTTGCCATACGACGCTCCTGCCGGGCATCGGCGCGCCGATGCACCACCAGCCTCAGGAGGATGAGCTCTGGTTCGTCGTCGAAGGCGAGTTCGTCTGGACCGTCGGCAACCTCAAGCAAACCGTGCGGACGGGTGGCTTCGCCTACATTCCACGGAACACGACGCACGCCTTTGAGAATGTGACCGACAGGCCGGCCGTGATGTTCGCCATCAACATGCCCGGCGGCCACGAGCGCGGCTTCATGGCGGCGGCGAAGATGCGCGCCGGCGGCAGGCCGAACGAACAGGTGCGCGCCGCGCTCGCCGATTACGATTTCCACTTCCACCAGGTCGGGGACCATCCGGCGGGGCCGTGAACCACCCGACATGGCCGGCGGGGGTCCCAGGGGGTCCACAGCCCAGGGACGCGTAAGCAGCGCGCCCCGCCCCCTCCTGCGCCGGTCGTGCGCCGGCAGCGGACTCATCCCTGTCCGCTGCCGGCAATCGGCGCTGTATTCCCAGTGACGTTAGCGGAGGAGGAGCGATGGACGCGCGCCGACTAAGCTATTTCGCCTGCATTCTCGAGGAAGGCAGCATCACGGCCGCGGCGGCGCGGCTGCGTCTGTCTCAGCCGGCGCTGACCAAGGCGATGAAGCTCCTTGAAGAGGAGCTTGGGGTGGTGCTGTTCGAACGCACGATGACGGGCATTTCCCCAACCACCTATGGCGACGCGCTCTACAGCCGCGCCAAGGCGGTTCTTTCCGAATTGCAGCGCGCGGAGGAAGAAATCGCCACGCTGCGCGGCATGGCGGGCGAACGGTTTCGCATCGGCGCCCTGCCGACCCTGACCGCCAGCGTGGTGGCCAGGGCCGTCAACGAGGTCAGCCGCCGGTTTCCCGATCTGCAGATCCGCATTCAGGAAGGTCAGACGCAGACGCTGTTCAGGGCTCTGCGCCGGCGCGAACTCGATCTTTGCCTGGTCTATTCCGGCAATGTGGTCGGCGAGCACGGTTTTGAGAGCCACGTGATCTTTCGCGACCAGTTGAAGGTGGTGGCCGGCGCCCGCCACCCGCTCGCCACTCGGCCCGTCGTGACCGTCGCCGACCTCGTCCCCTATCCCTGGTGCTCCGCCGTGACGGGAAACTGGCCGCTCGTCCAACATATGTTCCAGGCGGCGGGATTCGAACCCGCCCAGCCGCGCGTCGATCCTGGCGGAGCGGTCCAGTTCCTGAAGGCATTGGTGAGCACGAGCGATCTTCTGGCCGTGCTGCCCCTCCACGCCTTCGTCGGCGAGCGGGCGCGGGGCGAGTTGGTGGTCCTGCCGATCGACAGCATCGCCCTGGATCGCGAGATCGTAGCGCTCCGGCCGAAGGAACCGGAGCTGCCGGCGTCGGGCCGGGCGCTGCTCGCCGCCCTCTCCCGCGCCGCCCTCGCGCCGCTGACGGAAAGCGCCGCCTGATAAACGGCGGCTATGCCGTTCGCCGCAATCTATGCGTTTGCGCCGCGTCCAGCGGCTATGCCGTCAAGGACAGCAGCCACAAGGACATGTGACCGATGACGACCCCGCCGCTTGCGGGCGTTCGGGTGCTCGAGCTCGCACGCATCCTGGCCGGCCCCTGGGCGGGCCAGGTCCTCGCCGATCTTGGCGCCGACGTGGTCAAGGTCGAGGCCCCTGAGGGCGATGAGACCCGGCGATGGGGACCGCCCTTTGTCGGGATGGCTAACGGGAGCGCGGGGGACGCCGCCTACTTCCATGCCTGCAACCGCGGAAAGCGTTCTATCGCCGTCGACCTGCGCAGCGAATCCGGCCGCGAAATCGTCCGGCGGCTGATCGCACAATCCGATGTCCTGATCGAGAACTTCAAGGTCGGCGACCTCGAGAAGTTCGGGCTCGGCTACGACCAGGCCCGCGCGCTCAATCCTCGCCTGGTCTATTGCTCGATCACCGGCTTCGGCCAGGACGGGCCTTATGCAGCCCGCCCGGGCTACGACTTCGTGGCCCAGGGCCTGAGCGGCGTCATGGACCTGACGGGCGAACCCGGCGGCGAACCGCAGAAGGTCGGGGTCGCCTTCGCAGACCTCTTTACCGGCCTCTACGCCGTCGTGGCGATCCAGGCGGCGTTGCACGAGCGGGCGCGGTCAGGCGAGGGCCAGCGCATCGACGTCGCCCTGCTCGACACCATGGTCGGGGTGCTCGCCAACCAGGCGTTGAACTATCTCGTGTCAGGCCGGGCGCCGCGCCGCCTCGGCAACGTGCATCCAAACATCGCGCCCTATCAGGTCTTCAACGCCCGGAACGGCCCCTTCACCCTCGCGGTGGGCAACGATCGGCAGTTCGAGAGCCTCTGCGTCGCATTCGACGTCGCAGGTCTCGCCGACGAGCCGCGCTTCAAGACCAACGCCGACCGCGTGGCGCATAGAGACGCCCTGGCCGAGGCGCTGTCACGCGTCTTCGGCCATCTGTCGCGGGAGGACGTCCTGGCCCGCTGCGTCCGCGCTGGCGTCCCCGCCGGCGGGATCAACACTGTGGCGGAGGTCTTCGAAGACCCGCAGGTGCAAGCCCGCCGGATGCGCTTGGCGCTGCCAGCGCCCTGGGCCGAGAGCGGCGTGGTCCCCGGCGTGCGGACGCCGATCCGCTTCAGCCGCACCCCGCTTGCGGAAGGCCGCGCCTCGCCCCTCCTGAGCGAGCACGCCGAACAGGTCCGGCGCGAGCTGGCCGGCGAGCCGCGGCCGGACTGACCGCACTCCGCCGCTGTCGCCGTCTCAGGTGAGTCGGTGCAGCAGCGGCTCGTCGCGCCGGATGCGCTGGCAATTCTCGATCGCCACGCCAAGACTCCGTTCCAGCGTCTCCTGGGTGAGCCAAGCCACATGCGGCGTCACCACCACGTTGGCCAGCGCCAGCAGCGGATCGGACGGATCGACTGGCTCGCGGTCGAAGACGTCGAGGCCCGCCCCGCGCAACCGCCCACCTTTCAGGGCGTCGACCAATGCAACTTGGTCGATGAGTTCGCCCCGGGCGGTGTTGATGAGGATGGCGCCCGGCTTCATTTGCGCTAGCGCCTCGGCGTTGATCAGCTGGCGGGTGTTTTCGGTCAGCGGCGCGTGCAGGGAGACGATATCCGCCGTCTGAAGTAATTCGCCAAGCTCGCGATGCTCGGCGACCTCAGTCTTGCGCGGCTCGCGCTCGGCGTAGATGACCCGCGCGCCCAAGGCCTTCAGCGCCGGCGCGAGGCGGGACGGCACAGCGCCGAAGCCGACGAAACCAACGATCTTTCCGCAGATCTCGCCGACCGTGTCGATGACCGCCAGGTCCGGCGTCCAGCCCTGCCCCCGGCGGATAAGCAGATCGAAGTAGTTGAGGCGCCGCAACGTCGCCAGGATCAGCGCCAGGGTGATCTCCGCCACCGCCTGGCTGTTCGTGCCCGGCATGTTGGCGACCGCCACACTGCGAAGCTTGGCGGCCTCCAGGTCGATGGTGTTGACGCCCACCCCGATCTTCTGGATCAACCGCAGGCGCGGCGCGGCGGCGATCATCGTGGCCGTCACGGGCTTGAGCACGTGAAGCAGGACCTCGGCCTCGGCGATCTCTCGGGCGAAACCGGCGTCGTCGGTCTCGTCGACCACCACAGCCTCGATGTCCGCGGCGCTGGCCATCTGAACGAGACGATCCCGAAACCCCGGGCTCGCCCGGTATTGCAGCACGGCCTTCATGCATTTTCTCCAGCGGCGCCGCGAGGCGGGATCACAAATTCTGTAGTTTGTCGCGCCAGGTCGCGGCGGCTGCGGTCAGCGACAAGCCGCTCGCGGCGAGCAGTTCGCGCGCGGTTTCACGCGCGAAGGCCCGCTCGCGATCGGCCAGATAGTCCACCGGCGATTTGCCATCGATGCGGGCGAGCAGAAGAGCCGCCACCAGCGAAGCGGCGCGGGCGTCGAGCGCCCATCGCTCTTCCCAGCCGACACCGTTGAAGTAGCTGTCCCGCAACTCCGCGAAGGCGGCCAGGACCTCCGCGCTATGGGACCTTCGCCATAGCGCCTTGAGCAGCAGGTGGGTGCAGCAGAACGCGATGTCGAAGGCGGGATCGCCGAACCAGGCGCACTCCGCGTCGAGGAACACCGGCCCCTGCGGGCCGCACAGCAGGTTCTTGGGGCTGACGTCCCCGTGCACCAGGGCGACCTTGTGGGCCAGCGTCGTCGAGGCGATGGCCTCCAGGCGCGTGCCGAGATCGGGATGCGCCTGGGCGGTGTGGCGCAGGAAGGGTTCGACACGCAGGGCCGTGAACAGGTCCTCAGTTGCGAAGCCTGCTGCAACGTCCCGCGCGCCGGCCGTTCTGCCATGGATCATCGCGAGCGTGCGGCCCACCTGCCGGGCGAACTCCGGGGCGACCTGGCCGGCGGCCAGGTCGCTCTTCCAGAGACGGTATTGAGCCGGCGGAAACCAGGTCATGGCGAACCGGTTCGCCTCGGGATCGTGGGCGAGCACCTCAGGCGCGATCCCTTCATCGAAGGCCCGCACCGTGCGCAGCCACGCGACCTCGTAGTTGGACCGCGCCAGCGGGACGCGCCATTCCGAACTCACCCGAAGTTGGGCCACGGCGCGCTTCAGGCAGATCGGCCCGGACCGAAGATCGACGCGGAATACATCGCTCGACACGCCGCCGGTCAGGGGGACCAGCCGCGGCGCCTCGTCGGCCTGCGCAAGACCGACCCGCCGGAGCCAGGCGATCAGTTCGTCGTCGTCGCTCGGCATCAGGCGCCTGCGCAGCCTGTGTCGTCGGGCTCCTGGACGACGTCGTTGGCCAGGACGCCGATCCGTTCGACCGTCACCTCGATCCGGTCCCCCGCCTTCATCCAAAGCGGCGGACTGCGCCGCGAGCCCACCCCCGACGGCGTGCCGGTGGCGATCACATCGCCCGGAAGGAGCGTGGTGATCTGCGAGAAATAGGCGATCAGCTCCGGCAGGCCGAAGACCATCAGGCCCGTCGAGCTCTGCTGTACGATCTCGCCGTTGAGCCGGGTCGTGAGCAGGGTGGCGTCCCAATCCGGCGCCTCGTCGCGGGACACGATCCACGGGCCGATCGCGCCGGTGCGCTCGAACGTCTTGCCCGCGCTGACCGCATGCTTCTGGAAGTCCCGGATGCTGCCGTCCATGAAGCAGGTAAAGCCGAACACGTGCTCCAGCGCCTGGGAGGCCGGGATATGCCGCCCGGCCCGACCGATCACCGCGGCGAGTTCGCCTTCAAAGTCGAAGCAGGTCGAGGCGCGTGGCCGCCACAGGGACTCGTTCGGCCCGACGATCGATGCTGTCGTCCGCAGAAAGCTGACCGGGTCGCTCGGGAGATCCTGAGCCGTTTCGGCGACATGTGCGCGATAGTTGAACCCGACGCAGAAGACCCGCCCGCGCCGGATCGGCGCAAGGAGCCGGACAGAACGCAATGGCGCCGGCTCGCCGTGAGGCGCGCTTCCGGCCGCACCCAGCGCCCAATCGGCGCAGGCGCCATCGCCCGCCAAGGGAATGACGTGGCGTTCCTTGAGTATTCCAACTCGCTCCTCGCCCTTGAAGAGGAACCGCCCGATGCGCATTCGACACCCCTGCTCTTTTGTCTGACCGTTCGATGGTTTTGCGGCGGCGGCCGGCCGTATCGTCGTCGAAGCTCTGGCGAACCCGATCAGGCGAAAGCCGAGAGCCCCGTCTGAGCGCGGCCCAGGATCAAGGCATGGATGTCGTGGGCGCCTTCGTAGGTGTTCACCGTCTCGAGGTTGATCATGTGGCGGATGATCGGAAACTCCTCGGAAATGCCGTTGCCGCCGAGCATGTCGCGCGCCATGCGGGCGATATCCAACGCCTTGCCGCAGTTGTTCCGCTTCACGATTGAGACCATCGCCGGATCGAACCTGTCCGCCTCGATGAGGCGTCCGACGCGCAGGCTCGCCTGCAGGCCCAGCGCGATCTCGGTCTGCATGTCCGCCAGCTTCTTCTGGAACAGCTGTGTCTGAGCGAGCGGCCGGCCGAATTGATGACGCTGGAGCCCATAGGCGCGGGCGGTGAGCCAGCAGGCCTCCGCCGCGCCCATCGCGCCCCAGGAAATCCCGTAGCGCGCCCGATTGAGGCAACCGAATGGCCCGGCCAGGCCGCTGGCGTTCGGCAGCAAGGCGTCCTCCGACGCAAAGACGTCGTCGAGCACGATCTCGCCCGTGATCGAGGCGCGCAAGGAGAGCTTCCCGGAGATCTTCGGCGCCGAGAGGCCCTCGGCGCCCCGCTCCAGGACGAAACCGCGGATCTTGCCGTCATGAGCATCCGATTTCGCCCAGACCACGAAGACGTCGGCGATCGGCGCGTTGGAGATCCAGGTCTTCGATCCGGTGAGCCGGTAGCCTCCCGCGACCTTCCTGGCCCGCGTCCGCATGCCGCCCGGATCGGAACCCGCGTCGGGCTCGGTCAGGCCGAAGCAGCCGATCAGTTCGCCGCTCGCCAGGCGCGGCAGATAGCGCCGCCGCTGCGCCTCGCTGCCGTAGGCGTAGATCGGATGCATGACCAGGGACGACTGCACCGACATCATCGATCGATAGCCGGAGTCGATCCGCTCGACCTCGCGCGCGATCAGGCCATAGGCCACGTACGAGGCCTCCGCTCCGCCATACTCGGCGGGCAAGGTGGGACCGAGCAGGCCCGCGTCGCCCATGTCCCGAAAGATCGCCGGGTCCGTGTGCTCCTGGCGATAGGCGTCCCTCACCCGCGTCGCGAGCCTGCGCTCGGCGAACGTCCTGGCCGCGTCGCGGATCTGCCGCTCCTCCTCGGTCAACTGCTCGTCGAGCAGAAAGGGATCGGCCCAGTTGAAAGAACTCATGCTCATTGTCCCAAAGGCGTCGCGGAAGATTCTGGACCTGCAGCGGAAAGACCATGCGTCCGGTTGCTCACGGCGCCGCCAATTCAGGCCCGAGCTTCTTCATCTGTTCTTGAATTCGCATCGCCTCACGGGTTGAACCTAGCCCCGGTCTCTCGCCCTACGTTCATGAAAAGGCGTTATAGCCATTCGGGCAGCATTGGCCGCGCCGACGCCGGTGTCGCTGATCCGAACCCAGGCCAGCGCCCACCGGCCCAGCGCAGGCGGTTATGGATGGCACCCCCTTTCTATCTGCGGGCTCGGCTCGGGATTGATAGCTTTCCACCCTCGGCGGACGGCCGCCTTGGGGGCTCGACCCAATGAATGTTCAGCGCAGTTGCTGCGAACCAACGCCCGATGACCAAGCGGAACCGGAAGATCGTCGGCGCGACACCGTCCGCGATCTCCAGGACCTGCTCGGAGAGGTGATCCTGTACGTCGACGGCGAGGACGCGGCCGCCCTCGTCCATCGCATCCAAAGCGTCGCGCGCACGGACACAGCCGAGCTGGAAAGCCTGCTCTCCAGCCTCCCGGCCGAACAGGCGATCTATGTTGCGCGCGGGCTCGTCTGCGCCGCCATGCTATCGGATCTGGCGGAAAATGCTGCGGACGGCGGCGAGGCTCCACAGACCTTGGCCGCAGCCGCCGAGCGCCTAGGCGCATCGGCGGATCAGATCATGCTGCAGCTTGCGCTGTCGCCTGTGCTCACCGCCCATCCCACCGAAGTTCGCCGTCGCGCCGTGGTCGAGCGCGAGGCGCAGATCGGCCGGCTCATCTCGCTACGCCGGAAGGCTTTGTCACCGGCGCAGGAAGAACGCCTGAATGAAGAGCTTTTCCGCGAGCTCGCCCTCCTGTGGAAGGCGCGCATGCATCGGCCGACACGGATCACTCCCGCAGATGAGATCCGCAACACCCTGGCTATCGTTCGCGACTCGATCCTGCCGGCGCTCAGTGAGCTCTATCAAGACTGGAGCGAGCAGTTCGGAGACATCGCCCCGCTGACGCTCGCCTCCTGGCTCGGCGGCGATCGCGACGGTCATCCTGGCGTCAATGGCGAGACGCTCGCGCTTGCCCTGCGCTCGCAGGCGCGACTGATCCTCAACCATTACTCGGACGAGGTTCGACGGCTGTGGTTCGACCTGGCGGTCAGCTCCGCCTTCGCGCCAGCAAGCGCAGGAGTTCTCGCGCTAGCCGAGGCCTCGCCGGACCGTTCCGTCCACCGGCGAGACGAACCCTACCGTCAGGCCCTGCAGGAAATCTGGGAGCGGCTCGCCACGACGGCGGACCGCATCGCCGGCGGAGCTTGGGGCGGCGCCTCGCCGGCCTACGAGAATTCAGGGCAGTTCGTCGCTGACCTGGAGACCATCCGCACCTCGATTCGGCAGCATCTTGGTGAGCGCGTGGTCGGCGCGCGGCTGCGAACGCTGATCGCGCTCGCCAAGGCCTGCGGATTCCATCTTCTTGTGCTCGACCTGCGCCAGAACGCTGATGTTCATGAGCGCGTGGTAGCCGAGCTCTACAGCCGCGCAGGGATCGCAGACGACTACATGTCCCTTGGCGAGGCGGAACGGGTTCGCCTGCTTTGTCAGGAACTGAGCCACGAACGGCCGCTGCGCTCGGCCTTCCTCCAGTACAGAGATGAGACCGCCGCCGAGTTGAGCATGCTTGACGCGGCCGCCGAGGCGGTCCGGCTTTACGGTGAAAGAGCGCTGGGGGCCTACGTCGTCTCCAAGACGGCGACGCTCTCCGACATCCTCGAGCCGCTGGTGCTGCTCAAGCAGGCGGGGCTGGTCCGCGGCGGAGCGGATGGGCGCAGCGCCCTGCGCGTCACCCCCCTTCTCGAGACGATTGCAGATCTCGAACGTGGGCCGGACCTCATGCGCCAATGGCTTGCGCTTTCGCTGCCGCCGGCGATGTTCGGCGAACCCGGCGCGCGCGAGGTGATGTTGGGCTATTCCGACTCCAACAAGGACGGGGGATATGTCGCCTCCCGCCACCACGTGGCTCGGGCGACGGCGCACATCTCGGCGCAGGCGCAGACCGCAAGCCGCAAAATCGCGTTCTTTCACGGCCGCGGCGGTTCCGTCGGCCGCGGCGGGGGACCGGCAGCTGAGGCTGTGCTGGCCCAACCGCCTGATACGGTGAACGGCCGCCTGCGCCTCACCGAGCAAGGGGAGATGATCTTCCGCCGCTTCGGCGACCCGGCCGCCGCGCGGCGCAACCTGGAGGGCCTGGCCGCCGCCGTTCTGGTC
>NZ_DATELG010000210.1:0-3346 GCF_035276905.1 Phenylobacterium sp. | reverse complement strand
CCACGCAGCACATTCTGGCCCTGCGTCGCCACCACGTCGCCGGTGACGATCAGGGTGTTCGTCTCCGCCTGGTAGACGGCGTTGTCGCCGTGCACCTTCTGGGTCGGCGTCACATAGTAGACGGATCCGTCGGCTTTAAGGCGGATGAGGTCGCCGCAACCGCCGGCCTTGGCGCCGTCGCCGCCGGCGCCGGCCTTGATCTCGAAGTCGGCGGTCAGCACGTCGGCCCGCAGCCGCGCGGTGTCCTGCAGCGCCTCGGCGTGGCCGCGCCAGATCGAGGTGCAGGCGTTGTTGGCCGTCTCCAGCTCGTCGGCCGTGATGTCCACCGGCGCGTTCGAGTTGGTCGCCAGCTGCGCGGCCGCAGGTCCGGCCAGCGTGGCGGAAACCAACACCGCGCACAGGGAAAGACTTCTCAGTCGCATCACGTCGCCTGCTCTCATTTCCGGTCGAAGCGCGTATGCACGCCGCCCCTGAAGATCACCCGATTGCCCTTGTCGTATATCGCATATGACTTCGCGTTGATTTCTCCAAGGGACCCTGAGCCCTGAACTGGACCTGGACCCGTGATCACGCCGGTCTTGGTGTCGTAGAGCGAGGTGGCGGTGTCGAAGGCGGCCTTGGAGCCGACCAGCCGCACCCCCCCGTGCAGGTCGAGCTGGAAGGTCGCCTCGTGGTAGACCCCGGCTGCGGCCATCAGCCGGATCGGGTCGGGGCCCTGCTCGTCGAGGACCAGGGCCGGATGGTCGAGCATCACCCGCTGGTAGTCGCGCGGATCGCGCGTCGCGCTCTGGGCGGTGATGACGAAGGCGCGGCCGCGCTGGTCGCGGCCGACGAACCTGGGGCGCACCAAGCGAATCGGCTGGGAGGTCTCGCGCGGCTGGGCGGGCTGGGCGGTCAGCGCGTTGTACGCCACCGCGCCGGCGAGAAAGAGCAGGATCAGGCCGATCGCCGCCGGCAGCACGATCCGCAGCGCGCGGATCATGCGCGAGCGGCGCCGCCACCGCAGCACCTGCTCGCGCCGGTCCGGCGCGGCCTCGATGGCGATGTGGGAGACCGACACGCTTCAGGGCCTCAGGCGTGGGCGAAGATGTCGACGTCCTCCCAGCCGGCGACGTCGAGGACGGCGCGGTGGGGCAGGAAATCGAAACAGGCGCGGGCGTAGCCGTCGCGGCCCTCGCGCGCGAGCATCTCGTCCAGGCGCGCCTTCAGCGCGTGCAGGTGCAGCACGTCGGAGGCGGCGTAGGCGACCTGCTCTTCCGACAATTTCGCCGCGCCCCAGTCGGAGCTCTGCTGCGCCTTGGAAAGGTCCACCCCGATCAGCTCCTTGGTGAGATCCTTCAGCCCGTGCCGGTCGGTATAGGTGCGCGCCAGCTTGGAGGCGATCTTGGTGCAGTAGACCGGCGTCGTGACCACCCCCAGATGCAGATAGAACATGGCGATATCGAAGCGGCCGAAGTGGAAGATCTTCGTCGCCGCCGGATTGGTCAGCAGCCGCTTCAGGTTCGGGGCGTGGTAGGTCGATCGGTCGAGCTGGACCACGTGGGCGTCGCCGCCGCCATCGGACAGCTGCACGACGCACAGCGGATCGCGCTTTAGCCGCAGGCCCATGGTCTCCGAATCGATCGCCACCGCGGCGGCGTTCGCAAGCACGCCGTCCGGCAGGTCGCCCTGGTGCAGGAAGTTGCTCACGTCGCCCTAGAACTCCGCCTTAGAAATCCGGCGCCCGCCGCCGTGCTCCGCCTTCAACGCCGGCGAGACGGAAATCCCGTTGATGGCCAAGCCACACCTTCGTCCGCTATCTAGGCTCTGGGCGGTGCGGGAACAAGCCGTCGTTCCGGCCGGCGCCTGCGCCTCAGGCCGCCGTTTCGTCGCCGCGCGGGGGCTGACGGCGCGCCGCCTCGACGAGGGCGGCGATCGCCCAGCGCTTGACCCGGCGCGCCGCCGCGTCGTCGAGCCGCAGAACGTCCTTGGCGACCACCAGCCCCTCGACACCGACCAGCATGGCGACCGCCTGGCCGAGCATCGCCAGGCCCTCGGCCGGAAAACCCGCGGCCGCCGGCTCGAGCGCCGCCGCGATCAGGTCCGATCGCCGATTCTGCCGCGCCGGCGGCTCCGACGCCGCGCCGCCGGCGGCGCTGTGTTCCAGGCTGTGCGCCAGCATCAGCCGCAGGGGCGCCTCGTTGGCGAGCACGGTTTCGTGCAGAACCTCGTCGACCCGCAGCAGGCGCGGCAGAGGCTCGCGGCTCTGAAAGTCGGCGAACAGCGTCTCCGGCGCGGGCACGGCGACGTGCACCGCGGCCTCCAGCATCAGCGCCTCGACGCTGGGGAAGTAGCGATAGGCGGTGGCCCGCGAGACCAGCGCCTCGGCGGCCACGTCCTCCAGCGTCGGCTTCAGGCCGCGCTCCACCAGCCGCGCCGTCGCGTCCAGCAGGTCTTTCCGCGTCCGCAGCCGCTGATTCGGCCGTCCCGCCTGCCCGGCCCCCGCGCTCATGGCGCCGCCAGCTGCTGCTGGATGGCGCCCAGGTCGACCCAGACGTTCTCCCGGCGGATCGCGCCGTCGTCTGCGAACTCGACCACATGCAGCAGCCGGAAGCTCAGCGCCCGGTCGCCGCCGCCGACCCCGAACGGAGCGCCGGGCGCGCGGCCGCTCCAGACGCTGTCGTCGACCATGAAGTTGTCGCCATAGAGCCGGCGCAGCGGCGTCACCTTGCCGCCGGAAAGGTCTGCAAACAGCTGCTCGTAGAACGGACGCGCCCCCTCGCGGCCCTGGGTGGGTCCGGCCGGCCAGCCGACGATGTCGTGCTCGGCGGCCTCGGAGAGCGTGGCGAGCACCCCCTCCACGTCGTCGCGGGCCTCGAACCCGAAATGCGCATCCATCCAGCGGTCCATCTCGGCGGGGGTCAGGGACATGGCGTTTCTCTTTCTCTCCGGTCAGCGGCGCCTGACGCCGTCTCAGGGCACGCTAATGAGACGTTAGTCTCATTTCAAGAAGAATGTCTCATGATGCCGCGCGAAAGCCTGCCCGCCGGCCGAAGGGCGCAGCTGGGTCGCCATCGAGTCTTGACTTAGGATGGTTTGATTCAAGGACGAACCGGTCGCTCGACGGTCCTCCATCGGGACCGGAGCCTCAGCACCGCCCCAACGGTGGTGCCCAGGAGAGGACTCGAACCTCCACGACCTTTCGGCCACTGGCACCTGAAGCCAGCGCGTCTACCAATTCCGCCACCTGGGCCCGGTCCGTCGGATCGGGAGGCGGCTACATATGGCGCCGCCGAGCCGCGGTCAACGCCCGTCGACGACCTCTTTTCGAGTCGCATTGCGAGGCGCGGGCGCATCGTCTATCGGC
>NZ_DATELG010000209.1:0-7619 GCF_035276905.1 Phenylobacterium sp. | reverse complement strand
CCGCGCCGCTTGTCGATCAGCCCCTCGGCCCCTTCCGCCTCGTAGACGTCCCGCAGACGGCGAAAATGCCGCTCGCTCAACCCCAGGAACTCCGCCGCTTCCACGCAGCTGAACGCCCCAGCACGATACCTCGACAAAGCCCCAAATAGCGCGCCATGCGCACCTCCGGTCGCATCCCGATCCCCCGGCCGGCCCCTCAGGCCAAACCGGACAAATCGTCTGCTACGAAAACCGGACATACCGTGTGCTACCGACACCGGCGCCAGCGGCGCTGGACGTCGCCCCTCAAACCGGCTAGGTTACATGTAACCGCGCGGAGTCTTGCCATGTCGCCGGCTTCGAAGCCAACCTCCTCGCGCCTCAAGGTGGAGGAACATCGTCGGCGATTGCGATCGCAAGGTCTTCGCCCGATCCAGATTTGGGTCCCTGATGTGCGCGCAGCGACCTTCCAATCGGAGGCGCATCGCCAGTCGCTGGCGGTCGCGGCAAGCGCTCACGCCCAAGACGATCAGGCGTTCATCGACGCCGCTTCGGACTGGGATGCTGAATGAGGCGCGGCGAGATCTGGACCGTGGCCGGCGGCAAGGATTATGCGGGCAAGCCCCGTCCGGTCGTCGTCGTGCAGGAAAACAGCTTCGACGCCACCGATTCGATCACCATCTGCGCCTTCACCACAGACGAAACCGAAGCTCCCCTCTTCCGTCTTCCAGTGGAACCCAGCGAACGCAACGGCTTACGCGCCACCTGCAGACTGATGGTGGACAAGATCACCACGGTTCCGAAGTCCAAGGCCGGCGCGCGTATCGGTCGATTAGATGACGAAGACATTCTGCGCCTCAACCAGGCGATGCTAGTCTTCTTGGGGCTCGCGGTTTCTCCAAGGTCCCGCCATCGCGAATAGCGCAGGCTGCTACGACGAACGGAAGTTGGATTGGCTCCAGTTCCCAAACCTTCGCGATGCGCGTCCGTGCTGGGAGCGGTATCTGGGAGATAGGTATCCTGTCACCGACTCTCCTGGCGACACCTCGGTCTGGGTCGAGCACCAGCGGTCGCGGAACGTTGCACTCGCGACGGCCATCCCGAGTCTCCGGCTAGCCCCGCCGCCGCCCATCCTGGGAACCCGCACCGCCGCCCGCAATTGAACCTCGGCGGGAAGTTCTGTATCGCGCCCAAGGACAGCGGCGGGCGCTGAGCGGAGGGGCCTGTGCGTGGCGGTCCCGGAGATTTGGATGGCTGACCAGGCCAGCGTCGCGCCGCTTGCGGCGGAAGAGCCGCAGGGCGAGGCCCGGCACGAGGGCTTCTGGGCGCTGGTGCTTGGCTCGATCGGCGTGGTCTTCGGGGACATCGGCACCAGCCCGCTCTACGCCATGCGCGAGGCCTTGCATCACACCCGCGCCGGCATCGGCCCGGAGGTGGCGGTGCTGGGCGTGGTCTCGCTGGTGACCTGGGCGCTGGTGCTGATCGTCACCGTCAAGTACGTCGTCTTCCTGATGCACGCCGACAACAAGGGCGAGGGCGGCACCCTGGCGCTGATGGCGCTGGCCCAGCGTTCGCTGCCGGCGCGCTCGGGCGGGGTGTTCCTGATCGGCGTAGTCGGCGCGGCGCTGTTCTACGGCGACGGCATCATCACCCCGGCCATGTCGGTGCTGAGCGCGGTGGAGGGGGTGCGCGATGCGCCGGGCGCGCCGCACGGCGTCGGCCAGCTGGTGCTGCCGATCTCGGCGGCGATCCTGGTCTCCCTGTTCGTGGTGCAGTCGCGCGGCACCGCCAACGTGGCGAAGTTCTTCGGGCCGATCATGGCGCTGTGGTTCGTCGTGCTGGCGGCGCTGGGCGTCTACCACATCGCCGACGCCCCCTCGATCTTCCGGGCGCTCTCGCCGCACTACGGGATCGTCTTCCTGCTGGACAACGGCCTTCTGGGCTTCATCATCCTGGGCAGCGTCTTCCTGGCGGTGACCGGGGCGGAGGCGCTCTACGCCGACATGGGCCATTTCGGCCGCGGGCCGATCCAGACCGCCTGGCTGGCGATGGCGCTGCCGGCGCTGCTTTTGAACTATCTGGGCCAGGGGGCGCTGGTGCTGCGCCATCCGGCCCACGCCGTCGAGCCGTTCTATCGGATGGTGCCGGACGCGGTGTACTGGCCGGTGCTGCTGCTGGCCATGGTCGCCACCATCATCGCCAGCCAGGCGGTGATCACCGGCGCCTTCTCGATGACCCAGCAGGCGGTGCAGCTCGGCCTCTTCCCGCGCATCGACATCCGCCGCACCTCGGAGACCCAGGCGGGCCAGATCTTCGTGCCGCAGGTCAACACCTTGCTGATGATCGGGGTGATGACGCTGCTGATCACCTTCCGCTCCTCGTCCAACCTGGCCTCGGCCTACGGCATCGCCGTCACCGGGGCGATGTTCGTCGACACCCTCCTGTTCTTCGTCATCGTCCAGCACTTCTGGAGGAAGCCGTTCTGGGTCGCGGTGCTGGCCAGCGCCGGCTTCGGCGTGCTCGACGTGGTGTTCATCACCTCCAACCTCCTGAAGTTCTTCCACGGCGCCTGGCTGCCCCTGGCGCTGGGCGCGGGCCTGGTGGTGATCATGTGGACCTGGACGCGGGGGACGCAGATCCTCGGCGAGAAGACCCGGCGCGACAGCGTGCCGCTCGCCGAGCTGTCGGAGATCCTCAAGGCCCGCGCCCCGCACCGCGTGCCGGGCACGGCGATCTTCCTGACCTCGGACCCCGACACCGCCCCGGTCGCCCTGATGCACAACCTCAAGCACAACAAGGTGCTGCACCAGAAGAACATCGTGCTGACGCTCGTCACCGCCGAGACGCCCAGGGTGCGCGACGAGGACCGCATCCGGATCGAGCCGGTGAACGACGACTTCAAGAAGCTGATCATCGCCTACGGCTTCATGGAGAGCCCGAACCTGCCCAAGGCGCTGGGCTTCTGCCGCAAGATGGGGCTGAAGTTCGACATCATGGCGACCAGCTTCTTCCTGGGCCGGCGCTCGGTCGTCCCCTCGGCCACCTCGGGCATGCCGCTCTGGCAGGACAAGCTGTTTATTTTCCTCATGAAAAATGCCGCCAACCCCACCGACTTCTACCGGATCCCGCCCGGCCGGGTGGTGGAGATGGGCGCCCAGGTGACGGTCTAGATGGTGTGGATCTACGTTGGCGACGCGCTCTGGGTGCTGGCGCTCAGCATCATGTTCAGCGCTTCGCGTCAGGCCTGGCGGCGGATCCCGGCCGGCGTCAGGCCGCCGGTGATGGGCGCGCGCCTGCCGCGCGGGCTGGCGGTCTGGGCGCTGCCGGGGGCCGCGTTCGCGCTCAGCCTGTGGTTCGCGATGTCGGCCCGCACCTGGCGCGCCGAGCCGGATCTGGCGTTCATCCTGTTCGGCGTCCGCGCGGTCTCAGCCTCGCTGCTCGCGCTCCTGCACCTGCGCTGGCTGGGGGCGGGGATGGCGGCTCTGGAGCGCGAAGGCCGGCTTAAGTCTTGAACCTGTCGCCTGGGCGCCCTTAAAGGCGCGCGGAACTTTCTCTCGACTTCAGGATCTGATCCCCATGGCCGACAAGCCCGTCAAGAAGGTCGTGCTCGCCTACTCCGGCGGCCTCGACACCTCCATCATCCTGAAGTGGCTGCAGACCGAGTACGGGGCGGAGGTGGTCACCTTCACCGCCGACCTCGGCCAGGGCGAGGAACTGGAGCCGGCGCGTGCGAAGGCCGAGCTCTTGGGCATCAGGCCGGAGAACATCTTCATCGAGGACCTGCGCGAGGAGTTCGTCCGCGACTACGTCTTCCCGATGTTCCGGGCCAACACCGTCTACGAGGGCCAGTACCTGCTCGGCACCTCGATTGCCCGGCCGCTGATCGCCAAGAAGCAGATCGAGATCGCCCGCAAGGTCGGCGCCGACGCGGTCTGCCACGGCGCCACCGGCAAGGGCAACGACCAGGTCCGCTTCGAGCTCGGCTACTATGCGCTGGAGCCGGACATCCGCGTGATCGCGCCCTGGCGGGAGTGGCATTTCAAGAGCCGCGAGGCTCTCCTGGCTTTCGCCGAGCAGCACCAGATCCCGATCGCCAAGGACAAGGTGGGCGAAAGCCCGTTCAGCGTCGACGCCAACCTGCTGCACTCCTCCTCCGAGGGCAAGGTGCTGGAGGATCCGGCGCTCGAGGCGCCGGAGATGGTCTATCAGCGGACCATCGCGCCGGAAGCCGCGCCCGACCGGGCGAGCGTCATCACCATCGACTTCGAGAAGGGCGATCCCGTCGCCGTCGACGGCCAGAAGCTCTCGCCGGCCGCGCTGCTGACCAGGCTGAACCAGCTCGGCCACGACAACGGCATCGGCCGCCTGGACCTGGTGGAGAACCGCTTCGTCGGCATGAAGTCGCGCGGCGTCTACGAGACGCCGGGCGGGACGATCCTGCTCGCCGCCCACCGGGGCATGGAGAGCATCACCCTCGACCGCGGGGCCATGCACCTCAAGGACGAGTTGATGCCGAAGTACGCGAGCCTGATCTACAACGGCTTCTGGTTCTCGCCGGAGCGCGAGATGCTGCAGGCGGCGATCGACCACTCCCAGGGGATGGTCACCGGCCAGGTGCGGGTGAAGCTCTACAAGGGCAACGTCACCGTGACCGGCCGCACCAGCCCCTATTCGCTGTACGATCAGGAGCTGGTGACCTTCGAGGAGGGCGCCGTGGCCTACGACCACCGCGACGCGGCGGGCTTCATCAAGCTCAACGCCCTGCGCCTGCGCGTGCTGGCCAACCGCGACCGGCGGGGGTGACACCGGCCACGCCTCCTCAGTCAGCTTCGCTGACAGCTCCCCCGCGTGCGGGGGAGGTGGATCGCCGAAGGCGAGACGGAGGGGGCGTTCGACAGGGCTAGTTCAACCGCGCATACGGATAGCGGTCGCGGATCTTCGCCTGGAAGAAGCGGCCCTTCGACTCCGCCTCGCAGAAGGCGCGGTGCACCTCGCCCGGGACGCCGCGATAGACGTAGCGGTCGCCGCTGACGAAGGTCACCTGAAGCCGCCGCCGGCCACGGTCGTAGTCGATGGCGCGGATGGCGCTGGAGTCGACGAGCATGGCCGCCCCCTTCGTCGCTCGAACGCCCGAACCCAGGGCCGAGGTTCCGCCGCGCCAACGGCGGCCGGAGCGCGCCGCGCGCAACTTATTTTGTGCGGCTGAACCCGCCGGAAAGGCCGGGACTCTAACGTTTGAGTCCAATGCCGGCGGCGGCGAGCGCAATTGCGGTCAAGTGTCAGTCGGCATAGCTTAAGTTCGAGGGACCTCCTCGTGTTTATCGGAACCACAAATGGCAAAGAGATCCGCCGCATTGGCCCTGACCGTGGCCTTGGCGGCCGCGCTCGCGGGCTGCGCAACGCCCACGCCGTACCAGCCGAATATTCCGGGCCAGCAGACTTCGGGGGGCTACTCTGAGGTCCGCATCGAGCCGAACCGCTGGCGCGTCACCTTCGCCGGCAACAGCCTGACCTCGCGCGAGACGGTCGAGGGCTATCTGCTGTTCCGCGCCGCGGAGCTGACCACCCAGCAGGGCTTCGACTGGTTCTCGATCGTCGACCGCAACACCGATCGCAAGACCACCACCTACGTCGATCCCGACCCGTTCTACTCGCCGTGGTACGGCCCGGGTTACGGCTATTGGCGTCCCTACTGGCGCTACTGGGGCGCTGGGCCGGGCTGGCATACCTGGGACCCGTATTGGGGCGGGCCCTTCTGGGCCGACAGCATCGACGTGCGCACGATCGACAAGTACGAGGCCGCGGCCGAGATCTACATGGGCAAGGGGCCCAAGCCCGCCGACGACCCACGGGCCTTCGACGCCCGGCAGGTCGTCGCCAACCTGCAGCCGCGGATCAAGTATCCGGAGGCGAAGAAATAGAAGGCGGCGGCGGGGGCGCGTTCGCCTCCGCTGACGCCTCAGAGCAGCAGATAGGTCGCCGAGACCACGGCCACGCCGGCGACGCCCAGGGCCAGCGAGCCGGCCCAGAACGCCCCGCGCCGGGTGACGATGGCCACCGTGCAGATGGCGATGGCGATCTCCAGCAAGGTCGAGGCGATCGTCAGCCAGTGGTGGCGCCGCTCGTGAACGCGGCTTGCGGCCATCAGCCGGTCGCGCTCCAGTTCGTCGCCCTGCGCCTGACGGTGGACCTGCGCCTGCTTGGCGCCTTGCGCTGCGGCGACGGCCTGGTAGCCGTCCGCCTTCGGGCCGCCGGCGCCGGCGGCGATGCCGTAGATGTGCTTCTTCAGGCTATCGGCCTGGTACTCGTTCCAGGCGTCCGTCGCCTTGTCCTGGGCCAGCACCGCCTCGCTGGCGCTGGTGATCGCGCCGCTCGCCTCGACGGTCTCGAGACTGCCCGCCGAGGCGGCCAGCACCGCCAGCGCGGCCACCGTGATCGAGACGCGCGAGATGAAGCCGTCCTTGGCGTGGGCGGCGTGCTCGGCGTGTTCGCGATGCTCGTGGGCGTCGAGGGCGGGGTCGTGGGTCACGGCGGGTCAGGGCTCGGCGAAAAAGGCAGGACGACCTTCGCCTCCTGCCCCAGGCCGGCCGCCGCTGTCCACCGCCCCGTCGCCCGGCCGAAGCTTCAAGGGGGCGCGGGCTTCGTCTTCTCGGCGCCGCGTTCGGTCTTGGCCGCCCGCATCGCCTCCTTGCAGCCGGGCGAGACCTTGTCGGCGTGTTCGCGCAGGCACTGCTTGAGCTTGCCGCCGCCCGGCTGGATCCCCGGGCACAGAGTCTGGACGTCGCCGGAACAGGCCTGCCGCAGCATGCCCTCCTCGCCGCCGCCGCCCATCCCCATAGGCTGGGCCGCCGCCGCGCCGGTCATGAGGCCGAGCGTCAGGCCGCCGGCGACGGCGAATCGGGCGGCGCGCCGGACCCGCAAAATCTGAGGCGTCATTGCAACCTCCATATGCATCGCCCGCGCCGGACCCGGAACGGGCCATCCTGGGTAGTAGCGTGCGCGCGCCGACCGCGCGCAACGGTCGCATATCATTGTTCCAAACGGCGGTCATACCCTATGGTCGTACCGGTCTGGCTGGAGGGGGTTGTGGCTGTGTTGCTCTGGGTCTGCAGCCTGGCGGTCATGGGCCTCTTCCTCGCCGCCTGGCGCGAGGGCCGCGGCCAGGCGCCCGACCGCTGGTGGTCCTACCCGGCCCTACCGGCCTTCGCTGACGGCGCCGCCGCCGATCCGGGCCCGCTGATGCGGCCCAGCCCGCGCGCGCCTCTGCAGACCGGCGTCGCCATCCTGGCGGTCGCGCTGGCGATCGACGTCTCCGCCGCCTCCGGCATCTACGACATCGCGGCCAATCAGGATGCTTTGGCGGCCTATGCGCCCGCCGGCTGGACCGTCCCCGCGATCGCGACGGACGGTTGGTTCGTCTGAGCCTCGCGGCCGATCAGCCTGCCCCCAAACGCGAAAACGCCGCCCCGAAGGACGGCGTCTTGGGGGGTGTTCCCGAATGGAGCGGGCGAGGCGATTCGAACGCCCGACCCCAACCTTGGCAAGGTTGTGCTCTACCCCTGAGCTACGCCCGCACTCCTCGAAGCTGGCCGGTCCGGCCGCGCCCCGAATTCGAGAGGGCGGCTTATGGCAGAGGGCAA
>NZ_DATELG010000208.1:0-6300 GCF_035276905.1 Phenylobacterium sp. | reverse complement strand
GGCGAGCAGCGGCAGCAGCGCGGTCATGTCGGCGGCGCCGGTCGCGTCCGTCTTGCGGTCGACGTCCTTGGCGGGGCTGGTCTCGCCCTCCGCGGTCTTCACGTCGCCGCGCTGAGAGCCCTTGGCCTGCGGGACGGCGCCGGCGGCGATCTGGGTCGCCGGAACCGGCGGCGTCTGGCCCGCTTGGGCTGTGGCCGCGACGGGCGGCGCGGCGGCGGCGTTCTTGCCCAGCATGGGGTTCGGATCCGGCCCCCCCGTCTTGCCCGTCTGTGCGTCCGAAGCTGCGGCCATCTGGGTCGGGTCGAGGAGCAGGCCCGGAACGGTCGCGCCCGCCTTCGCCGTCCCCATGGAGTCGCTCGCGCCGGTCGGCGCGACGCCTGGGACTGCCGCTCCGGCTTGGGCCGAACCGGCCAAGCCCGCCTGCAGCACGCCCTCGGCGGAGGCGAAGACGGCGTTCATCAGGGCGTCGAATCCGACGAGGCCGCCGGCGCCTGCGCCCCTGCCGGGCTGGGCGCCGCTGGCGCCTGGGGTCATCGGAGCGGTGATGTTGAAGGTGGACGCGGACACAAACGTCTCAAGGCGAGGGCGCGCATCCTGCGCTGGGAGTTCCATGACGCCGCAGCAACGTTCGCGCCAGTCTGCAATGGGCTGATTTTACTAAACTATCTGCCCGACGCCGTCGCCAAGCGGGCGGCCTGCGGCTGAAATTGCCGGGCCTTTCCGGGTATCGCGGGGCCTTCCCTGCCGGGCCGCGAGGGTCCTTGGCGCTCTGGCGCCCCTCTTGCGTCGGCCGTTGCGAGCTCGCCTGGGCCCGAATGGTTTCGGCATTGAAAAAACTTGTGAATTTCGAACGCTACGCGATCGGCGGCAAATTTGACGGAATGTGCGGACACAGAAATGTCCCGGCAGTTTCGTCCGCCCGCGCAGCGTTTGCCGAGCGGAGACTTAAGGGATGTCGCTCAACGCAGCGCTGAGAACGGCGACCTCCGGCCTGCAGGCCGCGCAGATGGGTCTGCGCGCGGTCTCCGACAACATCGCCAACGTCAACACGCCCGGCTACGTCCGCAAGACGGTGCTGCAGGAGCCGACGGTCGTCGCCGGCCAGGGCATGGGCGTCACGGTGACCGGCACCAAGCGGGTCACCGACCAGTATCTCGAGCTGGCCAGCTATACGGCGGCCGGCGAGGCCAGCCGCTGGGGCGCCTTCTCGCAATATATGGACACCGCCCAGGGCCTGTTTGGCGATCCGACCACCGACAACTTCTTCTTCAATCGGCTGGACACGGTCTATTCAGGCTTCGCCGCGGCGGCCAACGATCCGTCCTCGACCCTGCTGCGCAGCCAGTCGGTCGCCAACGTCCAGGACTTCCTCAACGAGGCCCAGCGGATCAACAGCCAGCTGAACTCGCTCAGCGACACCATGGACTCGCGGATCAGCGCCGACATCTCCCAGGTCAACGACCTGTTGCAGCGGATCAACTCGCTGAACGGCGACATCGTCCGCGCCAAGCTGATCCAGCAGGACGCCTCGGGGGCGGAGAACATCCAGTCCCAGCTGGTCAACCAGCTGACCGCCCTGATGGGGGTCAATGTCTCGCCCCACGCCGGGGGCGGCGTCGACATCCGCACCGCCGACGGGCTCAAGCTGGCGGGCGATGGGGCGGTGACCCTCAGCTACAACGTCAGCGCCGGCGCCCCGGGCAACATCACCGCGACCGCCGCGGGCGGCGCGCCGCAGCCGCTGCAGCTCGACAGCGGCGAGATCCGCGGCCTCTTGGACCTGCGCAACACCACCCTGCCGGGCCTGAGCGACCAACTGGGCGAGTTCGTGCAGGGCGCGGTCGACCAGCTGAACGCCGCCCACAACGACGCCAGCACGATCCCCCCGCCCACCACCCTGACCGGCCGCGACACCGGCCTGGACGAGGCCACCGCGCTCAGCGGCTTCACCGGCCAGTCGACGGTCGCCCTGGTGGACTCCTCCGGCGTGATCCAGAAGAGGGTCACCATCGATTTCGACGCCAAGACGCTCAGCGTCGACGGCGGCCCGGCCACCGCCTTCAACCCCGCCAGCTTCGACAGCGACCTGACCGCCGCCATGGGCGGCATGGGCAGCGCCAGCTTCACCAACGGGACCTTGTCGATCTCCGGCGCCGGCGGCCTGGGGGTCGCGATCGACGAGGGGACCTCGCAGAAGGCGGGCAAGGCCTTCTCGCACTTCTTCGGCCTCAACGACCTGGTGCGCTCGTCCGGCCCGGGGACCTATGCGACCGGCCTGTCCCCGACCGACCCCAACGGCTTCACGCCAGGCGACACCATCACCCTTCGCCTGTCGCAGCCGGACGGCAAGACGCTGCAGGACGTCACGGTGACGGTGCCCGGCGGCGGCACGATGGCCGACCTGCTCGCGGCCCTCAACAACACCACGACCGGCGTCGGGCTCTACGGCCAGTTCAACCTCGACGCCCAGGGGCGGCTGAGCTTCGCGGGCTCCCCGCCGGCCAACGCCACCATGTCGGTGGTCGCCGACAAGACCTCCCGCGCCGGCAGCGGCATGTCGATGAGCGAGCTGTTCGGCCTCGGCGCCGGCCAGCGCTCGTCGCGGGCCAGCCAGTTCCAGGTCGATCCGACCATCGCCAGCAACCCGGGCCGGCTGGCCTTCGCCCAGCTGGACCTCAACGTCGCCGCCGGCACGCCCTCGCTGCGCGCCGGCGACGCGCGCGGCGCACAGGCGCTGGCCTCGTCGGGCGAGGTCAACGGCCAGTTCGGCGCCGCCGGCGGCCTCGGCGCGGTCAACATGACGGTGTCGCGCTACGCCTCGGAGTTCTCCGGCTCGATCGCCCGCCAGGCCTCCGACGCCCAGAGCCAGATGGACGCCGCCGACGCGGTGCAGACCGAAGCCGACGCGCGCCGCCAGTCGGCGGAAAGCGTCAACCTCGACGAGGAGCTGGTGAACCTCACCACCTACCAGCAGGCCTTCAACGCCTCGGCGCGCATGATCCAGGCCACCAAGGACCTGTTCGACGTGCTCACCAACCTGATTTCGTGATCTGACGGAGCGTCGCCGTGAACCGCGTCTCGACCGCAGGCAACTACGCCCTCGTGCTGGCCAACCTGACCAAGGCCCAGCAGAGCCAGATGTACTTCGGCAACCAGGTCGCCACCCAGAAGAAGGGCTCGGACCTGAAAGCCTATTCGGCGACCGCCGACACGCTGACCGCCATGCACACGGTGCAGGCCCGGCTGAAGAGCTATCAGGACCAGAACACGGTCGTCGCCGACCGGCTCTCCAGCCAGGACGTGGCGCTGAACCAGGTCACCGACGCCGCCGGCAATATCCGCCAGGCGCTGGCGAACGCGCTGGCCACCGGCAGTTCCGAGACCATGATGACCGACATCGAGGCGCAGGTGTCGAGCGCGGTCGAAGGCATGAACGCGCGCTACAACGGCAAGTACCTGTTCGCCGGCGGCCAGGTGGACACCAAGCCGGTGTCGCTGAACGCCTTGGCCGACCTCACCGATCCGCCGCCGCCGGCGGCGCCGGTCGACACCTCGAGCTTCTTCCACAACGACGACTACAAGATGCAGAACAAGATCGACGACTCCACGAGCGTGACCAGCGGCGTCTTGGCGTCGGACGTCGGCTCGAAGCTGCTCGACGCCCTGCACACCCTGCAAAACTCTCCCGTGGGGCCGTTCAACGGCCCGCTCACGCCCGCCCAGCAGACCTGGATCCAGCAGCAGCTGGCGGGCTGGGACAGCATCCGCTCGGACCTGACCACCCAGACCGCGGCCAACGGCCTGAACCAGAAGCGGCTCGACACCAGCAAGGACAACGTCACCGCCCAGGACACCACCGTCACCGGCATGATCGGCGACGTCACCGACGCCGACATGGGCCAGGCCGCCACCCAGCTGCAGATGGCCCAGATGGCCGTCCAGGCCGCCGCCCACGTCTTCCAGACCCTGCAGGGCGCCTCGCTGCTGAGCATCCTGCCGGCGGGGTGACGGGGTCGCCCCTCGCAAACCGGGGACGCCGCAGCTAAATAGGCGGCCATGACGACCGCTTCCGCCACGCTCAGCGACGCCCCCGACGGCCTGATCGCCGCCGCGCGCGAAGCCGTGGGCCTGCCGGTCGGGACGCGGATCGTGGCGGCCATGTCGGGCGGGGTGGACTCCACCGTGACCGCGGCGCTGCTGGCGCGGGCCGGCTACGACGTGGTCGGCGTCACCCTGCAGCTCTACGACCACGGCGCAGCGATCCAGAAGAAGGGCGCCTGCTGCGCCGGCCAGGACATCCACGACGCGCGAACCGCCGCCGACGCCATCGGCATCCCGCACTATGTGCTCGACTACGAAAGCCGCTTCCGCGAGCAGGTCATCGAGGACTTCGCCGACGCCTATCTGCGCGGGGAGACGCCGATCCCCTGCGTGCGCTGCAACCAGACGGTCAAGTTCCGCGACCTGCTGGACACCGCCCGCGACCTGGGCGCCGCGGCCATGGCCACCGGCCACTACGTCCGCCGCCTGGACGGCCCGGCGGGGCCGGAGCTGCACCGTGCGGCGGATCCGGCGCGCGACCAGAGCTACTTCCTGTTCGCCACCACCGCCGAGCAGCTGGCCTTCCTGCGCTTTCCGCTGGGCGGCCTGCTGAAGCCCGCGGTCCGCGCGGCCGCGGCCGAACTGGGCCTCGCCGTCGCCGACAAGCCGGACAGCCAGGACATCTGCTTCGTGCCGGAAGGGCGCTACACCACGGTGATCGACCGCCTGCGCCCGCACGGCGCCGAGCCCGGCGACATCGTCCACCTCGACGGCCGCACGCTCGGCCGCCACGAGGGCGTCACCCGCTACACCATCGGCCAGCGCCGCGGGCTGAACGTGGCGGTGGGCGATCCGCTGTTCGTGGTGAAGATCGACGCCGACCGCCGCCAGGTGGTCGTCGGCCCGCGCGAGGCCTTGCTGACGCGCGCGCTGAGGCTGAAGGAGACCAACTGGATCGGCGATGCGCCGACCATCGAGGCGGCCTGCGAAGCCGGCCGCCCGGTGCTGGCCCGGGTGCGCTCGACCCGCGAGCCGGCGGTGGGACGCCTGGCGCTGGTCGACGGCGCGCCCGGCGTGGCGTTCGACACGCCCGAGGAAGGCGTGGCGCCCGGCCAGGCCTGCGTGCTCTACGCGCCGCAGGCGCCGACCCGTGTGTTGGGCGGCGGGTTCATCGCCGCGGCGGTGCGAGGCGCGGCCTCCTGATCCACCATCATCCCGGTCTTCGCTTCGCGAAACCGGGATGACGCTCGTTTTCACAAAGTCTTGGCCAGCGCCTCCATCTGTTCGGCGCAGACGCCCCAGCCTTCGTGGAAGCCCATCTCCTGGTGCTGCTTGGTCGCCGCGTCGGTCCAGTGGCGGGCGCGGGCGACATAGAGGGTCTCGCCGTTCCCGGCCTCCTCGAAGGTGATCACGCCGGTGAACATCGGCTTCTCGCTCGTACGCCAGCCCTCGGTGTAGGCGTCGGTGAAGACCAGCTTCTGGTTCGGGACGACCTCCAGGTAGACGCCGTCGTTGGGGAAGGACTGCCCGTCCGGCCCCTTGAAGATCATCTGGCTGGAGCCGCCCGGGCGGACGTCCATCTTCACCACTTCGGCGACCCACGGCTTGGGGCAGAACCACTGGGGGATCAGCGCGGGATCGGTCCAGCAGCGAAAGAGCGCCGCGGCGGGGGCGGCGATCCTGCGGCCGATCACCAGCTCGCGGTCGTTCTCAGGCTTGATGTCGACGGGGACGGCCATGTTCGCTCTCCAAATTCGCTTGAATTGACGGCCTAAGGACGGCGTTGGTTCGCCCGCGCCGACATCACCGGGCCGAAATCTGCAGCAGGTTGATCTTCATGCCGCCGGGCAGGAGCATGTCCCCGGGCCGCATGCCGGCAGGACAGGGCCCCTGCCAGCTGGCCTCCAGCGTCATGGCGTGGGTTCCGTTCATCGACGGCGCGCGGGCGCCGGAGATGGTGCTCTGCGCGCTCACCTTGTAGGCCCTGGAAAAGTCGCCGGTGACTTCGCCGCGGGTCTCGGTCCTGCCGTTCTCGCCCATGTCGCAGGCGGAGGCGAAGGTCCAGCCGCCGCCGACGCGCGGCGTCACCTTGGTGTGGCCGCAGGCGCCCTGGCCGGCGTTCTGACCCCACCAGGTGAAGCGCGCCTCCGTCGCCGCATCGAGGCAGATGCGGCTGGCCTGGGTCATGCCGCGGCTCGAGACCTTCTGCGCCCAGAGGCCCGGTGTCCGCGCGGGCAGGGCGGCCGGCGCCGCGGTCCC
>NZ_DATELG010000207.1:0-5465 GCF_035276905.1 Phenylobacterium sp. | reverse complement strand
CCAGCACGATACCTCGACAAAGCCTCCAAATAGCGCGCCATGCGCACCTCCGGTCGCATCCCGATCCCCCGGCCGGCCCCTCAGGCCAAACCGGACAAATCGTCTGCTACGAAAACCGGACATACCGTGTGCTACCGACACTGCGGCGCCTGCGGCGTTGCACAATGGAACCCGACCCTCTATTTTCAACCGTTCTATCTTCCGCCTGAGGTTTCCATGGCTCGCGTCACTGTCGAAGATTGCATCGAGAAGGTCCCCAACCGCTTCAGCCTCGTGCTGCTGGCGGCCCATCGCGCCCGCGCCGTCTCGGCCGGCGCGCAGATCCTGGTCGATCGCGACAACGACAAGAACCCCGTGGTCGCCCTGCGCGAAATCGCCGACGACGTGGTCGACGCCGACGACCTGCGGGAGAACCTGATCGGCACCCTGCAGCGCGTCGACGAGCGCTCGGAAGCCGAGGAAGAGGCCGAGACCCTGGCCCTGCTGGCGGATCCGACACACATGCAGATGAGCGAGCTTGAGCTTGTCCGCGCCCTGCAAAGCGACCGCGACGGCGGTCAGGAGGAGCGGTACTGAGCCCAGAAGGCGCAGACCCTCTGACGATTGAGGCGGTCGAACCGGCCGCCGCGCTGAAGGACGGCCTGAAGGACCCGCCGGCCCCGGCCGCCGCCAAGCGGCCCCGGTTCCTGCGCCAGTTCGAGCTGATCGAGAAGGTCCGCTCCTACGATCCGACCGCTGACGAGGCGCTGCTGAACCGCGCCTACGTCTACGCCATGCGCATGCACGGGGCCCAGACGCGCGCCTCGGGCGACCCCTATTTCGCCCACCCGATCGAGGTGGCGGGCATCCTCACCGACTACCGCCTCGACACCGCCACCATCGTCACCGCCCTGCTGCACGACGTGATCGAGGACACCCCGGTCACCCGCAAGGAGATCGACGAGCTCTTCGGGCCGGAGATCGGCGAGCTGGTCGAGGGGGTGACCAAGCTCTCCAAGCTGGAGCTCTCATCCGAGCATCTGCGCCAGGCGGAGAACCTTCGGAAATTCATCCTGGCGATCAGCCGGGACGTACGGGTGCTGCTGGTCAAGCTGGCCGACCGGCTGCACAACATGCGCACGCTGCAGTACATCAAGAGCCCGGCCAAGCGGGAGCGGATCGCGCGCGAGACGCTCGACATCTACGCCCCGCTCGCCCGCTCGATCGGCGTGCACCGGATCTGCACCGAGCTGGAAGAGCTGGCCTTCTCCCACCTCAATCCGGTGGCGCGCGACGCCATCCACCGCCGGCTCGAGACCCTGCGCCACGAGCAGGGCGGGGCGGTGTCGCTGGTCTCCGGCGAGATCGCGTCGCGGCTGGAGAACGCCGGCATTCCCGCGCGCGTCTTCGGGCGCGAGAAGCATCCCTACTCGATCTGGCGCAAGCTGCAGCGCAAGTCGATCGGCTTCTCCCAGCTCTCCGACATCTACGCCTTCCGGGTGATCGTCGACACCGAGGACGACTGTTACCGGGCGCTGGGCGTGATCCACCGCGCCTGGCCCAGCGTGCCGGAGCGGTTCAAGGACTTCATCTCCACGCCCAAGCGCAACAACTACCGCTCGCTGCACACCACGGTGGTCGGGCCCAAGGGCATGCGCATCGAGATGCAGATCCGCACCGAGGCGATGGACCGGGTGGCCGAGGAGGGGGTGGCGGCCCACTGGCGCTACAAGGACCAGTCCTACGGCTTCGACGTCGAGCACCAGAAGGCGGCGGGCGGGCGCGACCCGCTGGTCAACCTGCGCCACCTCGTCCAGGTGCTGGAGCATGGCGGCGACGCCGAGGAGCTAGTCGAGCACGCCAAGCTGGAGATGTTCCTCGACCAGGTCTTCGTCTTCACGCCGAAGGGCCAGCTGGTCAGCCTGCCGCGCGGAGCCATGCCGCTGGACTTCGCCTATGCGGTGCACACCAACATCGGCGACACCACCATCGGGGTGAAGATCAACGGCGAACTGAAGCCGCTGCGCACGACGCTGGTCAACGGCGACGTGGTCGAGGTGATCCGCGGCGGCAAGCCGGTGGTGCCGCCTGATTGGCGCTCCTTGGCGGTGACTGGACGGGCGCGCTCGGCGATCCGCCGGCACATCCGCCAGACCGAGAAGGAAGAGTTCACCCGGCTCGGCCGCGTCACCGTCGAACAGGCGTTCGAGGCGGCCGGCAAGTCGCTGAAGGAGCTCTCGCTGCGTCCCGCCCTCGACCGTTTCGCCGCCGCGGGCGAGGAGGAGCTCTATGAAAGCGTCGGCCGCGGCCGGGTGACGCCGCCGCAGGTGCTGGACGCCATCTTCCCTGGCCTGAAGGTCACCGAGCGCGAGGCCGCCTCGGCCCGGCGGCGCATCGAGGAGGGCAAGGGCGCGCGCCTCTATGTGCGCGGCGGGGGGCTGACGCCGGGAATCAGCATCCACTTCGGCGAATGCTGCTCGCCGGTGCCGGGCGACCGCATCGTCGGCATCCTGGAGGGCGACGGGCGCGGGATCACCGTCCACACCATCGACTGCGAGCGGCTGGCGGAGTTCGAGGACCGCGAGGAGCTTTGGCGCGACCTGCAATGGACGCCCGAGGCCGAGCGCAACGCCATCGCCCGCGCCAGGTTGACGGCGACGGTCCGCGATGCGCCGGGCGTGCTGGGCCAAGCCTGCACCATCATCGGCGAGTCCGGCGGCAACATCGTGGGCCTCAGAATGCACCACCGGCAGAAGGACTTCTTCGACGTCGACTTCGACATCGAGGTCACCGACGCCCGGCATCTGACGCACATCGCCGCGGCGCTGCGGGCAAATCCCAGCATCGAGACGGTGGACCGGGCGAAGGCTTGAGCCGTGGGGAAGGTCCGGACGCTTCGGGACAGGACGCCCGTCGAGCGTGCGCGGGCGCTGCGCCGGGAGGACACGCAGGCGGAGGCGCGGCTCTGGGGGGCTTTGCGCGATCGCAGGTTGGGCGGCTTCCGATGTATGCGGCAGGTCCCGATGGGGCCGTACATCGTCGACTTCTACTGCCCCGCGGCGAAGCTGGTCGTGGAGGTGGACGGCGTTTCTCGCATCCTAATGCCTCCGCGTGCTGAAGTTCTGGAATGGCGAGGTTCTCGCCAACCTCGACGGCGTGTGCTTGACGATCCTCAACGCCTGCGAGGGCGTCGAGGATTAGCCGGCCTCTCCCCGCGTGCGGGGAGAGGAGTCGCCAGCGACGCCCTTCCGCCGCGGCCGTTTCCGGACTATCTCCGCCTCATGAACACCGAAGACGTCCTCGACGAGTTTCGTGGCGCAGGCGCCCTGCGTGAAGGGCACTTTATCCTATCGTCCGGCCTGCACTCGGGCGTCTTCCTGCAGAAGAACCTGGTCTTCCAGTATCCCGAGCGCACCGAGCGGCTGTGCAAGGCGCTGGCGGCGAAGATCCGCGAGGCGGTGGGCGAGGTGGACATCTGCGTCTCGCCGGCGGTGGGCGGCATCATCCCGGGCTACGAGACCGCCCGGCACCTGGGCGTCCCCTCGGTCTACGTCGAGCGCGAGGGCGGCGAGTTCAAGCTGCGGCGGGCCTTCGAGATTCCTGCCGGCGCGCGGGTGGCCATGGTCGAGGACATCGTCACCACCGGGCTCTCGTCGCGCGAATGCGTCGAGGCGATCCGCAGGGCCGGCGGCGATGTGGTGGTCGCCGCCTGCATCGTCGACCGCTCGGGCGGCAAGGCCGATCCGGGCGCGCCGTTCGTGGCGCTGGCGAGGCTCGACGTGCCGGCCTATCCCGCCGACCAGCTGCCGCCGGAACTCGCGGCGATCCCGACCGAGGACCCGGGAAGCCGGCGGTTGAGTAAATGAGCAAGCTCCGGCTCGGCGTGAACATCGACCACGTGGCGACCGTGCGGAACGCCCGGGGCGAGAGCTATCCCGATCCGGTGCGCGCGGCGGAGATCGCCCTGGCGGCCGGGGCCGACGGCGTCACCGCCCACCTGCGCGAGGACCGGCGGCACATCTCCGACGCCGACATCGACGCCCTGGCCGACATCACCAGGAAGCGCGGCCGGCCGCTGAACCTGGAGATGGCGGTGACCGCCGAGATGGAGGCGATCGCGCTGGCCCACCGGCCGCACGCCGCCTGCCTGGTGCCGGAGCGGCGCGAGGAGGTGACCACCGAGGGCGGGCTCGACGTGGCCGGCGGCCTCGCTCGTATCGCCCCGGTCGTCGGCCGGCTGGCCGCCGCTGGCGTCCGCGTCTCCTGCTTCATCGACGCCGACCTGGCGCAGGTCGCCGCGGCCAAGGCCGCGGGCTCCGCGGTGGTCGAGTTCCACACCGGCGCCTATTGCGAGGCCGTTCGGCATCGCTCGGCTGACGCGACGCGCCTTCTCGAGCAGCTGAGGACCGCCGCCGCCGAGGCCGCCCGCCTCGGGCTCGAGGTCCACGCCGGCCACGGCATCGACTACGAGACGGTGAAACCGGTGGCGGCGATCCCCGAGGTGGTCGAGCTCAACATCGGCCACTTCCTGATCGGCGAGGCGATCTTCATCGGCCTCGGCCCCGCCATTCAGCGGATGCGCGCGCTGATGGACGAAGCGCGGGTAACGAGGGCCGCATGATCATCGGCCTGGGCTCGGACCTTTCGGACATCCGCAGGATCGAGAACAGCCTGCAGCGGTTCGGCGAACGCTTCACCCAGCGCGTCTACACCGACATCGAGCGCGCCCGCTCGGACCGCAAGACCGACCGGGCGGCCAGCTACGCCAAGCGCTTCGCCGCCAAGGAGGCATGCGCCAAGGCGCTGGGTACCGGCCTGCGCCGTGGCGTGTTCTGGCGCGACATGGGGGTGGTGAATTTGCGCGGCGGCAGACCGACCATGGCCCTGACCGGTGGCGCGCTTGCTCGTCTGCAGGAGATCACGCCGTCCGGCCTGACCGCGCAAATCGACCTTACGCTGACCGATGAATATCCACTTGCCCAGGCGATCGTGATCATTTCCGGCATGCCTGCGCCTGCCGGCTCGCCCTGAAATGACCAATTTGCACCCCTTCCATGCGACGGCCGGGCGGGAGACATTGTGCTTCTGCCCTGCTATACGCGCGGCTCTTGCAAACTGGGACAGCGATGACGGACGTGGTTGAGCGTCGCAAGCGGGGACAGGAAAAGGCCGGCGGTTGGGGCGAAACCATCCGCACGGTGGTCTATGCCGTCCTGATCGCACTGGTTGTGCGAACCTTCGCCATCGAGCCGTTCAACATCCCGTCGGGCTCGATGATCCCGACCCTGCTGGTCGGCGACTACCTGTTCGTCTCCAAGTACTCCTACGGCTACAGCAAGCACTCGTTCCCGTTCTCCATGGGGATGTTCCCGGGCCGCATCTTCTTCCACATGCCCGAGCGCGGCGACGTGGCGGTGTTCAAGTACCCCGGCGACCAGGGCCAGGGCCTGAACCGCACCGATTACATCAAGCGCATCGTCGGCCTG
>NZ_DATELG010000206.1:0-10615 GCF_035276905.1 Phenylobacterium sp. | reverse complement strand
AGCCGGCGCTCCTGGGCGAGGTCGTCCTCCTCGGCCGCCGGGGCGCGCCGGGCGGCCGACGCAGCGGGCGCCGCCTCGCTCAGCTTCTCCAGCTTGGCCGCCAGCAAGCGGGCCTTCTCGATGCGGTCGCCCAGGATGTCGACGGCCTCGTCGGTGGCCGCGCGCAGGTCGGCCAGGCCCTTCTCGGCGCGCGCGGCGGCGGTGTTCAGCTCGCGCACGGCGACGGCGAAGCCCTCGTGGCTGTCGCGCAGCGCCTTCAGCCGCCGGTTCAGGCGATAGCCCATCACCAGCGCCGCGCCCAGCAGCACCGCCAGCAGGATGTTCAGCGCGATCCCGACGAAGCTCATGGGAACCTCTGCAGGGCCTGGCGCGCGTTGGGCGCGAGCGGCGCCTCGACGCGCACGGCGATGTGGGCGTTGCGCCGGCCCATGCGGCCGCGGGTGAGCGGGATCGCGCCGGCCTTCAGCTCGATCAGGCTGTCGGGCGTGGCGTTCAGCATCATGGTGTCGCCGACCTTCAGGTTCAGCACCTCGCGCAGCGGGAGATGCTGCTCGTCGAGCACGGCGCGGACCTCGACGTTCGTGGTCCAGAGCTCGGTCGCAAGGTGGCCTTCCCAGATGTTGTCGCGCCCGAACTTCTCGCCCATGAACTGCTGCAGCAGCATCTTCCGGATCGGCTCGAGCGTGGCGTAGGGCAACAGGAGCTCGATTCTGCCGCCGCGGTCTTCCATGTCGATGCGCAGCTTGACGAGGATGGCGGCGTTGGCCGGCCGCACGATCGCGGCGAATCGGGGGTTGGTCTCCAGCCGGTCGAGGGTGAAGTTCACCGGCGTCAGCGGATCGAAGGCCTCGGCGGCGTCGTTCAGGACCACCTCGACCATCCGCTGCACCAGCATCCGCTCGATGGTGGTGTAGGGCCGCCCCTCGATGCGCATCGCCGCCGTGCCGCGCCGCCCGCCCAAGAGCACGTCGACGATCGAGTAGATCAGGTTGGAATCGACCGTCATCAGGCCGAAGTTGTTCAGCTGCTCGGCGCGGAACACCGCCAGGATCGCCGGCAGCGGGATCGAGTTCAGATAGTCGCCGAAGCGGATCGAGGAGATGTTGTCGAGGCTAACCTCGACGTTGTCGGAGGTGAAGTTGCGCAGGCTGGTGGTCATCAACCGCACCAGGCGGTCGAAGACGATCTCCAGCATCGGCAGGCGCTCGTAGGAGACCAGCGCCGAGTTGATGATCGCGCGGATGCCGGTCCGCTCTTCGGCCTCGTCGTCGGAGAAGTCGAAGCCGAGCAGGCTGTCGATCTCGTCCTGATTGAGGATGCGCTCGGCCGCCAGGCCGTCGCCCGCCGGAGCCCCACCGCCGCCGCCGGCGGCCCAGTCCTTGTTGTCGTTGTCGTCGGCCATGCGTGAAGCGCTCAACAGCCTCAAGGGGCTAGTTGATCAGCATCTCCTCGATCAGGACGGCGTTGGCCTTGGAGGGCGCGATCACCAGGTTCACGCGCCGCAGGATCTCCATGCGCAGCTGGTAGGAGCCCTGGCTGCCGGAGAGGTCCTCGGGCCGCAGCTCGCGCAGGAAGGTCTGGAACATGTCCTGGAGCCTGGGCATGTTCGGCTCCAGCGCGTCGACCGCGTCCTGGTCGGGCATCTCCAGGGTCAGCTTCAGCTTCAGGAAGGTGGGCCGACCGTCGGCGGTCTGCATGTTCACGACGATGTCGGGCAGGGTGTAGAATAGGACGCCGTTGGGCCCCTCGCGCACCTGGGCCGCGCCCTTGTCGTCCTTGCCGCCCTTCTTCTCGTCCTTGGCCGGCTTCTTCTTCTCCTTGTGGCCTTTCTCGGCGGCGGCGTCGCCCTTCGGCTTCAGCAACAGGAAGGCCGCGGTCCCGCCGCCGCCCAGCACCAGCACGGCGGCCGCGGCGATGATGATGACCAGCTTCAGCGGCGGCTTCTTCTTAGCCGCGCCTTCCTCGCCGCCTTCGGCCCCCGCCTCGTCGGCGGGCGCTTCCTTGACCTTGGCCTCGGCCACGCGCGCGTTCCTTAGAATCCTTGTCCCCGTCTCATTCGCGCCGTTTTGGTTAAGAACCGGTTTTTAAGGGCGTGAAATTTACGAATGGAGGGGGTGGCGAGAATGTCGCAGCGGGGATCACTCCCCACGCAATCATTTGAATATACTTGTCTTTTACATCGACAAGCAGAGGAGATGCGCCCCGAGACATCCGAATCGCTAATTAACCATACCTGCGGGCTGCGCTCCGGCGAGCGGCGTGAGCTGAGGATGGGCGCCGACGCACTCAGCGTTCAACGGGATCGTCGTCGGCCTTTCCAGAACGCCCGTGCCTGAGTGATTGGGCGATCGGAGCCCGAATTTGGACTTTGAGATAGTCGGCACGGTGTTCCGCGGGCGCCGCCAGGCCAAGGGCGACAATCTTGCGAACGGTATGCTCGTCCAGTATCCATCTTCATTCGTTCGTATCGCCAGATGCTTCCGGTGCTTCGATCTCCTGGCGAGATGCGAGCCTGCCGGTCCAGGCCTGTCAAGGATCGGGCTGCGCCCGACCGCGGAGCGGTGAGCCCTGCGGGCTCGTCCTTGAGAGGCCTGGACCGGCAGGCAGACTGGCCGCCATGAGATTTAAGCCCGCGTCTCACCGGCGATGCGGCGGACTTGCGCTCCTCTCCCGCGCAGCGGGAGAGGGGGACCGCTCGCCGAGCGCAGCGGAGAGCGAGGGGTGGAGAGGGCAAGCCGCCGGTGGAGCGCCGCAGCTTCGTTACGGCGGCTGAGATGCCCTGGGCGTTGCTCGCCCCCACCCCCACGCGCTCTTCGCTTCACTCGGCCCGCGGGTCCTCTCCCCCGCTTTCGCGGGGGAGCTAAAAACCTTGCCCGGCAGAATTCGCCGGGCGCCTCGCGTTAACCATTTTAATGTCTGGAATTCCTTGGCTTTTCGGCCTGGCCCGGCCCTTGCAGCAGGGGCGGCATGGATAACGCCCTCTACGTCGGACTGTCGCGCCAGATGGTGCTGCGCCGCCAGCTCGACATCGTCGCCAACAACATCGCCAACGCCGACACCTCCGGCTTCAAGGTCGAGGAGCTGCTGCAGAAGACCAATCCGGCCGAGCCCGCCTACACCCTCCAGGGCCCGCGGCCGGTGAAGTTCGTCGGCGAGGACGGGGTGATCCGCGACTTCGGCCAGGGCTCGCTCAGGCGCACCGACGCCCCGCTCGACCTCGCCATTGAGGGCAAGGGCTTCTTCCAGGTGCAGTCGCCGAGCGGCCCGCTCTACACCCGCGACGGCGCCTTCCAGCTGAACGACAACGGGGTGCTGGTCACCGCGGGCGGCTATCCGGTGATGGACGACGGCGGCGGCTCGATCACCCTCGACCCGCAGCTCGGCCAGGTCTCGATCTCGCAGGACGGGACGATCACGCAAGGGTCGACCCGGGTCGGCAAGCTCGCCGCGGTCAACTTCCAGACGCTGGCGACGCTGCAGAAGACCGGCGACAACCTCTACCGCAACACCTCCAACCAGCAGCCGACCCCCGTCGAGGGCGCGAAGATCCGCCAGGGCATGCTGGAGGGCTCCAACGTCAATTCGATCCTGGAGATCTCGAAGATGATCGAGATCAGCCGGGCCTACGAGCAGATGGCCAAGATCATGGATTCCAACTCCGAGCTCTCGAAGAGCGCCGTCGCCCGCATGGGCAAGGCCCAGTAGGAGGACTGACAGATGCAGGCGCTCCGCACGGCTGCGACGGGCATGGCGGCCCAGCAGCTCAACGTCGAGGTGATCTCGAACAACATCGCCAACATGAACACGGTGGGCTTCAAGAAGCAGCGCGCCGAGTTCCAGGACCTGCTCTACCAGACCCTCGAGCAGGCCGGCGCCCAGTCCTCCGACCAGGGCACCATCGTGCCGACCGGGGTGCAGGTGGGCGCGGGCGTGAAGGCCGGCTCGGTCTACCGCATCAACGCCCAGGGCACGATGACGCAGACGGGCAACAAGCTCGACATCGCCGTCGACGGGCGCGGCTACTTCCAGGTGCTGATGCCCACCGGCGAGACCGCCTACACCCGGGCCGGCAACTTCGCGGTCAACGACCAGGGCCAGCTGGTCACCCAGGACGGCTACCTGGTGCAGCCGACCATGACCATCCCGCAGGACGCCACCGACGTTTCCATCTCCAAGAGCGGCCAGGTCCAGGTGACCCAGCCGGGGACCGCGACACCGACGGTCGTCGGCCAGCTGGAGCTGGCGACCTTCATGAACGAGGGCGGGCTGTCGGCCCAGGGCAGCAACCTCTTCAAGGAGACCGCCGCCTCCGGCGCCCCCACCACCGGCGTGCCGGGCGTCCAGGGGCTGGGCACGATCGACCAGGGCTATGTCGAGGCTTCGAACGTCGACGCGGTGTCGGAGATCACCGCCCTGATCGTCGCCCAGCGGGCCTACGAGATGAACTCCAAGGTCATCTCGACAGCCGACAACATGCTGGGCGTCGCCAACCAGATCAAATCCTGATGAAAGCGCTCGCCCTCCTCGCCGCGGTTGCGCTGGCCGCCGGCTCGCCGGCGCTGGCCGGGACCGCCGTCACGCTGAAGGCCGACACGGCGAGCGCCGACGCCGTCGTGACGCTCGGCGACCTGTTCGACGGCTCGGGCGCGGCGGCCAATGTGCCGGTCGCCTCCCGCACCGGCGCCTCGGTCGTGCTGAACGCCCGCGCCGTGCAGATCGCCGCCGCCCGCGCCGGCCTCGACTGGGCCAACGCCGAGGGCCTGCGCACCGTCGTGGTGCACGGCGACGCAGCCGGCGGAACACGCGCCGCAGCCCCCTCGGCGCCGCGGGGAAACATCGACGTGCTGACTTGGGCCCGCAGCCTGCAGGCTGGCGAAATCGTCCAACCGCAGGACCTGGTCTGGGGCAAGGCCGCCGCCGCCCCCGCCGACGCCGCCACGGACGCCGACCAGGTGATCGGCATGGCCGCCAAGCGGCCCTTGCGAGCCGGCGCGGTGGTCGCCGGCCGCGACGTCGGCCGGCCGCAGGTGGTCAAGCCCGGCGAGATGGTGACAGTCACCTTCTCCTCCGGCGGGATCACGCTCTCGCTGAGCGGCAAGGCGCTGAACGCCGCGGCCGTCGGCGAGACGCTGAATGTCCAGAACACCGCCTCGAAGAAGACCATCCAGGCCACCGTCACCGGGCCCGGCCAGGCGGTGGTCGGCCCCGACGCCGAGGCCCTGAAGGCCCCGCTCTCCGCCCGCTACGCGCTCCGCTAAGGAACCCGCCTCATGTCCCCGCCCCTGCGTTCGATCCTGCTCGCCGCCGCCGTCCTGGCGCCGCTGGGCGCCTGCTCGTCGGTCTCCGAGGCGGTCAACGGGCCCAAGCTCGCCCCGGTCGGCTATCCCGCCGCCCTGGTGCCGCAGGAGCAGACGATCCTCTCCCCGCGCGAGCCGATCCCCGGCCCCGCCAGCGCCAACTCGCTGTGGCGCAACGGCGCGCGGGCCTTCTTCGCCGACCAGCGGGCCGCGCGGGTGGGCGACATCCTGACGGTGCTGATCGACATCGACGACAAGGCCAAGACCAGCAACACCACCGTCGCCGGCCGCGATTCCGCCATCACCGCCGGCATTCCCCATGTGTTCGGCCTGGAGTCCAGCCTGGGCCGGATCCTGCCCGGCGCCTACGACCCGGCGAACACGATCAGCACCAACACCAAGACCACCAACACCGGCGCCGGCTCGGTCGACCGCAAGGAGCAGATCAGCCTGACGATCGCTGCCGTGGTCACCGCGGTGCTGCCGAACGGCAACCTGGTGATCCAGGGCTCGCAGGAGGTGCAGACCAACGCCGAGTTGCGCCAGCTGACCGTCGCCGGCATTGTGCGGCCGGAGGACATCTCCTCCTCCAACACCATCCGCCACACCCAGATCGCCGAGGCGCGGATCAACTACGGCGGCCGCGGCGACATCAGCCGCGTCCAGAAGACCCCGGCCGGCCAGTCGCTGGTCGAGAAGTTCTCGCCGTTCTGAGGTTCCCCATTGGGGGAGGGATTACGCCCGCCGTCCCTTGGCGCTCACGTTGTCCATGCCCAGGGCGCTCAGCGCCGCGCGCACGATCCCCTCGGCGTCGAGGCCGGCCTGGGCGTACATGGCCTCGGGCTTGTCCTGGTCCTGGAAGACGTCCGGCAGGATGAGCGTGCGGATCTTCAGCCCCTGGTCGAGCGCGCCGTGCTCGGCCAGCGCCTGCAGCACGAAGCCGCCGAAGCCGCCGATCGCGCCCTCCTCCACCGTGATCAGCGCCTCGTGCTCGCGCGCGAGCCGCAGGATCAGCTCGACGTCCAGCGGCTTGGCGAAGCGCGCGTCGGCGACGGTGGCGGAAAGGCCGCGCGCCGCCAGCTGGTCGGCCGCCCGCAGCGCCTCCTGCAGCCGCGTGCCGAAGGAGAGGATCGCCACGCTCGTCCCTTCACGGACGATCCGGCCGCGGCCGATCTCGAACGGCTCGGCGAGGTCGGGGATCTCGACGCCGACGCCGTCGCCGCGCGGATAGCGGAAGGCGCTGGGACGGTCGTCGATGGCCGCGGCGGTCGCCACCGCGCGCGCCAGCTCGGCCTCGTCGGCCGGCCCCATCAGCACCATGCCGGGCAGGGCGCCCATGAAGCCAACGTCGAAGCTGCCGGCGTGGGTCGGCCCATCGGCGCCCACCAAGCCGGCGCGGTCCATGGCGAAGCGCACCGGCAGCCGCTGGATGGCCACGTCGTGCACCACCTGGTCGTAGCCGCGCTGCAGGAAGGTCGAATAGATGGCCGCGAACGGCTTCATGCCGTCGGCGGCCAGGCCCGCGGCGAAGGTCACCGCGTGCTGTTCGGCGATGCCGACGTCGAAGCACCGGTCCGGGAAGCGCTGGCCGAAGAGGTCGAGGCCGGTGCCGGACGGCATGGCCGCGGTGATGGCGACGATCTTCGGATCGCGCTCGGCCTGCTTGACCAGCTCGGTGGCGAAGACCTTGGTGTAGCTGGGCGCCTTGGCCTGGGCCTTGGCCTGCTGGCCGGTCACCACGTCGAACTTGACCACCCCGTGGTACTTGTCGGCGGCGTTTTCCGCCGGCGCGTAGCCCTTGCCCTTCTGGGTGACCACATGGACCAGCACCGGCTTGTCGGTGATGTCGCGGGCGTTCTGCAGCACCGAGACCAGGGCGTCCATGTCGTGGCCGTCGATCGGGCCCACGTAGTAGAAGCCGAGCTCCTCGAAGAAGGTGCCGCCGGTGACCATGCCGCGGGCGTATTCCTCGGCCTTGCGGGCGGCTTCCTTCAGCGGCCGCGGCAGGGCGCTGGCCACGCGGCTGCCGACCCGGCGCAGCGACTGGTAGCCTTCGCCGGAAACGAGCCTGGCCATGTAGGCGCTCATCCCGCCCACCGGCGGGGCGATCGACATGTCGTTGTCGTTGAGGATGACGGTCAGCTGGCGGGTGGTCTCGCAGGCGTTGTTCATCGCCTCGTAGGCCATGCCGGCGCTCATCGACCCGTCGCCGATCACCGCCACCACCCGGTTGTCGCGGCCGTCCCGGTCGCGCGCGGCGCAAAAGCCCAGCGCCGCCGAGATCGAGGTCGCCGCATGGGCGGCGCCGAACGGGTCGTACTCGCTCTCCGCCCGCTTGGTGAAGCCCGAGAGCCCGCCGCCCTGGCGCAGCGTGCGGATGCGGCCGCGCCGGCCGGTGAGGATCTTGTGCGGATAGGCCTGGTGGCCGACGTCCCAGATCAGGACGTCCCGCGGCGTGTCGTAGACGTGGTGGAGGGCGACCGTCAGCTCGACCACCGCCAGGCCGGAGCCCAGGTGGCCGCCGGTCTGGGAGACGGCGTCGATCGTCTCGGCGCGCAGTTCGTCGGCGAGTTGCCGAAGCTCGCCGAGCGAAAAGTCCCGCATGTCCGCGGGCGAGGAGACCTTGTCGAGCAGGGGTGTGATCGGGGCCATGAACGCAGCTTTAAGTGGTGCGGAGCAAGAAGACTAACTACGGCGCTCTAGCACGAAATCCACGCTGTCCCGCAGGAATTCGGCCGCGGCGCCGAACGGCTCCAGATGGGCCTTGGTCTGCTCGACCAGAAGATCCAGCCGGGTCCGGGCGGCGTCGGCGCCCAGCAGGGTGACGTAATTGGTCTTGCCCTTCTCGGCGTCCTTGCCCGCCTTCTTGCCCAGGGTGGCGTCGTCTCCCTCGGCGTCCAGCAGGTCGTCGACGATCTGGTAGGCGAGGCCCAGATCCTGGGCGAAGGCCAGCAGCGCCTGGCGCTCGGCGTCGGTCGGCCGGGCGATGATCAGCGGCAGCTCGAAGGCCGCCGCGATCAGCGCGCCGGTCTTCAGCCGTTGCATGCGGGCCACAGCCCCGAGGTCGTCGCGCACGCCGATCAGGTCGATCATCTGTCCGCCGCACATGCCGCGCGCGCCGCTGGCCTGGGCCAACTTGAGGATCATCTCGGAACGGACCGAGCCGTCCTTGTGGGTGTCGGGATGGGCCAGGATCTCGAAGGCGGCCGCCTGCAGGGCGTCGCCGGCGAGGACGGCCGTGGCCTCGTCATAGGCCCGGTGCACCGTGGGCCGGCCGCGGCGCATGTCGTCGTCGTCCATGCTGGGCAGGTCGTCGTGGATCAGGCTGTAGGCGTGGATGCATTCCAGCGCGCAGGCCGAGCGCAGCACCGGCCGGTCGTCGAGGTCGAACATCCGCCCGGTCTCCAGGGCGAAGAACGGCCGCAGCCGCTTGCCCGGCCCGAGCGCGGCGTAGCGCATCGCCTCGGTGAGGCGCGCTTCCGGACCGTCGGCGCGCGGCAGCAGCTCGTCCAGCGCCACGGTCACCAGGTCGGCCGCCTCGGAGGCGCGCTGGGCGAACAGGCTCATCAGTTGAACTCGGCCGACTCTGACGCCGGCTGGCCGTTGGCGCCCATGACGATCTTCTCCACGCGCAGGCGCGCGGCCTCGAGCCGCGTCTCGCAATGCGCCTTCAGCGCCGCGCCACGCTCGTAGAGCCGGATCGAGTCCTCCAGAGGCGCCTGGCCGGATTCGAGGCGCGCGACGATCTGCTCGAGCTCGGCGAGGGCCTGTTCGAACGTCAGGGTCTGGATCTCAGGGGCGTCGGACATACGCCAAACCTAGAGCCCGACTTTGCGACGGTCCACCGGCTTTGCGCCAGTATCGCCCAGTCGATTCCGCCAAGCGCCCGCAGTCCGGGCGAGGCCGCTCAACGCGTGCGCACGAAACGGCGCGTCGACCAGTATTTGAAGCCCTCGCTGTGCGCCAGCTTCCAGCCGCGGCGCTTCAGGACCCGGCCGATCATGTAGTTGAAGAAGCCGTGCGCCAGCACCACCACGTCCGCCCCCTCGGCGGCGAGACGCTCGAGCATGTCGGCGGCCTCGCCTGCGCGGCCCTCGGCCTCGCACCGCGTCTCCTGGCCTTCGTGATGGTTGAAGTACCACCACCAGAAGCGGGCGATGAAGCCCCAGGTGGAGGGCTTGAGCCGGACCCAGGACGGCCAGCGCGGCGGCGGCAGCGGCGCCTCGACGAGCACCGCCTCGCAGGCGAAGTCGCGGCCCTGGGCCAGCTTCTGGGCGCTCTCGATCGAGCGCGGCCGGGTCGAGGCGACGAGCGTCCCGCAACCGGCGGCGAAATCCGCCAGCAGGTTCGGCGGACTCTGGCCCGGCGACAGGCCCACCACCTCGTACTTGGCCCAGAACTCGCGGTACTGCTCGGCGTTCAGCCGCACCTTCCGCGAGAGGGCCGGCTCGCCATGGCGCGCCAGGATGATGGCGCCCGTGCGGGAGCGGGTCGTCGCGGCGGGAACCTCGGCGGTCAAAGCGCTGGCCATTCCATCAGGACGGCCGCACGCCGAAAGGCGTCCGCGCCGCGTTCCCTTACCCCTCTGCCAAGGCCCTCACGTGAGCGAGCGCCGACTGACCCAGAGCTTCAAGGTCGTAGCCGCCCTCGAGCGAGGACACAACCCGGCCCTTGGCGCGGGCGCGGGCGACCTCGAGGATGGCCCGCGTCGCCCAGGCGAAGTCCTCGGCCTCCAGGCTCTGGCCAGCGGCGCCGATCGGGTCGCGGCGGTGGGCGTCGAAGCCGGCGGAGACCAGGATCAGATCCGGCGCAAAAGCGTCGACCTTCGGCATCAGCCCCTCGAACGTCCTGCGCCACTGAGCCGCCGAGGCGCCGGGCGCGACCACGGCGTTGACGATGTTGGGCGGGTCGGCCGGCAGCGGCTGCCCGCTGCCCGGCCACATCGGGTGCTGTTGGATGGAGGCGAACATCAGCTCGGGACAGCCGCGGAACACCGCCTCGGTCCCGTTGCCGTGGTGGATGTCGAAGTCGACCACCGCGACCTTGCGGAAGCCCGCGGCGGTCGCCGCGCGCGCGGCGATAGCGACGTTGGAGAAGATGCAGAAGCCCATCGCCGTCTCGGGCTCGGCATGGTGGCCGGGCGGCCGCACGGCGCAGAACGAGCGCACGATCTCGCCGCGGGCCGTGGCGCGCATCGCCTCGATCACCGCGCCGGCCGCGCGACGTGCGGCGAGCAGGCTGCCGGCGGAGACGAAGGTGTCGGGGTCGAGCTGGACCACGTCGCGTCCCGGCGACAGCGTCAGGATGCGCTCGACATA
>NZ_DATELG010000205.1:0-5681 GCF_035276905.1 Phenylobacterium sp. | reverse complement strand
CCGGGCGGGCGGGGTGAACGCCTCGATCCCGGAGACGCTCTGCGGGGCCACCCTGGCCCGCTACGGCGAGACCGTCCTGACGGTGCCCAAGACCTACAAGTCGGACAAGGTGTGGAGCTACGAGGTCGGCGCCAAGATGCGGGTGCTCGACAACCGGCTGCAGGTGAACGGCTCGATCTACCGGATCGACTGGAGCGATCTGCAGACCAACGTGACCATTCCGGCGCCCTGCGTCGGCAACTTCATCGGCAACGCCGGGAAGGCCAGGAGCCAGGGCTTCGAAATCGAGGCTCAGGCCCTCCTGCTCGAAGGCCTGACCGCCAACCTGGCGGTGGGCTACACCGACGCCCGGTACATCGGCCAGACCCTGGGGTTGGGCCGTCCGGGCTTCCTGACGCTGCCGGTGGCCCTGGACGGCCAGCACATCGCCGTCGCGCCGTGGACCGTGCAGGTCGGGGTTCGCTATGACCGGGAGATCGCCGCCGATCTGCGGGGCTACGTCCGCGTCGATTACCGCTACATCCGCCATTACACCCGCACGGCGGTCCAGACCTTCGGCAACCCCTCCTACTCGCCCACGGCCCAGTTCCCGGACACCACCCGCACCAACGTCCGGCTCGGCGTCGAACGCGGGCCGCTGGACGTCAACGTCTTCGTCAACAATCTCTTCGACTCGCGCAAGGGCGAGGTGGCGGGCGGCCTCACCAGCTGTCCGGTGAGCGGCGGGCCCGCCTGCGTCGGCGGCTTCTACAACCCCTACTACACCGTCACCCCGGCCTCGCCGCCCCGCCAGGTCGGCCTGCAGCTCGCCTACCGGTACTGAGCCGGCCGCCGCGGGGGCGATCAGCCCTCGCCGCGCGCCTGGAGATCCATCCTAAAATCAGGAATTTCGCTCATGCGGCCTTCGGTTCTCTCGTTAGTTCTGAGCGTCACGATGACGCTTGCGGGCGTCAGCGGCGTGCACGCCCAAGCGCGCGTGGACAACAGTCGCGCGCCGACCGTGGCGGCCGACGTCGATCGCTGGCCCCTCAAGCTGCCCAGGGGATGGAACTTCGGCGAAACCCTAGGCGTGGCGGTTAATTCGAAAGGCGTGGTCGTCGTCCTGAACCACCCGGGCACGTCGACGTCGGGTCCGATCTATGGCGGCGCCACGACAAACCTTTGGGAGTTCGACCCGAGCGGGCAGTTCGTCCGCGAGATCGGCGCCGGCGTCTATGGTTTCGCCTACGGCCACTCCGTGCGTTTCGATCGCTACGACAATCTATGGTACGTCGATAAGGCCACCAACAGCGTCATCAAATTCGACCCGCAAGGCCGCGTCCTGATGAACCTGGGACGTCGCGCCGAGGGCTACGACTCCTTCAATCCTGAGCATGTCGTTCGGCCGCGGCCGCAGGACGCCAAGCCTATCAGGGGGCTGTTCAACGGGCCGACCGACGTGGCCTGGGACGACGAGGACAACATCTTCGTCAGCGACGGTTATGTGAACTCGCGGGTCGTCAAGCTGAACAAGTACGGCGATTGGCTGACGAGCTGGGGGCGTTACGGCGTGGGCGGCGTTCACGCCGACGAGAACCCGGGCGCCTTCCAGAACCCCCACAACATGCAGGTCGACCGGGCGGGCAACGTCTACGTCGCCGACCGCGGCAATCGCCGCATCCACGTCTTCGACAAGGACGGCAAGTTCCTGCACTTCCTGTTCCTGGACGCCCCCTACGACAAGTCGCATCCGCCGACGCTGTTCGAAATGCCGGCCGAGCAACCGGACGAGACGGCCCCCTGGGCGCTTTGCATCACCAACACCCCGACGCAGTACCTCTACGCCGTCGATAGCGAGCCGGGCCGGATCTACAAGATGACCCTCGACGGCCGCATCGTCGCGATCGCCCTATCGTCTTCAGGACGCCGGGACGACCAGCTGAACTGGCCTCACGCCTTGGCCTGTCCCTCCGAGAACGTGCTCTGGGTCGCCGATATGAACAACTGGGCGATTAAGAAGATCACGCTCCATCCGGAGCGGCGCCTCACGCCCAGCGCCTCGCGGCCCTAGGCGCAAGCCCCCGCCCGCAAAGCGCCGTCAATACGCTCACCTTCCCCGCAGCCGAGGACCGCCAGGTCATGCCCAGAGACAGTCTGCCAGCGTCCGTGTCGCCTTTGGCGGACGTGGCCCAGCTTCCGCTCAAGGCCAGCGCAGCCGGCCTTCGAGGCGTGGTGATCTCCTCGGCGGCGGGCACTGCGTTCGAGTGGTACGATTTCTTCGTCTTCGGCTCGCTGGCGTCGATCCTCTCGCGGCAGTTCACGGCGGGCGATCCGACGGCAGGGTTCATCTTCACCCTGGGCGCCTTCGCGGCGGGGTTCCTGGTCCGGCCGTTCGGGGCGATGTTCTTCGGCCGCATGGGGGACCTGCACGGCCGCAAGATCGCCTTCCTGACCACCATCACCCTGATGGGCCTGGCCACGATCGGCATCGGGTTGCTGCCCACCGCCGAGGCGGCCGGCCCGATGGCGGCTGTCCTGTTGGTGTGCGCGCGGGTGGTCCAGGGCTTCGCCATGGGCGGCGAGTACGGCGGGGCGGCGGTCTATGTCGCCGAGTACGCGCCGCCGAAGCACCGCGGGTTTCTCACCAGCTGGATCCAGACCGCGGCCGCCGCCGGCCTGCTCTGCGCCCTCGCCGTGGTCCTGGCGGCGCGCAGCCTCGTGGGGGAGGAGGCCTTCGGCGCCTGGGGGTGGCGGATACCCTTCCTCTTTTCCAGTCTCCTGCTGCTTATCTCCCTGCGGGTTCGCGCGCGCTTGGAAGAGAGTCCGGTCTTCAGCGCCATGAAGGCCCGCCAGGGCCTGGCGAAGGCGCCGCTCGCCGAAGCGTTTCGGGGGCCGAACCTGCGGACGATGCTGATCGCGCTGTTCGCCATCCTCCTGGCCCAGGGGGCCATCTGGTACGCCATGCACTTCTACGTGCAGTTCTTCCTCGAGCGCGTCGTCAAGCTCCCCGGCGTCACGGTGAACGTTCTGATGGCGTCGGCTGTGGTCGCCAGCTCCGGGCTCTACGTCGTCTTCGGCGCCTTGTCCGACCGCGTCGGACGCCGCCCGGTGATGCTCGGCGGCATGGTCGTGGCGCTCGTCTGCATGTACCCGGGCTTCCGGATGCTCACCGCCTTCGGCAATCCGGGCCTCGTGGTCGCCGCGGCGCGCGCGCCGATCGTGGTGGCCGCCGATCCTGAGAATTGCGGCCTGGCCTTCGATCTGCTCGGACGGCGCAACGGCGAAAGCAGCTGCGACGTCGTCAAACGGGCCTTGGCCGAGGCGGGCGCGCCATATCGGAACGTGACGGCGCCCGCCGGCGCCGCGACGACGGTGTCGGTGGGCCAGCACAGGATCGAAGGGCGCGCACTCGTCGGATTGTCGGCGGAGGCGGCCATGCGCGAGCAAGCGCGGTTCGCAGCCGAGCTGCGCCGCGGCCTTGCTGCGGCGGGATATCCCCTCGCGGCCAATCCCAACGAGATCAACGAGACCGGCCTCTTCGTCGTGATCCTCCTGCTGATAGCCTGCTCGGCCGCGCTGTACGGGCCGCAGGCGGCGGCTCTGGTCGAGCTCTTTCCGGCTTCCATCCGCTACACCGCCTTCTCCATTCCCTACAACGTCGGCACGGGGTGGGTCGGTGGCTTCCTGCCGATCACCGCCTTCGCCATCGTGGTGTCCACGGGGAACCTCTACGCGGGGCTGCTCTATCCCGCGGCCTTCACCGTCGTCTCGATCGTCGCGATGCTTCTGTTCCTGCCGGAAACGCGCGCACGACCCTTGAGCTAGCCGACGCCCATCCCTTCAGACCGGCCTGTTCCGCGGGCCGCATCCAAGAGAGAACGATCATGCTGCAAAAGATTGTCGGCGCGCCGGCGAAGCCGAAAGCACGGAACACCGACGTGCCATTGAGCCGGCGAGAGGCCTTTGCCGGCCTTGCCACCGTCGGTCTCGGCATCAGCCTGGCCGGCGGACCGGCCGCGTCCCAGACGCCGGCGATGGCGCAGGCCTTCCCGCTGCCGCCGAACATCGCCACCGAGATCCGCGCCGAGCTCCAGCCGCTGGCGCCCAACGTCTGGGCGTTCATACAGCGCGAGGCGCCGAACCAGTCGAACCTGTCGGTGAGCAATTGCGGCCTCATCGCCGGGCCGCGCGGCCTGCTGGCCATCGACTCGACGTCCGCCCCGGTGCAGGCGAAGCGGTTCCGCGCCTTGGCCGAGAAGGCCACCGGCAAGACCTTCGAGCGGGTGGTGATCACCCACGGGCACCCGGACCACACCTGGGGTTTGCAGTTCCTCGGCGACGGGCTTCAGATAATTGCGCAGGAAGAATGCGCGGCGATGATGGCGCGATCATCAACCGCCCGCCCTGGACTGTGGAATCCCCGGAACCCGGCCTGGTCCGACGGTTCAGAGAACTACAAGCTCATCCTCCCGGACATCACCTATACCGAGAAGATGACCCTTTTTGGCTATGGCCCCAAGCAGGTTCAGCTTTTGTGGCCGGGACGGGCGCATACGCTGGGCGACACCAACGTCTATCTCCCCGAGGAAAAGGTCATCTTCGTCGGCGACATCGGCTTCTTCGGCGTCACCCCGCTGAACGGCTCGGGCTATGTCGCCAACTGGATCCGGGTCTGCGACCAGATCAACGAGATGGACGTGACCGCGATCGTGCCCGGCCACGGCCCGGTCGGGGGCAAGGCGGAACTGGAGGACATGAAGCAGTACCTCGTGCTGCTCTGGAACCAGTCCAAGAAGGCTTTCGATCGGGGCGTGACGCCAGGGCGAGCCGCGGCGGAGATCGATCTCGGCAAGTATGCGAGCTGGAAGGACGCCGACCGGGTCCTGCCGAACGTCACCCGCCTGTACGCCGAGCACGCCGGGACGATCGCCGCCGCCATCTCCCCGACGGCCATGGTGGAAGCCCGGACGGAATTCGAGCGTATCAAGCGCGGGCGCTGAGCCCTCGCCGCCGGCCAGGTTGGGAGCGTCGCCCGCAAACCCGGCGGATGCCGTTGCTGATCGACATGCGCGTGCCTCCCCACGCGGCAACTTGGACCGGGCGCGCGGCCGCCCGGCCCACCTTCCTCAAGGGCTGTCCATGGTTGAGAAGCTTCAAAACGATGCGGTCCGGGCCCTGGCGGGCCTGTTGTTCGACGGCATGACGATCATGTCGGGCGGGTTCGGCCTTTGCGGCATCCCGGAGAACCTGATCGCGGCGATCCGCGAGAGGGGGGTGAAGGACCTGACGGTGATCTCCAACAACTGCGGGGTCGACGGCTTCGGCCTGGGCGTCCTGCTGGAGGGCGGGCAGATCCGGAAGATGATCTCCAGCTACGTTGGGGAGAACAAGCTGTTCGAGAAGCTCTACCTGTCGGGCGAGCTGGAGCTGGAGTTCAATCCGCAGGGCACTTTGGCCGAGCGCATCCGCGCCGGCGGCGCCGGCATCCCGGCCTTCTTCACCCGCACCGGGGTCGGCACCCTGGTGGCCGAGGGCAAGGAGGTGCGCGAGTTCGACGGCGAGCGCTACGTGATGGAGCGCGGCCTCACCGCCGACCTTTCGATCGTCAAGGCCTGGAAGGGCGATGCGGAAGGCAACCTCGTCTATCGGAAGACGGCGCGGAACTTCAATCCGATGATGGCCAGCGCCGGCAAGGTGACGGT
>NZ_DATELG010000204.1:0-12992 GCF_035276905.1 Phenylobacterium sp. | reverse complement strand
CGTCGTCGTCATGTTGTTGATGGTGTCGGCGAGCGCGGCGATCTCGCCTTTCGCGTCGACGCCGATCAGCTTCTGCGTCAGGTCGCCGTTCGCGACCGCGGTCACCACCTTCACGATGCCGCGCACCTGCTCGGTCAGGTTTGCCGCCATGACGTTCACAGTGTCGGTCAGATCCTTCCAGGTGCCGTCGACGCCGGGCACCTGCGCCTGGCCGCCGAGCTTGCCTTCCGTACCCACTTCCCGGGCCACCCGGGTCACTTCCGACGAGAAGGCGTTGAGCTGGTCCACCATGGTGTTGATGGTGTTCTTCAGCTCCAGCACCTCGCCCTTCACGTCCACGGTGATCTTACGGCTGAGGTCGCCGTTGGCGACGGCGGTGGTCACCTCGGCGATGTTCCGCACCTGGCCGGTCAGATTGGCGGCCATCAGGTTCACGTTGTCGGTCAGGTCCTTCCAGGCGCCGGCCACGCCCTTCACCTGCGCCTGGCCGCCCAGCTTGCCCTCGGTGCCGACCTCGCGCGCCACGCGGGTCACCTCCGACACGAAGGAGCCGAGCTGGCCCACCATGGTGTTCACGACCTTGCCGGTGCGCAGGAACTCGCCGCGCATCGGGCGCTCCTCGTTCTCCAGGTCCATGGTCTGGGAAAGGTCTCCCTTGGCCACGGCGCCGATCACGCGCGCCATCTCGGCGGTCGGGTGCACCATGTCGGCGATCAGGGCGTTGACCGAGTCGACGCTGGCGGCCCACGACCCCTGCGCGCCCGGCAGCTTGGCCCGGTGATTGATCCGGCCCTGACGGCCCACCGCCTCACCGAGCCGGTCGAACTCCTTGGTCATGCGGTCGTTCAGCTCGACCACGTCGTTGAAAGCCTCGGCGATCTCCCCGCCGACGCCGGTCAGCCCCTTGGGCAGGCGCACCGAAAAGTCGCCGCGGCGGAACGCTCGGAGCGCCGCCAGCAACTCCCTTGTCTCGAGCGGAGCTTCGGCCTTGCGCGTGCGCGCGGAGCCTTTCGACCTGGCGGCGTTTTGCGCGTTGGTCGACGACGTCACGTCAGATTGCGGCATGTTTTCCCCGAAACGACATATCGTGGCGTTTTGGGGCCGTGCGCCGCCGCCGGCGGGCCAAGCCGGCACAACGAAACACACCCCCGCCCTGAGCAGGTGAACAACCAATCCGAGACTTGGGTTCCAGCGTCACAGAAAAAAACTGCGGGATCCGAGGGAAGGATCAAATCGATTATTGAATCCCGGGCCCAAAATGCAAGGCGCCGCTCGTCCGCCGAGTTTGGGTAGACCAAAAACATAGTAAAAACAACCGCTACCAGACGCGATCGCAACCGTGGCCGCAGGCTCCGGAACCGCCCGACATGGCCTCCGTTTCCAACCTGGGGCTTTTGCCCGAGGCCGATCAGGACGCCGCGCCCCATGTCGCAGACCCATGACGCCGCGGCGTTCGAACCGCCTCCGGAAGCCGAGGCGTTCTACGCCGACAGCCTCCGGTTGCTGAACGAATCCAAGATTCCGTTCCTGCTGTCGGGCACCTACGCGGTCACCGCCTACACCGGCATCGTGCGGCCGACCAAGGACCTCGACGTCTTCTGCAAGGCCGGCGACTTCCCGAAGATCCTCGCCTACTTCGGCCAGCGCGGCTATCGCGCCGAGGTCGAGGACGAGCGCTGGATCGCCAAGGTCTGGTGCGACAAGCGGTTCTTCGACGTCATCTTCGCCATGTCGAACGGCACGGCGCCGATCACCGACGACTGGTTCCACGACAACCCGACCATCGAGGTCTACGGCTCGGAGGCCAGGATCACGCCGCCGACCGAGTTGATCGTCTCGAAGATGTTCATTCAGGACCGCTACCGCTACGACGGAGCGGACGTGGCCCACGTCATCCTGCGCGCCCACGACCGGATCGATTGGGCCGCCCTGCTCCGCTACATGGAGCCCTACTGGGAAGTGCTGCTCACCCACCTCCTCAACTTCCGCTTCATTTACCCGACCGAGCGCGACCTGATCCCGCGCGGGCTGATGGAGGAGCTCACCGCCCGCCTGCAGGCCCAGGTCGGCCTGCCGCCGGCGCGGGTGAAGGTCTGCCGCGGCCGGCTGTTCAGCCCGCGCGACTACGTCACCGACATCACCGAATGGGGCTTCGCCGACGTGGTCGGAAAGGGCCTGGAGGAGCGGCATGAGCCTATCGCCTGACGATGCTGACCTTCCCCCCGAGACGGCGGCGCCGCCGCGCGCGGCCATCCGGCTGGCGGCTCTGGGCGACCTTCATGTCGGCGAGAACGTCGAACGACCCTACCGTGAGCTCTTCGCGCGCGTCAGTCGGGAAGCCGACGTGCTGGCGCTTTGCGGCGACCTCACCAATTTCGGCAAGACGCCCGAGGCGGAGATCCTGGCGGCGGATCTGGCGGCCTGCACCATTCCGGTGGTCGGCGTGCTCGGCAACCACGACTACGAATGCGGCCAGCCGCAGGAGGTCGCCCGCATCCTGCACGAGGCCGGCGTCAAGCTGCTCGACGGCGAGGCCTACGAGATCGAGGGCGTCGGCTTCGCCGGCGGCAAGGGCTTCATCGGCGGCTACGGCCGCAACATGCTCTCCGCCTTCGGCGAGCCGGCGATCAAGGCCTTCGTCCAGGCCTCGATCGACGAGAACCTGAAGCTGGAGAGCTCGCTTCGCATGCTGAAGACCGAGCGCACCGTGGTGGTGCTGCACTATTCGCCGATCGCCGCGACGCTGGAGGGCGAGCCGCCGGAGATCTTCCCTTTCCTGGGGTCCGCCCGGATGGGCGAGACTATCGACCGGTTCGACGGCGTCCGCTGCGTCCTGCATGGCCACGCCCACTCCGGCGTCTACGAGGGCCGCACGCCCCGGGGCGTGCCGGTCTATAACGTCGCCCGGCCGGTGCTGAACCGCAGGCTCGGGGTGGAGTTCGCGCTCTTCGATATTTGATGCAAGCCACTCAAATTTCTGCCTCTATGCCGCTCATCTTCAGGTACCGCTTCAATTCGTCCCGCAGGCGGTCCAGGCCGTCGGGATGGGCGGACTCGCAGCGGCAAGTGAGCTTGTGCTCGGTGCCGGAGGCGCGCAGCAGCCACCAGCCGTCCGGGCTTTCGACCCGCACGCCGAACCGGGAATCGAACACCGCGCCCTCCCCGGCCAGGCGCTCGGCGACCTCGTCCACCACCGCGTGCTTGCGCCCCTCCGGACACGGCAGCCGCCGCTCCGGGGTGACGAAGCTCGGCGGCAGGCTGTCGCGGAAGCCGTTCAGGCCGCCGCGCAGCCGCGAAACGGCCTGGAAGGTCTGGATGGCGCTGTAGACGGCGTCGTCCACGACGCCCCAGCCGTCGTCGAACAGGATGTGCCCCGAGAGCTCGCCGCCGAGCTGCGCCTTGGACCGCGCCATGGTCTCGCGCAGCAGCACATAGCCCGACGGCGAGAGCTCGCAACGGCCGCCCGCCGCAGCGACACCGTCGAACAGCACCTTCGAGCAGCGGACATCCGCCACCACGACCACGCCCGGCTCGCGCGCCAAGAGGTCCCGCGCCAGCAGCAGCAACAGCTGGTCGGCCCACAGGATCCGCCCCTCCGCATCGACCACCCCCAGCCGGTCGCCGTCGCCGTCGAAGGCCACGCCCAGGTCGCACCTGCCCGCAATCACCGCCTCGGCCAGCTGCGACAGGTTCTCCGGCGCAGCCGGATCGGGATCATGCGCTGGAAAGGCGCCGTCGACCTCGGTGTTGATCAGGGTGTGCTTGCCAGGGATCAGCCCCGTCAGCCGCTCCACGACCGGTCCGGTCGCGCCATGGCCGCAATCCCAGGCGACGTTGAGCGGCGCCATGCCACGCGCCGCGCGCGCCAGTTCGTCGACATAGGCCTCGATGACCGCCAGCCGCCGGGCCGAGCCGCAGACGTCGGGCACGCAGGGGCTGCGCACCAGCTTCTTCAGCGCCTCGCCGTGCAGGCGCTGCTCGCCGATCATGATCTTGAACCCGTTCTCCTCGGCCGGGTTGTGCGAGGCGGTGACCATGATCGCCCCGCCCAGGCCATGCTCGCGCAGCGCGAAGCTGAGCATCGGGGTGGGCCCCACGCCCAGCCGCTCGATGCGCATGCCTCCGTCCATCAGGCCCCAGACCAGCGCCTGCTCCAGGGTCGGCGAGCTGAGCCGTCCGTCGCGGGCGACCCCCACCCGCTGGACGCCGGCCTCGCGCGCCACGCCCGCATAGGCGAGCCCCAGCGCATAGGCGCCCGCGCGGTCGATGTCGCGTCCGGCATGGCCACGGATGTCATAGGCGCGGATGGCCGTCTCGCCGATGCAGCACTCGACTTTCGGCCGCTGCGGCGCGCCCGGCCGGTTCAGCGGCAGATGAGTCGCGGGCATGCGTTCTGCATGGCCCGGCGTGGGCTCCAGGCTCATCGCCCTACTCCGGTCAGACGGAGAGCAGCGGCGGGCGCCCCGCTCGCCGCGGACGCCGCCGCACGCAGCATCCTCCGCAAGTGGTGCAATGGCTGTGGAACGGGCCTTGTTCCAGCGCGGCCTTGGACAAACGGCCGCAACCTCCCCCAGGATATGGAATCGGCAGACTAAGGACCGTTCGTCGCTCGAGGTCCGCCGTGCGCTTCGTCCTGCTCAAAGGCCTGTCCCAGTACGGATCGCTGCGGCTGCACGTCGACCAGCTGGCGCAGGCGCTGATCGAGGCCGGCCACGAGGCGGTGATCGCCGACATGGCGGCGGACGACCGCCAGCAGCAGCTGAACGCGGCCCTGCAGCCCGCGCCGCATTGCCTGTTCGGCTTCAGCGGCGTGGGCGCCGACCTGAGGGGCGAAGCCGGCACGATCTATGACGTCCTGGGGGTGGTCTACGCCTCGATCTACGTCGACCACCCGGTCCATCACATCGCGCGCATCCAGACGCCGATCCGCAGGAACGTCTGCTTCTTCCTCGACCGCAGCCACATTCCGTTCGTCAATGCGATCGGGGCGGGCGCGAACTTCAGCCAGCTGGGCTTCCTTCCGCCGGGCGCGAACGCGCTGCCGGAACCGCCCGACCTCTCCGACGAGACCTTCGCCCGGCGCGACATTCCGCTGATGTTCACCGGCACCTATCGCGGCGCGCCGAGCGCCTATTGGCGCGAGTGGCCGGAGGGTGCGAGCAAGGTGCTGGCGGAGAGCCTCGTCGCGCGGATGACGGCCGACGCGCGCCTGCCTTTGCTGGATGGGCTGCGCGCAACTCTGCGCGATGTCGGCGCCGAGCTCAGCCGGGACCTGCTCGTCGCCCTGATGCCGCAGCTGACGCTGGCGCAGTCCTACGCCGAGGCCTACCACCGCGACGCCCTGATCCACCGGCTGGGCCAGGCGGGCCTGCCGCTGCATCTGTGGGGCGCCGGCTGGGAGGGGTTGGCCGAGCGCTACCCGAGCTTCGTCTACGGCGGCGTCGGCAGCTTCGCCGAGACCCTGCACACGCTCAGGCGCGCGCGGGTGGTGCTGAACATCAACAACGGCTTCGTCGCCGGCGGCCACGAGCGGGTGTTCACCGCCATGTGCGCCGGCGCGGCGGTCTTCTCCGACGCCAACCGCTACTATGAGGAGGCCTTCAAGGAGGGCCGCGAGATCGTCACCTTCCCCTGGCCGAAGCTGGCGAACGCTCCGGACCTGCTGGGAGACCTGGTCGAGGACCAGGCCCGCGCCGCCGGCGTCGCCCGCGCCGGCACCCGCCGCGCCATGGCCGAACACCGCTGGAGCGACCGCGCGCAGCGGCTGGTCAAGGCGGTGAAAGCCTCCCTCCCTTGATGGGCAGGGAGATTTTTACCGCGGCAGCCTGGTCGCGCCCATCAGGTACTCGTCGACCGAGCGGGCGCATTGGCGGCCCTCGCGGATCGCCCAGACCACCAGGGACTGACCGCGGCGCATGTCGCCGCAGGAGAAGATGTTCGGCGCCGAGGTGCGGTAGTCGACGACGTTGGCCTTGACGTTGCCGCGCGGGTCCAGGTCGACGCCGGCCTGCTCGACAAGGCCTGGCTTGCGCGGGCCGACGAAGCCCATGGCGAAGAGGACGAGGTCGGCCTTCAGCTCGAACTCCGAGCCTTCGACCTCGCGCATCTGCATCCGGCCGTCGTCGGCGGCGACCCATTCCATGTGCACGCACTCGATCGCCGTGACCTTGCCGCCCTTGCCGATGAAGCGCTTGGTCTGGACGGCGAAGTCGCGCTCGCAGCCTTCCTCGTGGCTCGACGAAGTCCGCAGCTTCAGCGGCCAGTCCGGCCAGGAGAGCTGCTTGTTCTCCTTCTCCGGCGGGCGCGGCATGATCTCCAGCTGCGTCACCGACAGCGCGCCGTGGCGGTTCGAGGTGCCGATGCAGTCCGAGCCGGTGTCGCCGCCGCCGATGACGACGACGTGCTTGCCCTTGGCGGTCAGCGTGCCGTTCGGCGCGGCGACGTTCTCCGGGTCGCCGGCGTTGCGCTTGTTCTGCTGGGTCAGGAAATCCATGGCGAAGTGCACGCCGTCGAGCTCGCGGCCCGGCGCCGGCAGGTCACGCGGAGCCTCGGCGCCGCCGGCCATGATCAGCACGTGATAGTCGTCGAGCAGGCGCGGCACGGAGACCGCGGCGCCCACCTCGAAGTTGGTCCGGAAGATCACGCCCTCCGCCTCCATCTGCTTGATGCGGCGGTCGATGTGATGCTTCTCCATCTTGAAGTCGGGGATGCCGTAGCGCAGCAGGCCGCCGATCCGGTCGTTCTTCTCGAACACCGTGACCGCGTGGCCGGCGCGGGCGAGTTGCTGGGCGCAGGCCAGGCCCGCCGGGCCGGAGCCCACGACCGCGACGCGCTTGCCGGTGCCGCGCGGGCTCGGCTGCGGCGCGATCCAGCCCTCGCGCCAACCCCGGTCGATGATCTCGCACTCGATCGTCTTGATGGTGACCGGGGTGTCCTCGATGTTCAGCGTGCACGAGGCCTCGCAGGGCGCGGGGCAGATGCGGCCGGTGAACTCCGGGAAGTTGTTGGTCGACTGCAGGTTCTCCAGCGCCGCGCGCCAGCCGTCCCGGTAGACCAGGTTGTTGAAGTCCGGGATCTGGTTGTTCACCGGGCAGCCCTGGTGACAGAACGGAATCCCGCAGTCCATGCAGCGCGAGGCCTGCTGGCTGACGTCGGCCGTCGCCAGGGGACGCACGAATTCCTTGTAATGTTTCAGGCGCTCCGCCGGCGGGTCATAGCCGCGGTCACGACGGTCGATCTCGAGGAAGCCGGTGGGCTTGCCCATCGGTCGGTCTCCAAAACTCTGGAGCCTCCTCCGCCCGCGCTTGGGGCCGCGCGAGGGAGCGAGAGGCTCTGATCAAAAAGACTGTCCTTGCGCCCGCCCGGCGCCTTAGCCGGACGGGGAAGGGTGTGGCGTGAAACGCGATTACTCGGCGGCGACGGCGGCGGTCTTGCGCTGCGCCGCCTGGTCCAAGAGCGCGCGGCGATAGTCCGTCGGCATCACCTTGACGAAGGCGGCCAGCGCCTGGTCCCAGTCGGCCAGGAGCTCGGCGGCCCGTTTCGAGCCGGTGTGCAGGTGGTGCCGCTCGACCAGGATCCGCAGGCGCTCGGCGTCGAACCGCAGCATGTCGCCCATGCCGTTGTTCTCCACCGAGACGGCGCGCTGCGAGGGGCGTTGCCCCTCGTCCGCGGCGGTCGCCGGCGTCGCCGGACCGATCTTCTCCAGCTCCACCATGGCGGGGTTGCAAAGCGCAGCGAACCGGCCTTCCGGATCGTAGACATAGGCCACGCCGCCGCTCATGCCGGCGGCGAAGTTGCGGCCGGTGTCGCCGAGCACGACCACGACGCCGCCGGTCATGTATTCGCAGCCGTGGTCGCCCACGCCTTCGACAACCGCCACCGCGCCGGAGTTGCGCACCGCGAACCGCTCGCCGGCGACGCCCTCGAAATAGGCCTCGCCCGCGATCGCGCCGTACAGCACCGTGTTGCCGACGATGATGTTGCGCGTCGGCTCACGCTTGGAGCCCTGCGGCTGGCGCACGACCACCCGCCCGCCCGAGAGGCCCTTGCCGACATAGTCGTTGCCGTCGCCCGACAGCTCCAGCGACACCCCGCGCGCGGCGAAGGCGCCGAAGCTCTGGCCGGCGGCGCCGAGGAACTTCAGCTGGATCGTATCGTCCGGCAGACCGGCGTGGCCGTAGCGCTTGGCCACCTCGCCCGAGAGCATGGCGCCGATGGTGCGGTTGATGTTGCGCACCTCGTACACGCCGCTGACCGGCTTGCCCTCCTCCAGCGCCGCCTTGGCGTCGGCGATCAGGCTGTGGTCGAGCGCGCGGCCCAGGCCATGGTCCTGGCGGTCCATGTTCCACAGGCCCTTCGCCGCTTCCGCCGGCGCCGAGTAGAGGATCTTCGACAGGTCGACGTTGTGCGCCTTCCAGTGGTCGAGCGCCGGACGCATGTCGATCCGGTCCACCCGGCCGATCATCTCGTTCAGCGTGCGGAAGCCCATCTCGGCCATGATCTCCCGCAGCTCTTCGGCCACGAAGAAGAAGTAGTTGATCACGTGCTCCGGCTGGCCGGTGAAGCGCGCGCGCAGCACCGGATCCTGGGTCGCCACCCCCACCGGGCAGGTGTTGAGGTGGCACTTGCGCATCATGATGCAGCCGGCCGCGATCAAGGGCGCGGTGGCGAAGCCGAACTCGTCGGCGCCCAAGAGCGCGCCCACCGCCACGTCGCGGCCGGTGCGCAGGCCGCCGTCGACCTGGACGGCGATGCGCGTGCGCAGGCCGTTCAGCAGCAGGGTCTGCTGGGTTTCGGCCAAACCGATCTCCCACGGCGAGCCCGCGTGCGTCAGCGAGGTCAGCGGCGAGGCGCCGGTGCCGCCCTCGAAGCCGGAGATGGTCACATGGTCGGCGCGCGCCTTGGCGACGCCCGCGGCCACGGTGCCCACGCCCACTTCCGAGACCAGCTTCACCGAGATGCGGGCCCGCGGGTTGACGTTCTTCAGGTCGTGGATCAGCTGCGCCAGATCCTCGATCGAATAGATGTCGTGGTGCGGCGGCGGGCTGATCAGGCCCACGCCCGGCGTCGAGTGACGGACGCGGGCGATGTTGCGGTCGACCTTGTGGCCGGGCAGCTGTCCGCCCTCCCCGGGCTTGGCGCCCTGGGCCATCTTGATCTGGATGTCGTCGGCGTTGACCAGGTACTCGGCGGTGACGCCGAAACGCCCCGAGGCCACCTGCTTGATCGCCGAGCGCATCGAATCGCCGTTGGGCAGCGGCTTGAAGCGGTCGGCTTCCTCGCCGCCTTCGCCGGTGTTCGAGCGGCCGCCGATGCGGTTCATCGCCATCGCCAGCGTGGTGTGCGCCTCGCGGCTGATCGAGCCGAAGGACATGGCGCCGGTGGCGAAGCGCTTGACGATCTCCGAGGCCGGTTCGACCTCGTCGAGCGGGACCGGCTGGTCGGCCGGCTTCAGGCGCATCAGGCCGCGGAGGGTGAGCAGCCGCTCGCTCTGCTCGTTGATCGAGCGCGAGAAGTTCCGGTACTCGTCCGGCAGGGCGCCGCGCACGGCGTGCTGCAGCCGCGACACCGATTCCGGCGTCCAGGCGTGGGCTTCGCCGCGGATGCGGTAGGCGTACTGGCCGCCCACATCCAGCATGTTCTTGTAGACCGGGCTGTCGCCGTAGGCGTCGCGGTGACGCCGGACGCTTTCCTCGGCGATCTCGGCCAGGCCGACGCCCTCGATGGTCGTCGCGGTGCCGGTGAAGTATTTCTCAACCAGCTCCGACGACAGGCCGACGCCGTCGAAGATCTGCGCGCCGCAGTAGGACTGATAGGTGGAGATGCCCATCTTGGACATCACCTTCAGGATCCCCTTGCCGATCGCCTTGATGAAGTTCTTGCGGACCTCGTAGGCGCTTTGCGGCAGGCCGCTTTCGACCCGGATCTGTTCCAGGGTCTGGAAGGCCAGGTACGGGTTGACGGCTTCGGCGCCGTAGCCCGCCAGCACGCAGAAATGGTGCACCTCGCGCGCTTCGCCGGTCTCGACGACGAGGCCGGTCTGCATGCGCAGGCCCTGACGGATCAGGTGGTGGTGCACCGCCGCCGTGGCCAACGCCGCCGGAATCGGGATCCGGTCGGCCGAGGCCGCGCGGTCCGAGAGGATCAGGATGTTGGCGTCGGCCAGCACCTGCTCGGTGGCTTCCTGGCAGAGCCGCTCGATCGCTTCCTCGAGGCCATCGACGCCCGCCTCCGCCGGCCAGGTCGCGTCCAGCGTCGCGGTGCGGAAGGCGCCGTCGAGCAGCTCGTGGATCGAGCGGATCTTGGCCAGGTCCTCGTCGGTGAGGATCGGCTGGGACACCTCCAGGCGCTTGTGCGTGCCGGCCTGGCGGCCGAGCAGATTCGGGCGCGGGCCGATCATCGACACCAGGCTCATGACGAGCTCCTCGCGGATCGGGTCGATCGGCGGGTTCGTCACCTGGGCGAAGTTCTGCTTGAAGTACTCGTAGAACAGCTTCGGCCGCGCCGAGAGCACGGCGATCGGCGTATCCGAGCCCATCGAGCCGACCGGATCGTCGCCGTTGCGGGCCATCGGCTCCAGGAAGAAGGCGATGTCCTCCTGGGTGTAGCCGAAGGCCTGCTGGCGATCGAGCAGGCCGGACGGATCGTTCGCCAGCGGCGGGTGGCCCGCCTCGCCCAGAGACAGCTCCTCGAGCTTGAACTGGGTCTCGGAGAGCCAGTGCTCATAGGGTTCGGCCTCGGCGAGGCTGGCCTTGATCTCCTCGTCCTCGATGATGCGGCCGGCTTCCATGTCGATCAGCAGCATCTTGCCCGGCTGCAGGCGCCACTTGCGGACGACCTTCTCCTCGGGGACGTCGAGCACGCCCATTTCCGAGGCCATGATGACATTGTCGTCGTCCGTGATCAGGAAGCGCGCCGGCCGCAGGCCGTTGCGGTCGAGGGTCGCGCCGATCTGGCGGCCGTCGGTGAAGGCCACCGCCGCCGGCCCGTCCCACGGCTCCATCAGGGCCGCATGGTACTCGTAGAAGGCCTTGCGCTTCGGCTCCATCAGCGGGTTGCCCGCCCAGGCCTCCGGAATCAGCATCATCACCGCGTGCGCCAGCGGATAGCCGCCGGCCACCAGCAGCTCGAGCGCGTTGTCGAGGCAGGCGGTGTCGGACTGGCCGTGCGGGATCAGCGGCCACATCTTGTGCAGATCCGGCCCGAGCAGCTCGCTCTCCATCGAGCGGCGCCGCGCGTTCATCCAGTTGACGTTACCGCGCACGGTGTTGATCTCGCCGTTGTGGGCGATGAACCGGTACGGGTGGGCCAGCTTCCACGACGGGAAGGTGTTGGTCGAGAACCGCTGGTGGACCAGCGCCAGCGCCGTCTGGGCCAGCGGGTTCTTCAGGTCCTCATAGAAGGAGCCCACCTGGTCGGCGAGCAGCAGGCCCTTGTAGACCACCGTGCGCGTCGACAGCGACGGGATGTAGAGCTGCGACAGGCCCGGCATGTTGCGCTTGACGGCCAGCTCCGCGAGCGGGTTCTGGATCTGCTTGCGCACCGCCAGCAGCTTGCGTTCGTGGGCGTCCTGGTCGCGGATCGTGGGTCCCCGGCCGATGAAGCACTGGCGGACCACCGGCATCGAGGCCAGCACCGCCTCGCCCAGGCCGTGGGTGTTGATCGGCACGTCCCGCCAGCCGAGCAGCGGCTGCTTCTCGACCGCCAGGAAGTGCTCGAACTGCTGGACCGCGGCGGCGCGCGCCTCGTCGTCCTGCGGCAGGAAGCACATGGCCACGGCGTATTCGCCGGCGGGCGGCAGGGTCACGCCCGCGCCCTGCGCCCATTCGCGATAGAGCGCGTCCGGAATCTGAATCAGAATCCCGGCGCCGTCGCCGACGAGCGGGTCGGCGCCGACCGCGCCGCGGTGGTCGAGGTTGACCAGGATTTTCAGGCCGGCCTCGATCACATCATGAGTTTTGCGGCCTTTGATATTGGCCACGAAGCCCACGCCGCACGAGTCATGCTCGTTCGCCGGATCGTACAGACCTTGCCGGGAGAAACCCATTCTCTCGTCCCTACACCTACACCCGCAACGCCAAGTGCGGCCCGACCCGACCTGGATGGACCGCCTTAGCGCAAACGCGCGAATTTAGCCGCCAAATGGGAATCTGTCGATGGGACCGAAAGCGCCGCACCGCAATAAACTTGCGGCGGATGCGCCCATGCCGGGCGTCTTGAGCGGATTTCGTCCACGAATGGGCCTTCGAGACCGTTACGCACGCAACCAGGATCAGGCATAAGCGGGGGCGCATGGGACGGCGATCATGAACGACACGCGGAGCCCGCTGGCGGCTGAGCGGGACGCCGCGCCGGCGGCCAGCGCCCACGACACGGGGACGGCGTTCGAAAGCGTGGCCCTGTTGCTGCAGGGCGGCGGCGCGCTGGGCGCCTACCAGGCCGGCGTCTACGAAGCCCTGCTGGACGCCGGCGTCGAGCCCAGTTGGGTGGCAGGCATCTCCATCGGAGCGATCAACAGCGGGATCATCGCCGGCAACCCGCGCGGGCGGCGCATAGAAAGGCTGCGCGCCTTCTGGGAGATGGTCAGCGAGGCCGGCTGGTCGGACCTCTGGACCGTCGGCCTGGCCGAAGGGATGGTCCGCGGCTGGCTCAACCAGCTCTCAGCCGGCCAGACGCTCGGCGCCGGAGCGCCGGGCTTCTTCACCCCGCGCATGCCCCCGCCCTTCCTGCGCGCGCCGGGCACGCCCGAGGCGACCAGCTGGTACGACACCACGCCCCTGAAGCAGTCGCTGGAGAGGCTGATCGACTTCGACCGGATCAACGCCCGGGAGATGCGCTTCAGCGTCGGCGCCGTGAACGTGCGCACCGGCAACTTCGCCTATTTCGACAACGCCACCCACGTCATCGGCCCCCAGCACATCCTGGCCAGCGGCGCCCTGCCCCCCGCCTTTCCGGCCGTGGAGATCGACGGCGAGCTCTATTGGGACGGCGGG